>CALIOE010000064.1 GCA_938044775.1 uncultured Rhizobiaceae group bacterium
ATCAGCCACAACGACACTGGCGGGAACCGGCGTCCGATCCAGCCTGGTGAACATTTCGTCCACCGATTCTTCGAACGCGCGGCGGTTTTTCAAGCCGGTTAGTTTATCAATATTGGCCAGCTCACGCACCTGCTGCAGAAGATCAGCAGCACACAATGCGAGCAGCGACAGCGCCAGAACAAGTGACGAAACAGCGAGTGAGAAATTGAGGATCAGCCAATAAACCGAATCTCTGTAAGCCGAAGAAGTCAGATGAGCACCGTTGATCAAAAGCAGCGATGGCAACAAAAGAAATTGCCCGGTAATCGCGACCAGGACCCAGAACAGCAGCCGGTCCAGAGAGCTTTTTTTGAGACTGCCTCGCAGACTCCACACACCTGTAGCGAACAGCAGACCGATCGTTGTGTTTATGACCAGACTGCGGGTGTTCATGGTCGGGTAGATTGACGTCAAATAGGCCGCCAGCGCTGTGCCACCGATGCCAACGACCGACATGAGCAGAAACGAAGGTTTTTTGTCGGCCCGATGGCCAATGGCCCAAACCAGCGCGGTAATGCCAGCCATGTAGAGGCCACTGGCAACGACGACACTTAGAACGCTGGCGCGGCCGAGCACGAAGTGTGAAAGGACAAATGAAACACCGCTGATGGCGTAGGCGAAGGACATCGCCAGGATATGCATCTTCGTTTTTTGCTTGGTCCACAACGCAAAGAACGCAACAGCAATAACCTCGGCCAAAACCGGATTCAACAACGCTGCTAGTGTGACTTCTTCCATGGCATGCCCCTTGCCGACGCGGGCACAAGATGCGGCACGGGCTCATGCAATTTGGTTAACACCGGTCGATTGCACGGCGAAATCGATCCTATAATGTATGGCCGGTTAAGGAGATCAGCAAAGTCGACCATAAAATGTTAAGCGGGCGTTTTCCGAAAGCTCGACCCCTTCTTCCGAGTTGTATGCCAGCACCGCCAGCATCCTTGGCAGCGCTCCCTCCGTCGGCGATACGCGATGGATAGAATTGCGCCCGCGAAACAGCACCAGAGTGCCAGGTTCCATGGTCAATCGCTGCGGCGACAGACGCCCATCCAGGAGTTCTCCTACGCCATCAAAGTTCATCTCTCCAGCATCAGCATCCCGCAGGTCTTTGATGTATTCGAAATGACCACCAGCTTCGGGTTTCTGAATCAGCAATGTGATCGCGAACTTCGAATTGTCGAAATGCCAGCCAAGTTCCTGTCCGGCATTTGCATAATGAATGTTTATGGAAGAGAGCGGATCGCCATAGGGGTATAGTGCCTTCTCCCCCGTTATCGCAGCAACGAAAGACCTGAATTCTGAGCTGTCGTAGAGCGTTCGCAAGGGCGATTCAGAAGCGATGTCGTCGTCGCAAATACATCCTTTGGATGATACGACCATTCTGTTGCGTGGATGATCCGATGCAAAAGCGTCATCCCGGGGCGACAGGTAAACTGTGTGGTTCCGGGCGCAGAAAAAAGCCCCTCCCATGCCAGAAACAGCTTCAGACTGCATGGCAGCCAGCGCAATTGGTTCGATGAAATCCGGCAAGACCAGGACACCCTCTCGCTCAAGCACTTTGGCGCAGGAAGAAACAAAATCCCGGTCTGAAAGAGGGTAAGCCGTTGAATCAACAATTTGTGCGATATCCATGCACGTACAAAATCACACACATTGTGCGTCGGCAATCATCCGGTAAGTTTCGATAGCAGCGGATCGACGGGCAGCAGCCGGCATCGGCTCTGGCGGCCGACTGCAGATATGCCGCCGGCGAGCCCGAACCCCACCTGATCGATTGCAAAAAATGATCAGCAGTTGCGCTTTAACGGGCTTCGTTTTTGTGTGTAAGTGGTAGGTGGATGACGTGGGATGCTAAACTTGCGTATGTGCCCCATACGCTCGGGGAGTCGCTTCCTGCGTCATCCACCCCAAGGGCGGACGATATCATGAATGCCCCTTCACCAATCGTCCATTCAGATCAGGCCCCAGGGGGTAAAGCGAGCCTGATGTTCGAACAATAGAGTGTTATTGAGATGCCGCCATTTGCATCTGTGGGCCCCCCCATTTGGGGGTATTGAGGGATGAAATGGCCAGCGGCGGGCCTCAATGCTGTTGCTTTCTTGTCACACCCGCTATCCGCGTTCATATCACGTTATGCAACCAGAACCTGCTCTGCTAAATTTGTGTGGGGGCTGGTGATTCGTTTCTCGGGGGAAACACAGAGGATTGCCAAGCGACGGCTGGTTTTCTCCTCCCAGTGCCAGTCGTCGCGCTCCGCCCCCAGCACAGTTTGTACAGCTAGCGTGTCATGGCCTTATCCGGCAATCCCGGTTTCCCTGCCTCGTCAGGGTTTCTCAACACATAATCTGCCTTTAGAGCCTCGGATCCCGAGATGGATCGATCATGGCGCCAACCCGGCGGTCTGATAAGATATCTCAGTCGATCGCCCATCGAAATACCCCGCTGGGCCGCATCGCTGAACATGCTGATCCATTCGTGAAATGCCACCTTGAACGGGTTAAAGGTGCCGATATTCTTTACCAGCCCGTAGCGCGGTACGTCTTCGGGCAACTCTTCCACAAAAGTTCCGAACATCCGGTCCCAGACGATCAGCGTTCCGGCATAATTGGCATCCAGATAGCGTGGGTTCGTTGCGTGGTGCACCCTGTGATGGGAAGGCGTGTTCATCACCGCCTCGAACCATCGGGGCATTTTACCGATTGCTTCGGTGTGAATCCAAAACTGATAAAGCAGATTGAGGCCGCCCACAAAAACGATCAGCGCCGGATGGAAACCGATAAGGACCAATGGAATGCGCAACACGAACATGCCTGTAAAAACACCAGTCCAGCTTTGCCTCAGTGCAGTCGAAAGATTGTAGTGCTGGCTGGAGTGATGGATTACGTGTTCCGCCCAGACCCAGCGGCAACGGTGGGCGATGCGGTGGTAGAAATAGTACCGCGCGTCATCGATCAAAAAGCACCCCAGGACCCAGTACCATTCAAAACCGATATCGAAGAACCGATACGCATAGGCCCAGCTGAGCACGCCATAGGCGACGAAACCAAAGATCAATCCGGCCACAACATTGCCGACTCCCATCAGCAAGCTCGTTGTCGTATCCCGTGTTTCAAAGCCGGCTACCTCGATGTTCTCCGGCCGCCGCAACCGCCGCAATACCCACAACTCGATCAGGATCAGCAGCACAAAAGCTGGAATGGCCAATTGAGTTACGTTCGGAAAAGCTGGAATTTCAGGCATCACTCGCATCTCCCAGAATTGACGTGAGGCGGTTCGCTACGCGCTTCGCCTCCCCGGGCGTCGCCAATCGCAGCTTCACCAATGGCAAGGTAAAATCATGCAACCGCAGTTCCAGCACATCTTCACCCACTCCTGGTTCATCAAGCAAATCTGCATCCAGCAAGCGGGTCAAACTGTTGCGCCCAATCCGTGAGACCAGGCCAGCCTCCCGGTCATCGCGCGAGAATAACACAGCCGCCTGACCATCGTCTGAGAGTACACATTCGCACGCTCCAAAATGTGGAAAGTCTTCCGCAAATCGAGCCATGACGGTTTCCCGATCGAGTGGTCGGGCTTCAGCGCTGCCCCCGGTAAAATGCACGATCACGACTATCGCTGTGATTCCGGCAACTACGAGGAGCGCGAGTATTGGCAAAGGCATGGGTTCTCTCGTGCCGATGTGACGCTGGTTCAGCTTACGCAGTCCACTATCACCCAGATCACGGTGGTCAACAAACGGCCCGGCTCACCACCACCGCTCAGCCGCAAAATGTCCAGCCGCGTCTTCGATTACTGTCCCGGCTTGAAAAAGCGTCTCCTCGTCAAACGGCTTGCCAATCAGCTGCAAGCCGAGTGGCAGACCGTCATGAGACAGGCCCGCGGGGACTGATATTCCAGGCAATCCAGCCATATTCACCGTCACCGTGAAGACATCGTTCAGATACATTTTGACAGGGTCTGCGGCCATTTCCTTGTCCCCGATCGGGAACGCAGCGGATGGCGTGGCCGGGGTCAGAATCGTGTCGATGCCTTGCGCGAAAACCTGTTCGAAATCGCGCTTAATCAGCGTACGGACCTTCTGGGCTCGCAAATAGTAGGCGTCGTAGTAGCCAGCCGATAAAACGTAGGTGCCGATCATCACCCGGCGCTTTACCTCTTCTCCAAAACCTTCGGCGCGCGTGTTTTCATACATTTCCTCGATATTCTTGCCATCAACACGCAAACCGTATTTCACACCATCGTACCGGGCCAGGTTCGACGAGGCTTCGGCTGGTGCCACGATGTAATAGGCCGGCAAAGCGTATTTCGTGTGCGGCAGGGTTATGTCAACAATCTCCGCGCCGGCATCGCGCAGCATCTCTTTGCCACGTTCCCAAAGCTTCTCAATCTCTTCTGGCATGCCCTCCAGGCGGTATTCTCGGGGAATTCCAATCTTCATGCCCCTGACTGACTTGCCGATAGCCGCTTCGTAGTCGGGTACCGGGACATCGACACAGGTCGTGTCTTTGGGGTCTGGTGAGGCCATGGATTGCAGCATGATCGCAGCATCGCGCACGTCCCTGGTCAACGGGCCGGCCTGATCGAGCGACGAGGCAAAGGCAACCATGCCGAGGCGCGAACAGCGGCCATAGGTTGGCTTGATGCCGACTATTCCGGTAAAGGCGGCCGGCTGACGAATTGAGCCCCCGGTATCCGAGGCTGTCGCACCGGCGCAGAGGCTGGCAGCTACCGCGGTGGCTGAACCGCCCGATGAGCCGCCTGGCACCAACGGTGTCTCATCAAGACCTTCATCAGAAGCGACGTTCACTTTTGCGCGGCGCCAGGGATTGACCACAGGGCCATAATAACTCGTCTCGTTGGATGACCCCATGGCAAACTCGTCCATGTTCAATTTGCCGAGCATAACCGCGCCGTCGTCCCAGAGATTTTGGGTAACTGTGGATTCGTAGCGCGGCTCAAAACCATCGAGAATATGGGAGCAGGCCTGCGTGTGTACTCCATCAGTTGCATACAGATCCTTGATTCCAAGCGGGATGCCTTCAAGAGCTCTGCCATCGCCCTTCGAAAGCTTCTCGTCTGACGCTTTGGCGCCATCACGGGCACGGTCTGCAGTTACAGCTACGTAAGCGTTCAGCGCTTCATTTGAGGCTTCGATTGCCGTCAGATAGGCATCGGTCACTTCCAACGAAGTAAACGACTTGTCGGCAAAACCATCGCGAAGCTGTGATATCTTGAGGCTGGTGAGATCAGTCATGACACGCCGGATATGGGGAAAATTCGTACCTGCTTTTTAACCGCCCCGCCCTTTGATGCAAGCGGGTATATTTGGTTGCTCGATACGGCTGGACTTTGAAACGATCCATTTGCCGCCCGCATGATAAATCGACGATTATCACAGCGGCTGGTGATTGTGCCTGAATCGAGTGAAACGGCCACTACGTCGGCATCACATTTCCACATTGTCAGATCCCACCACCAACAAAGTCCAGCAGCGCTGAGACTTCGTCCATTCGATCCCACAGACTTTGGAGGGTACATTGTTCGCAGCCGCTGCAACCGTTCTTTCGATCAGCAGGGCTCGCGGTCAGGCTGCCAAAGATCAGATCTCACGATCGCCTTGCGTTACAGCTTTGAGGTCCTCGGAGCGGCCTATTCGACCACCTTGGGCACCATGAAAAAGTTGTCTTCGCTAAGCGGAGCATTGGCTGTAACATCGACGGCCTTGTTGCCGTCAGTCACCTCATCGACACGCTTGCGCATCTCCGTGTCGACAACCGACGTCATCGGTTCGACACCTTCGACGTCAACTTCAGACAATTGCTCAACAAAGCCCAAAATGGTGTTCAACTCGGCCTTCATGCTTTCCGCACGTTCGTCCGTAATCGCGATACGGGAAAGCTTGGCAACACGTTTAACAGTGACGGTGTCGACGGACATAGTAACCTGAAGAGCAAGATTGGCTTCGCCGCCTTATAGTCAAAGCCGAATTGCCGTGCAAATGCTGTTTTCCCTGCACAAAGGCAGTCAGGTCTGGGTGGCAGGCCTTTGTCGGCCCGCAACTGTCGTTTTCGGTGCCGCAAGCAAAATGACCGTGATCAGGCTGGACAGAAAGGAAATGAGCCACACCGACCAGCTGGCGACTGCTGCGCTGGCAAAGCCCTTGAAAGGGCCAAAGAAACTGAGATGCAAGGGAGAGGCATCGCCCATAACGAAAAACCAGCAGACCGTAGCCCCGAGCACCGCCATAATCGGAGCAATGAAGGACATAACTTTCTGTTCCAACACGGCTTCGTCGGGCCACGATTCCAGCCTGCGTTTTTTCTTTGAAGGGTTGATCACGTCTTCGGCACAGCCCATTGCGAGCGCCGTAAACAGGCTTCCAAACCCTATGACCGCAGCAACGCGGACAGCGAGAGGGGTGCTTTCGAAACCAATCAAGATGCCATCCATGTAAGCCGGCGACAGGATATGTGTATGCGGCAAGGCGAGATGGATGAGCATCGCGGTGACGATAGTTCCCGCTGCCATGCCGGCAACGACGCCTGTCTTGCCAAAAAAGAATACTTCCTCGCGCCCCTGCTCTTCGCGATCTTTACCCATGTCCTTAAACCTCAATCGTTTCGCCCACCCCAGGAACCCTGACCTTATCGCTGCCATTCATCGCCTCAACAAACGTATCAGCAGACTGATCAATAATCGGGAACGTCCCATAGTGGCAGGGAATGATTATCTGGAACTTAAAGAAACGATTACAACTTAAGGCAGCAACCGCCCCACCCATGGTAAATCGATCACCGATGGGCACCAGACCAATATCCGGCTGATGCAATTCCTGAATCAGCGCCATGTCACCGAAAATGTCGGTGTCTCCCATATGATAGACGGTTTTGTCTCCCTCAAAATGGAACACAAGCCCGTTGGGCAAACCTAGTGAATGCGAAACGCCTGCGTCATCCACATGAGCAGAGGAATGAAAAGCTTGAACCCATGTCATGGAAAAACCGGAATGATGGACAGTTCCGCCGGTATTCCCCATGTCGACATTTTCTGCGCCCCGTTTTGTCAGCCACGATGCAAGGTCAGCATTGGCAAGAACAGTCGCTCCGGTTTCCCGGGCAATGGCAAGCGTATCGCCCACGTGATCATCATGACCATGTGTCAGGGCAATATGGGTCAGGCCGTCAATCGCCCCTGCCCTCAAAGGTTCCTGAAAGGAAGGATTGCCGCTAAAGAACGGATCGACAAGAACACGCGCTTGAGCCGTTTCGATTCGAAAGGCCGCATGGCCGTACCAGGTAATCTTCATGGGATATTCCGCCTTTGACTGAGTCTGAAACGGATGTTGATCATTTTGCGCGGCAGCTTCAAGGCAACGGTCGTTTGCTTGGACTCGACCTGGGCACAAAAACCATTGGCCTGGCCATTTCTGATTCGCGCTGGATGGTCGCTTCGCCGCTCCACACGGTGCGGCGGAAAAAATTTACGCCGGACGCAAACGCAATGCTCGAAATGGCTGCCAAAGAAGGCGTCGTCGGTCTGGTTATCGGCTTGCCTTACAACATGGACGGAAGCGAAGGCGCCAGAGCGCAGGCAACGCGGGCCTTTCAGCGCAATCTGTCAGGCCTCAGCGAACTGCCGATGATGTTTTGGGATGAAAGGCTGTCCAGTTTTGCAGCAGAACAGGCCATGTTAGAGGCTGATATGAGCCGCAAGAAACGGGCAAAAAACGTCGATCAAATCGCGGCGGCGATCATTTTGCAGGGCTGTCTTGACCGATTACGGGAGTCGCCCTCGTATTTGCGGTGAAGACCTGACGGTACCAGGACTTGATCGCTACACGTTTCCTGAAGGCGATGATGGCCCCGATAATGGCTCCGTCAAAGATGACAGCACGCCACAACAAGCCGGGCAATTCGTGGACTTCAACTCCCAGCGTCTGAGCGTAGACCTGCATGACGACATCATGCAGCTCGCGAGAGAATATGCGCGTTCCAAAATGGATGTTATTGGCGGACAGGCCAAACCAGACGGACAGCAGCACCGCCGGTATCAGCCAAATGAAAAACAGAAAACGCATGAACCGCCGAAATTTGCACCAAATTGCTGAATCCAACGTGCCCTGACCAAAGCATGGGCGCAACGTAAAGGAATTGTTAAGGTTAACGGAAGGTTTTGACTGTGGAGAGGGTCAACGGCAAACCGCTCTGGCCCAATGATCAGTCCGGAAAGTCCGACGAACTGCCACACACGTCGCATTCCTGGAGGAATGCAGTCGGTTTGGGATGTTAAGTCAGCGTTGGCACCATCCACTCGAGCACAATTGGAGTTGACCTTGCGTCGCTATATTGCAAATCCGCTGGCCTTTCCTGCCGCACACCCGCAGGGTTATCCCACCCTTAAAGACGAACCGGAATTTGACGCTCGAAAACATCTGGCTATCGAGTTGCCGTCCCAAACGACTTCGCTTTCAGACTTCGGCTATCCCGATGACGAGATTGCTGAATGTCCAACCGATCTTGCGATAACCTCCACGTTCAGAATACTCAGTCCCGAAGGCGCCGCGTGTCTGCTTGAAGTTGCCCGCCTCCTTGAACCCCATGCGCGCAGTGTGGAACGAATTTCACGGATGGTACGTGGCGGCGCCTACCAGTCGAAATTTTTGCGCGATTTTTGTTCATCGCCGGTGCTTGCGGAAGCTATGTCGAACATTTGCAGGACCCCCCTGCTGCCGCACACCATTCCTCACCAGCTTGGGCACTTAAACTACAATCCCGAGAAAGTCGGTGAAAATGTTGACAAATGGCACGTTGACACTCTGCGCATAGACTTTGTGCTGTTTGTTACCGATCCGAACAGCGTTGAGGGCGGAGAGTTCGAATATTTTCGGGGCACCAAAACGGAAGTCGAGAACCTGAAGCGCGCAGGAATGCCCCTGCCCGCAGAAAAAATAGTTCAGGCCGAGCTTCCAGGCCCTGGATACGCCGTGCTTCAGCAAGGCAACATGGTGGTTCACAGAGCCAAGGCACTGAGCGCTCCCGGAGAGCGCATCACGCTGGTCAACGGATATGTTCCCCGCGATGTTGGCTTTCCTGACTTCACGCGTTTTGATCAACTTGCCTTAGCTGACCCCGAACACATTGCAGCCAGCGAGTACTCGCGCCATATCACCTGGATGGGGCGCGAAGCTCTGGATGCCCGCCTGAATGATTTCCACTTCAGTGCAGACCGTCAAGCCATGGCCAGCGAGTTGGAGGACATTGCAAGCATCTTGAGCAATGCTGCGCGGAATCTACGCAGCTCGGAGAAAGCAAAGATGGAGCATTTCGGCGACGAATAGGAATTGGTTTGCGCAGGAGACTCGCGAACCAGAAATCACACCGCCTTTGCGACGGGTCTCTTTGAGTAGCTCGCGATCAGGTCGTTAAATTTTTCGCCTTGAATCGAAACATGCAACCTCAGCGCTGCTGCGGCCTCATCGGCAGTACCAGACTGAAATGCAGCAACAATACCTCGATGTTCGGCCATCGACTGTTCCATTCTTCCCCGCGCAAGCAATTGCATGCGCCGAATCGATTTTAGCCTCTTGTGCAATCGAGAGGCCTCGGCAGCCAGGAACGCGTTGCCGCTGGCCTCATAGATCAGGTGGTGAAAACGTTCGTTCTCACGGTAGTATTCGTTGCTTTCGCCACGCTTCAAGGCCGCTTCACACCCTGCCGCAGATTCCTTGATTTCGTTCAGCATGGCTTGCGTCATGCGGCGTCCAGCCAGTCGCCCGCACATGGCCTCCAACTCGGCCATCACCTCAAACATTTCGACCAGTTCGACAAAAGCCGGATGGCGCACAAATGCACCCCGGCGCGGAATGAGGTCCAGCAAACCCGCTGCTGCTAATTTTTGAAACACTTCCCGGAGCGGAGTCCTTGAGACTCCAAATCGCTCGCACAATTTCATTTCGTCAAGGCGGTCGCCATCAACAAACTCGCCCACGACAATGGCATGCTCCAATTCCTCAAGAATGGAGTCGGCACGGCGCCCAGCTTTAGTGACAGACCGAAGGTCAGACATGGTGCCGACTATACCTGGCAGATTGAATTCAACAAGAGGAATTTTGTATACAAGATTATTGACTCTGAATACCTATGAGTTAACGTCACAGAGTCTTTTACGTAACAAGGCCATTGTTTCCGGGAGTGCGAACCGTCAAAAATAGGAATTCCGGGAGAAACACCATCGTGAGCAAGCATACTGCAGCCGCACGGTGCCGCCCTTTGGTCCTGGCTTGAGTTTTTTCAACGGCATTGCACCCGACGCTCCGCTCAATGACCTGACGCGGGACCCCCTGCTCAACACCGATTGCAAGGTTATCTCCATCCGGCTTTGCGGTTTGCGTCGACAATTTGCACCATGCCAACCTGAACGCGTCACGGGAGTTAGACGGTGAAAGCAAGCAGTTTTCTGCAGGACATCATTTCTTCGATTCTCGATCGTGGAACGACTTTTGGTTCCGGGCACGACGATCGGCCCATTGAGGAACTCTGTCGCGAACTGCTCTCCAGCCGGGGCGAAGTTTCGAGCAACAGAATTGGCGCTGCAATTCTAGACAAATATGCTCACTTCGACAGGATGGAGAAGCTCAGTTTCTTTATGTTTCTCACCGAACGAATGGATCTGAGCGCGGAATCGGTCGAATACTACGCGAAGGCCTACAACAACGAAGCCAGCGCGGACAATCTGGAAAAATTGATTTCGGCGGCCGAACCTCCGCGGCAGGAATTGTTGCGCCGACTGAACCATGTGCCCGGTGCAACAGCGACCCTGGTTGCAATGCGGCAGGATCTGCTCGAACTGGTTCGTGAGCAACCGACCCTGGGGCGTGCCGATCTTGACTTCGCTCACCTGCTGACATCCTGGTTCAACCGCGGCTTCCTCGTTCTGCGTCCGATCTCATGGGAAACACCGGCCAACATTCTGGCAAAAATTATTCAATATGAGGCCGTCCATGCCATCAACGATTGGGACGATCTCCGACGGCGGTTGCAACCCGGCGACCGTCGCTGCTTTGCGTTCTTTCATCCCTCAATGCCGGACGAACCCCTGGTGTTCGTAGAGGTCGCATTGTGCAAGGGCATTCCATCCTCGGTACAAGAAGTATTGCGTGACCAAAGAGCTCCTCTCCAGGTTGAGGAGGTGGACACGGCGGTGTTCTATTCGATTTCGAACTGCCAAAAGGGATTGAAGGGCATATCGTTTGGAAACTCACTCATCAAGCAGGTCGTCACCGACCTGGCTCTTGAAATGGCCAACCTCAAAACATTTGTCACGCTGTCTCCAATACCGGGCCTTGCACGATGGCTCCAGGAGCCTGGAAACGAGGCATTGAAGGAGAAGGCTGAAGCTCTGCTTTCCGACGCCGAGGGAGATGGCTCTGAAGACGGCAGCCTTGACGAGCGGTCGCAAGGTGCCGAAGCATTCGCTGCACTGGCCGCTCGATACCTCACCTTGGCCAGGCGCGAAGACGGATTGCCTCACGATCCGGTTGCGCGCTTCCATCTTGGAAACGGGGCCTCGGTGTATAACGTTCATGCAAATGCCGACACGTCCGACAAGGGGCGCTCGCAATCGTTCGGCACGATGGTGAACTACCTCTACGATCCATCGAAAGTGGAGCAGCAGCATGAGGAGCTTGCCCGAGAGGGCACCATCCATACTTCGAACATTGTACGCAAGCTCGCTGCGTCCCGGGTGTGGGACATTTCGGCCGAAGCCCACAGGAACCAGGACGCATGACCAACTACCTTATTCACAATCTGCTGGGCAACGCCAATACCGGCGCGCAATTTGCAGAAATTCCGGGAACGGGGGATGCACAATCGCGATATTGTTCGTACGGCGATGTGCTCCAGATGTCGGCACGGTTTGCCAATGCACTCGTTGAGCGGGGCGTCAAACCCGGCGATCGGGTTGCGGTGCAGGTGCCAAAATCCATCGAAGCTTTGATGCTGTATCTGGCAGCGGTTCGCGCCGGAGCTGTATTCCTCCCCTTAAATACCGCCTACACAAAGGGAGAAGTGGCCTACTTTCTGAACGACGCTGAACCGAGCATTTTTGTCTGCGCTCCTGAACGGCTGGATGAATACTCTGCCTTCACCAAAGAATTAGGAATCAAAATCGAAACGCTGGGCGTCTGGACGGGTCCGCAGGTCAGCTCCGGCAGTCTTACCGATGCCGGGTTGGGGGCACCCAGGACCTTCAAGAATGTCGATCGAGGTCCCGAAGATCTGGCGGCGATACTCTATACATCCGGCACGACCGGGCGGTCCAAAGGCGCAATGCTAAGCCACCGCAACCTGTTTTCAAATGCCCAGTCACTGACTGAACTCTGGGAGTTCAGCAATCAAGATGTTCTGCTTCATGCCCTGCCGATCTTCCACACCCACGGTCTTTTCGTAGCCACCAACGTTACGCTGCTGGCTGGAGCGTCAATGATCTTCCTGCCGGGCTTCGACGCGGATGAGGTTGTCCGCCATCTGCCTCGAGCAACATCCATGATGGGCGTTCCGACCTTTTACACCCGGCTGCTGGATGACCCGCGATTTGACAGCAAACTGGTCTCTCATATGCGGTTATTCATTTCAGGAAGCGCGCCGCTCCTTTCTGAAACCCATACTGCCTTCGAAGAGAGGACCGGGCATCGCATACTTGAACGCTACGGGATGACCGAAACAAACATGAACACATCGAATCCTTACATCGTGGAGGGCAACAAAGGTCGTCGGGCAGGAACAGTTGGATTTCCACTTGATGATGTGGAATTGCGGATTTGCGAATCTGAATCAGGCAAAGAAGTTGCGCCAGGTGATGTCGGTGTCATTGAGGTGAAGGGACCCAATGTATTCAGTGGCTACTGGAAAATGCCCGACAAGACCGCAGAGGAGTTTCGAGAGGACGGATTCTTCATCACGGGCGATCTTGGTAAAATCGATCCGGATGGCTACGTTCACATTGTCGGCCGGGCAAAAGACCTGATTATATCCGGCGGCTACAACATATACCCCAAAGAGGTCGAACTCCTGCTCGACGAGCAGGAGGGCATTCTGGAATCAGCAGTGGTAGGCGTGCCGCACCCAGACTTTGGCGAAGGGGTGATTGCCGTCGTTGTGCCCTCGACACCTGAGTTTGATCCGGTTGCAACGCTTTCATTGATCAAGCCTCAGATCGCGCGATACAAACAGCCCAAACTTCTGCATGTGATGGACGAATTGCCCAGAAACACCATGGGCAAGGTACAAAAGAACGTGCTGCGAGAGCTTCTTCACGACAGCTTTTCGGGTTGACGCAGGCCCTGCCCTGCATAGAGCCGCTTCCTCGCAGCAAAATGGGGTAAATACCCTGCATTTTGCGCGTTGGCGCTTGTCGGGACCGCAATTCCCGCCTATGCAACGATTTTAATGACCAAACCAAAACCCTCCGCCCGCACAAGCGAAACCGATGCGCCGGCATTTCAATCTCCGCCGTTCCAAATGCAGCATTTGCTGGGAATCGAGGGACTTCCTCCAGCAGATATCAACCATCTGCTCCAGAAAGCGGAGGAAATGGTCGCAGTCTCTCGTCAGGTAGAAAAGAAGCGGCATACGCTCTCCGGCCGCACGTTAGTCAACCTCTTCTTCGAAAATTCCACCCGCACCCAATCCTCGTTCGAAATTGCAGGCAAACGCCTTGGCATGGATGTGGTCAACATGGCTGTACAGAATTCCTCAGTCAAAAAGGGTGAAACACTTCTGGACACAGCGCTGACATTGAATGCCATGAGGCCTGACCTACTGGTGGTTCGTCACCAGGCAGCAGGAGCCGCAGAACTGCTTGCCCAAAAAATGAGCTGCTCCGTAATCAATGCCGGTGACGGAGCGCACGAACACCCCACCCAGGCTTTGCTGGACGCCCTCACCATCCAACGAAGGAAGGGAACGATAGAGGGCCTCACAGTCGCCATATGTGGAGACATAGCCCATTCGCGTGTTGCGAGATCCAACATCCACCTGCTGAACGCAATGGGAGCAAGAGTGCGGGTTATTGCTCCTTCAACACTCTTGCCGAGCGGCATCGAAGACCTTGGTGTCACGGTCTTCCGTAAAATGGAGGAGGGTTTGCCGGACTGCGATGTGGTTATGATGCTGCGGCTGCAGCGTGAACGGATGACCGGAGCAATGGTGCCATCTGCGCGCGAATATTACCGCTATTTCGGTTTGAATGAAGAGCGGGTTTCGCTGGCCAGACAGGACGCCATCATCATGCATCCCGGCCCCATGAACCGCGGCGTGGAGATAGCCTCCGGCATAGCTGACGGGATGCAATCGGTTATCGTCGAACAGGTTGAGATGGGGGTTGCCGTGCGCATGGCTGTAATGGAGGCTCTGCAGGCACCAGATCCACGGGCTGCTCAATGAAAAAGACAATAAAGTCCAAGCCTCCCCGGCGCCGTCTGTTCTTAAACGCCAGGGTCATCGATCCGTCCCAGAACATGGACATTCACGCTGATGTGCTTGTTGAGCGAGGAAAGATTGCCCAGATCGGCAAAGGTCTTCCGCGCGACAGTTCCCAGGCAGATAGCAAAGTTTTCGACTGCAAGGGTCACGTTCTTGCTCCCGGCCTGGTCGACATGCGGGTCTTCATTGGTGAGCCCGGGGGTGAGCATAGAGAGACAATCAAGTCTGCCAGCAAGGCAGCGGCAGCAGGCGGTGTCACTTCAATAATCATGATGCCAGACACGGCTCCGGTCATAGACGACGTTGCCCTTGTTGAATTTGTGCGACAGACGGCAAACGAGAAGTCGCGGGTCAACATCCGCCCAACTGCAGCATTGTCGCGTGGGCAGAACGGAACGGAGATGACTGAATTCGGGCTGCTGCGTGACGCGGGAGCGGTTGCCTTCACCGATGGCGAACGCACCGTCGCCGATGCCCAGATGATGCGGCGGGCCCTGACCTATGCCCGCGACTTTGACGCGCTCATTATTGCCGCGACACGCGACGAAAGCCTTGGCGGGGGCGTCATGAATGCGGGATTGAATGCCACCCGTCTGGGATTACCGGGCATCCCGCGCGAGGCTGAAGTCATCCCCTTGGAACGGGATATCCGCCTCGTTGCCATGACGAAAGGCCGGTACCATGCCGCCACGTTGTCTACTTCCGATTCAGTGGAGGTTGTTGCTGCAGCCAAGGCCCGCGGACTGGACGTTACTGCCGGAGTGGCCATAGCCAATCTCACGCTCAATGAGAACGACATTGGTCCATACCGGACTTTTTTTCGCGTTTCTCCGCCTCTTCGTCACGAAGACGATCGACTTGCAATGGTCGAAGGGGTGCGGTCCGGGGCGATCGATGTTGTTTGTTCCAACCACAACCCTCAGGACGATGACACCAAGCGACACCCGTTTGCAGAAGCAGCAGACGGTGCCGTTGGCCTGGAAACCTTGTTGGCAGCGAGCCTGCGTCTGTACCACACCGAAGATATCCCACTGATGCGTGTCTTAGAATGTATGACGACAGCGCCCGCCCAACGATTGGGCCTGGAGCGCGGCACTTTAAAGACGGGCTCGCCCGCCGACATGGTGCTGTTTGACCCGGACGAACCCTGGGTCCTTCGCGAGCAGGACTTGCGTTCCCGCTCAAAGAACTCGGCCTTCGAGGGCGCCAGATTTCAGGGACGCGTCTTGAAAACGATCGTCGCTGGCCGCACAGTGTTCTCGAGGGACGTTTAGCAAAACAGGGGCTGGCTCGACAGGCAATGGACGTCTTTTTCACATCTGCGGCCGTCGCAAGTTTGGCCATTGGCTACTTCTTCGGCTCAATCCCTTTTGGATTGATCATCACCAGGCTTGCGGGAGCCGGCGACCTGCGAAGCATCGGTTCAGGCAACATTGGAGCGACCAATGTTCTAAGAACCGGCAATAAGGGATTGGCCGCTCTCACCTTGCTCGGTGACGCGCTGAAAGGCGTTGTCCCGATCTGGCTGCTGGCGAAAACACCTGAAGCCGCAATCGTCATGGCTTTCGGTGCGTTCGCTGGCCACCTGTTTCCTGTTTGGCTTCGTTTTAAGGGCGGGAAAGGCATCGCGACCTATGTCGGACTGACTTTGGCCTTTTCCTACGCCGCACTGATGGCATTCGCTGCGGTCTGGCTCACGACCGCATTCTTTACCCGCTATTCTTCTCTTGCAGCGCTGCTCGCGACCCTTGTCGTTCCGGCGGTCTTCTGGTTTGTCGATCTGCCGCGTGTGGCAATTCTATTTGCGCTGATGACCGTGATAGCGTGGTGGAAGCATCGCGAGAATATTTCGCGCTTGTTATCGGGCAGCGAAAGTCGAATCGGCGCCAAGAGCGGATGAGCGGGGCTTCTGCCCCGTTAATCCCCATAACATTGTCCGACGATGAAAGACTGGCCACGCTGCAGCTCATTCGCAGCGAAAACATTGGGCCGGCAACCTATCGTGAACTGATTTCTCATTTTGGTTCTGCGACAAGCGCATTGATTGGCTTGCCCGACATTATCGCACGCAGCCGGCCGGGCAGGCCCATTCGGCTTGCTTCGAATTCAGCTGCGGAGCGCGAAATGGAACAACTTCGCCGCGTCGGCGGACAGATGGTGTTTCTTGGCGAGACTCGCTATCCGAGCGCCCTCGCCGCTGCCGATTCCGCGCCCCCGGTCCTCAGTGTTCGGGGATCTGCAAAGGTCCTCTCGCGCCAGATATTTGCGATTGTGGGTTCGCGAAACGCATCGCTCTCAGGCATAAAACTAACAGGCCAAATAGCCCATCAGATTGGTCAAGCAGGATTTGCTGTCGCCTCAGGCCTGGCGCGCGGCATCGATTCCGCTGCACATGAGGCCTCGCTCAAGTCCGGGACGATCGCGGGCTTTGCTGGCGGCGTCGATCAGGTCTATCCCAAAGAGAACCAGCGACTGGCAGACGCCATCATCGAAGCCGGCGGCGCGCTCATCAGCGAGATGCCGTTTGGCTGGAAACCGAGAGCTCAGGATTTTCCTCGCCGCAACCGCATTGTTGCAGGTGTTAGCCTTGGGCTGCTCGTCGTGGAGGCCGCAAGACGTTCCGGTTCACTCATTTCCGCACGCTTGGCAAACGAAATGGGCAGACAGGTGTTCGCGGTGCCAGGTTCGCCGCTTGAACCGCGCAGCGAAGGAGCTAATCAACTTATTTTGCAAGGCGCTCAGCTGACCACATCGTGCGATGATATTCTGCAGGCACTAAGGCCAGTCGTGGCGCGCTCAGATGTCCCATCCCAAACATCGTATCAGTCTGCCCGCCCGGCTAGCGACTACGCCGAGCCGCAAGACGACGACCGAAAACGGCTGTTGGAGGCGCTGGGATACTCACCCATCTCAGTCGATGAGCTTATCCGCTTCACCGGTCTGCGCTCCGCTGACGTCCAGGCAATACTCTTGGAGCTGGATCTGGCGGGACGCATCGAGCGACGTGCCGGCAACAAAGTTTCGCTGACTTGAAAACCGTCTGTTTGCTGCAGCCCCCAGACCATACAGGTGTCTGTGTGACGAATCTTCACCGGGAACGCATGACGGACTGGAGCGTTCGTCCAGTCCCGCTGTTGAGACACGGGAGAGCCGAATGACCAGCTGTTTTTGTCATTGGCGCCCTATTTTTCGCGTTGGGGTTTGCGTTTCGCGAGCAAGGGTCTTATGTCGGGCCGCCATACCATCCCTAATTCGCGGCGCTATCGTTCATGAAACTGGTCATTGTTGAGTCCCCTGCCAAAGCGAAGACTATCAACAAATATCTCGGTTCGAACTTCAAAGTTCTCGCCTCGTATGGCCATGTCCGCGATTTGCCGCCAAAAGACGGTTCTGTGCTTCCGGATGAAGATTTCGCGATGTCGTGGACCGTCGACGGAAAAGCCAAACCGAGGCTCACTGACATCACAAAGGCGGCAAGAGACGCAGACGGACTGATCCTCGCGACCGACCCGGACCGTGAGGGGGAGGCAATCTCTTGGCATGTATTGCAGTTTTTGCGCGACAAGAAAGTGCTGAAAGACAAGCCGGTTGAACGGGTCGTCTTCAACGCAATCACCAAAAAATCAATTCTGGAAGCGATGGAAAATCCGCGCCAGATCGACGAACCCCTGGTCGAGGCCTATCTGGCACGCCGCGCACTGGACTATCTCGTTGGCTTTACCTTATCGCCGGTGCTTTGGCGCAAACTTCCAGGCGCCCGTTCCGCCGGACGTGTGCAGTCGGTTGCCCTGCGCCTGATCTGTGAACGGGAAAATGAGATCGACCGGTTTAAACCGGAAGAATACTGGACCATTTCAGGCGAATTCAAGAATGCAGGTGGGGCGGATTTCGACGCGCGCCTGACAAGTTTTGAAGGCGAAAAGCTACAGCGACTCGACGTCAAAACCGAGGAAAGGGCTACCGACATCAAGCGCATGTTGATGAAAGCCGATTTCGAGGTGCAAAGCGTTGAAGCCAAGCCAACAACCCGAAATCCCTATGCACCGTTTACGACATCGACAATGCAACAGGAAGCCTCCAGCAAACTGGGTTTCTCGGCATCCCGCACCATGCAGGTTGCGCAGCGATTGTATGAAGGCATTGATCTGGGTGGCGAAACCGTCGGTCTCATCACATATATGCGTACGGACGGCGTGCAAATGGCACCTGAAGCCATTGACCAGACCCGTCAGGTCATTGGCGACGACTTCGGTGCAATTTATCTTCCTGAGAAGGCAAGGTTCTATTCTTCAAAAGCCAAAAACGCGCAAGAGGCGCACGAAGCCGTGCGGCCAACTGATCTTTCTCGGCACCCCAAAGACGTCGCAAGCAAATTGGATGATGACCAGCGTCGTCTTTATGAGCTGATTTGGAAGCGCACCATTGCCAGCCAGATGGCCTCGGCAAAAATTGAACGTACTGCTGTTGAATTAGAGGCGAAGTCAGAAGGTCGCGTTGCAACAATGCGCGCCAACGGGTCGGTCATTAAGTTCGACGGGTTCCTGTCTGTTTATCAGGACAACAAGAAACCGGACGACGAGGAAGACAAACGGCTTCCTCCCTTCAAAGAAGGCGAGGCGGTTTCGCGTGAAGCGATAGACGCCAGTCAACACTTCACCGAGCCGCCCCCGCGCTACTCTGAAGCCTCGCTGATTAAGAAAATGGAAGAGCTTGGCATTGGTCGACCGTCTACCTATGCGTCAACACTCGCCACTCTTGCCAACCGTGACTACGTCACGATCGACAAGCGTCGCCTTATCCCTCAAGCAAAGGGTCGCCTGGTGACCTCATTTCTTGAGAGTTTTTTCAACCGTTATGTGGAATACGACTTTACCGCAGGCCTCGAGGAGAAACTGGACAGGATTTCGGCCGGTGAACTTCAGTGGAAAGATGTGCTGCGGGAATTCTGGACCGAATTTTCCGCCCAGGTGGATGAAACTAAGGATCTGCGTGTCACTCAGGTGCTCGACACATTAAACGAGGCCCTGGGTTCCCTCGCCTTCCCCGACAAGGAAGACGGCTCAGACCCCCGCCTCTGCCCCACCTGCAATGAGGGACAGCTGAGTCTCAAAGTTGGCAAATTCGGTGCCTTTATCGGTTGCTCGAATTATCCCGATTGCAAATTTACACGGCAGCTGGGAGCTGAAGGGCTTGAACAATCTCAACAGATTGCAAATGACGGGCCCAAAGTGCTGGGCATAGACCCCAACACCAGCGACGAGGTCAAATTTCTGGTTGGTCGCTTCGGTCCCTATGTGCAGCGAGGCGAAGGTAAAGAAGCAAAGAACGCTTCCATTCCGAAAAGCTGGAACGCTACCGAAATTGACTTTGAGAAGGCTCTTCAGTTGCTTGAGCTGCCGCGTCTGGTTGGACAACATCCAGAGACAGGGAAAGATATTACTGCCCGCTTCGCGCGCTATGGGCCGGTCGTCCAACACGATGGCAAGTTCGGAGGACTGGAAACTGATGACGAGGTGTTCAGCGTCGGCATTAACCGCGCTGTGGCCGCCCTGGCCGATTCTGCAAGCAAGGGTGGCCGCGGCCGCACTGCCTCAAGCCTCAAGGATTTGGGCGAACACCCCGAGCTTGGCGGCGCCGTCTCAGTAAAGGACGGACGTTATGGCCCCTATGTGAACCATGGCAAAATAAATGCTACTTTGCCCAAGGACGCGGACCCTCAATCGGTCACCATAGAAATGGCCGTACAGCTGATCAAAGATCGAGCGGAGAAAACCGGCAAAAAACTTTCCAAGAAAAAGGCGCCTACCAAAAAG
>CALIOE010000065.1 GCA_938044775.1 uncultured Rhizobiaceae group bacterium
AACAGGGATGCCGCCATTGTAACAGACCAGCCGGGAACAACCCGGGACATCATCGAAGTCTCGCTCAATATCGGCGGACACCTCGTTGTTGTCTCTGATACGGCCGGGATCCGGGATGCGGCCGATGTCGTAGAACGGGAGGGCATCCGTCGTGCCTTTGCGGCTGCTGAGCAAGCTGACCTGGCGTTCTGGCTGCAGGCAGCGGACAATGCAGCCGAAATGCCGGTGAATATGCAAGCTGTGGTGCTGAAATCAAAGGTCGATCTGGCCCCTTCCATCTCTGAAGACAGCCTGTCGGTTTCGACACTTGCTCCAGGCGGACTGGATGTTTTTCTGGCGTTCCTTCGCTCAGAGCTTAAAAAACACACGCCGAAATCGGAGGAACCCGTGGCCACACGTCATCGCCACAGCCTTCTGCTGGCGGACGCATTGGTCGCTTTGAGGAAAGCCGATGATGCTGACAAACCACTCGAGTTGCGCTCAGAAGACCTGCGCCTTGCCGCAGAATCTCTCGGCAGGCTGACCGGGCGGATCGATGTGGAAGATCTGTTGGATGTGATCTTCTCGGAATTTTGTATCGGCAAATGATTCACGTGAAACACCAGAGGTCCGGACAAAGACTGCCCTGGGTTTCACGTGAAACAGAATCGACCCGATTCAACATGAGTCTTTGACCAGTCGTCGGCTTGTGCCTATTAAGCCTGAATAAGCAGAACACACGGTGTATTTCATGTCAGCGGATGATGCATTTGACATTGTTGTAGTGGGTGGTGGCCACGCGGGCACGGAGGCTGCCGCTGTTGCCGCGCGCATGGGCGCCAGGACGGCGCTCGTCACCCATTCCTTCTCGACCATTGGGACGCTTTCCTGCAACCCCGCTATCGGTGGACTTGGTAAGGGTCATCTGGTGCGTGAAATCGATGCGCTGGATGGGCTTATGGCGCGCGTGGCAGATCAGTCCGGCATTCAGTTCCGGATGCTGAACAGTCGTAAGGGTCCTGCCGTCCGTGGGCCGAGAACCCAGTCTGATCGAAAACTCTATCTACAAGCCATGCAGCGCGAAATTTCGGCGATAGACAATCTCACCGTCCTTGAAGCGGAGGCGGCCGATGTTCTGCATGATGACAGGGCGGTTGTTGGTTTGAAGCTGGTCGATGGACGCCAGCTCAAATGTGCAGCGGTTGTTTTGACGACCGGAACATTCTTGCGGGGACTCATCCACATCGGAGAGAAAAAGATTCCGGCCGGTCGCATGGGCGAGAAGCCCTCCGTTTCTATGGCTAATACACTGGATAGGCTCGCCCTTCCCTTGGGACGGCTGAAAACCGGCACGCCGGCGCGGCTTGACGGCCGCACGATTGACTGGAATCGGGTCGAAATGCAGCCCGCCGACAATCCGCCGGTTCCGTTTTCGACACTGACACAGCGCATCTCGGTACCCCAAATTGAGTGCGGAATAACCCGCACAAACGCCGCCACCCATGCCATCGTTCGGGAGAACGTGAATCGCTCGGCAATGTATTCCGGTCAGATCGAAGGCGTTGGCCCGCGCTACTGTCCCTCAATCGAAGACAAGATTGTCAAATTCGGCGAACGGGACGGGCACCAGATATTTCTTGAACCAGAAGGGCTCGATGATCACACGGTTTATCCCAACGGAATCTCCACATCACTTCCGGAGGAGGTTCAGGCTGCGTTCATTGCGACGATTCAGGGTCTTGAGCGGGCGTCAATTCTTCAGCCGGGCTATGCAATCGAATACGACTATGTGGATCCCCGCGCGCTCCACCCCACACTGGAAACCCGAGCCTTGTCGGGATTCTACCTGGCGGGCCAGATAAATGGAACGACAGGTTACGAGGAGGCGGGAGCGCAGGGACTGGTTGCCGGACTGAATGCCGCTCTGCAGGCCTCTGGCAGGGAACCATATGTCTTTAGCCGCACACAGTCCTACATCGGCGTAATGATCGATGACCTGGTCACGCGCGGCGTTTCAGAGCCCTATCGCATGTTTACCTCGCGGGCAGAGTATCGACTCAGTCTGCGGGCGGACAATGCCGACCAGCGGTTGACCGCAATCGGTGTTGAATTGGGCTGTGTTGGCCACCTCAGAAAGCGGGCTTTCGAGCAGAAGTGCGCTCAACTCGAGGATGCTCGCACTTTGTGTGACTCTGTAAGCCTGACGCCCAACGAGGCGCGAAAGGAGGGTCTGAATATCACGATGGATGGTGTCCGCCGCAGCGCGTATGACCTGATGACCCATAGTGATATCGATTTCACAGATATGGTGCGCATCTGGCCGCAGCTCGACCGGATCTCCGCGGACATTGCTCAGCAAATTCAGATAGATGCAGGATACTCGGTTTATTTGGAGCGACAGAAAGCCGATATTGACGCGGTTCTCAAGGATGAGGCGCGCGCGATACCTGCAGATTTTTCCTACGAAGACATCGCCGGACTTTCCAACGAGCTAAAGTCGAAGCTTGAAACCGTCCGGCCTCACTCAATTGGGCAGGCGGGCCGGGTCGATGGCATAACACCCGCCGCCCTCACCCTTCTTCTGGCGCATGTGAAGAAGCATGAGTTGGCAGTGATTAAAAGCAATGTTGCCTAGGGAATGAACGTCGGGGATTCTTCAAAAGGCCTGGCGCTACTCAACTCCATCGTCCCTGTTTCACGTGAAACAGAAGACCGGTTCTGTGTCTATCACGATGAACTTCTCAAGTGGCAGGCGAGAATGAATCTGGTCGCGCCATCAACACTTGACGAGGCCTGGGGCCGTCATTTCGCCGACAGTGCTCAATGCTTTGCCCTGACGCCGGGAGCCAAAAATTGGGTGGATCTGGGCAGTGGAGCCGGCTTTCCGGGGCTTGTCACTGCGATTCTGCTGGCGAACGGTGCGGGCGGCAGTGTTCATCTTGTCGAATCAAACGGCAAAAAGTGCGCGTTTCTCTCGCATGTGGTCCGTGCCTGCAACCTCAACACTTCCAATGTTACCGTTCAGATCCACAACGGCCGAATTGAGGACGTACTTTCCACATTGCCGCCTGCCGAGGTCCTCACTGCCCGGGCTCTGGCGTCTCTTGAGACGTTGTTTGCGTTGACATCCTGTCACCTGACCATGGGCGCAGTGGGTCTTTTTCCCAAAGGCCGTGGCCACGAATCAGAGATACTGACTGCCAGGCAGGGTTGGTCCTTCAAACACAAGAGTCACCCGAGTCGTTTTGGATCTGGATCTGCCATACTTGAAATACGCGATCTCGAGGAACAGGCCTGAAAAAGTCCTCTATTCCTGCAATTTCCGGTTTCAGTTGAGTCCGTAACGTCCTACTTATCCAGCAATCAAACACGCATGCCAATCAACCGAATATGAGCATCAATATGAACATGCGGCCGCGGGTCATTGCGATGGCCAACCAGAAAGGTGGCGTGGGCAAAACCACCACGGCCATCAACCTGGCCACAGCGCTCGCGGCAATCGGCGAAGAAGTGCTGCTGGTTGATCTCGATCCACAAGGCAATGCCAGCACAGGTCTGGGCATTGAAGCGGAAGAACGTGAAAACTCGACTTACGATCTGCTGGTCGGCGAAAAAAGCCTTCAAGAGGTAGCGCAACAAAGCGTTGTGCCGCGTCTGCACGTCGCGCCGTCAACGCTGGATTTGCTCGGTCTGGAAATGGAGATTGCGGGTGATTCAGATCGTACATATCGGCTGAAAAAAGCGTTTGCGTCTCATCTGGGACGTGCGCCGGACTATACATATATACTCATTGATTGCCCGCCCTCCCTGAATTTGCTGACGCTCAACGCTCTGGCTGCATCTGATTCAGTGCTGGTGCCGCTGCAGACCGAGTTTTTTGCCCTGGAGGGGCTCAGCCAGCTGATTAAAACTGTTGAACAGGTGCGCGCGAGCATAAACAACGAGCTCTCCATTCAAGGCATCATTCTGACGATGTTTGACAAACGTAATAATTTGGCAAGCCAGGTGGTAAATGATGCCCGCGAAACGCTCGGTGACCTGGTTTACCAAACTGTAATCCCCCGAAATGTTCGCATTTCGGAGGCACCTTCGTTTGGCAAGCCGGTGTTGTTGTATGATATTAAGTGCGCAGGCAGTCAGGCCTATCTCAAGCTGGCATCTGAGCTGATACAGCGCGAGAAGGCGTTGATCCGAAACAAGCAAACATCTGGTGTTTGATTTGCTGCCAACCAAACAGGGGACGCCTCATGGCTGAAGAAAAGACGAACAAGAGGCTGGGTCGTGGTCTTGCCGCGCTGATCGGAGAAATGGACAAACCCGTCGTTCAAT
The DNA here is from genome assembly GCA_938044775.1 of uncultured Rhizobiaceae group bacterium. Taxonomy (GTDB): domain Bacteria; phylum Pseudomonadota; class Alphaproteobacteria; order Rhizobiales; family Rhizobiaceae; genus Pseudahrensia. Next base: position 4,309 of record CALIOE010000065.1, read on the forward strand.
CGACCGCAGAGGAGGTTTTTCCTGAAATCGTTGAGCCGCTGGCCTCCGACGGCGTGGTTCCCATTGAGTCCGTATACGCCAATCCAAACAATCCGCGCCGTGATTTCAAGCCAGAGGAGTTGCAAGACCTCGCCAATTCCATTGCCGAGCACGGAATTGTTCAGCCCATTCTCGTCCGGTCCGGCTCCGACGGTCGTTGGGAAATCATCGCCGGTGAACGACGCTGGCGAGCCGCCCAGAAGGCCGGCTTGCATGATGTTCCAATCGTTGTTCGAGAAGTCGATGACCGGCAGGCCCTGGAACTGGCCATAATCGAAAACGTACAGCGCGCAGATCTCAATCCGGTTGAAGAAGCGCTTGGCTACCAGCAATTGATTGACGAACACGATTACAAGCAAGCTGATCTGGGAAAGGTCATCGGCAAGAGCCGCAGCCACGTTGCCAATACTTTGCGGTTGCTGAAGCTCCCGGAGAGTGTGCGACAAATGCTCACGTCCGGTGCGTTGTCTCCAGGGCATGCGCGGACACTGGTCACACTGGACAATCCTGATTCGGTTGCGAAACGAATTGTGGCAGAGGGATTGTCGGTACGTCAGGCAGAGGCGCTGGCCAACAGCGGTGCTGATGCAAGCACATCGAAGAAGCATTCCAGGTCTGTGAACGAAAAGGATGCCGATACCAGGGCTCTTGAAAAACGTTTGGGCGACGCTCTCGGGATGGCCGTGTCCGTTGATAATAAGGCACGGGGCGGACGCGTTGTCGTCAAGTACAAATCGCTGGAACAGCTTGACGATATAATCGCACGGCTCGAATCGACACCGTCCTAGCGCGCCAGGTGTCTGGCCTCTATTGCGATGGCCAGAAGAGTTGTCGAGGTTAGCTCCACAGACAGAGCTGCGTTCGACCTGCTTTCAAGAGAGACCCGGTCCAGACGTTGCAACATCCGTTCGAGCGCTTCCTTACGCCAGATGGAAACCGATCGCGTGACCGCGGTCTTGCGTTGGAAGTTGACGGGCGGTCTCATGCGGGCGACAGCCTCCTGAGCGCTGCCGGACCGATCCATGGAACAGCGGGCCAGGTGGAGGGCCTGAAAGTGGCGCTGTGCCGCACTGACAACCTGGAATACCGCGGTTCCTCTCGCCACCAACCGCTTGAACGTATGTTCCATGGCTGCGATGTCACCTGTACATGCTGCGTCGATGACGGTGTCCACCGCAAGCGAAGAAGCATCGCCGACTATCGCTTCTATGTCGGAAACAGAAACCGTCGCCTGGCCGTTGGCATAAAGACAGAGCTTTTGAACCTCGCCACGAGATGCCAGTCGATCGCTTCCGAGCAGGTTTACCAGCATCTGCCTCGCCTCCGGCTCAATCGAGAGCCCCGACAAACTCAGTTCTTCATCGATGATAGCGTTTATGGACCGCGCCTGGTCCTGATAGCACGGCAAGGCAACGGCGCCCGGGCTTTTTTCGATTCGGCTCCGCAACGGTGATGACTTTTTAAGGTCTTTCGCTTCAATGATGATCAGTGAATCAGCAGGAGGATTCGCTAAAACCGGTTCCAGCGCCTTGGACAGGTTCTTTTGAGTGCTGCCTCTGATCCAGATCAGGCGGGGACCGCCAAACATCGAGACGGTGAAGGCTTCGTCAGCGATGCGCGAGGAATCAGAAGCGGCGTCATCGGCATCCAGCTTAATGGTTGAGAACGGATCATCGAGATCCGCACCACTTGCTGCGGCCATTTTTCCGGCAGTTTCAGAAACGAGGCCGATATCGGGCCCGTAGATCAGAATGGTCCGGTGTTTTGGGTCTGGCTTTGAAACGTAGCGTCCGACTTCATGCGCCTTTACCTGAGCCATAGGGATTCGGAACCGTTACAATCCTGCGACTGTCGAAGCCAGGCTGAGATATATCTGCTCGGCAACCTGTTTGGCTGCGCGGTTTTCGGCGTCGCGCTCAGCCCGTTCGTTGGCGAAACTCTGCGGGGTCCGGTCGTAGGAAGCGAGAGCATTGCGTTTTCCGCTCGAGACTGTTGCACCGCTTTCCTTGTCGACCAGGGCATATCCGGCAAAGACCCGCACCTGCGCCGCCGTCGGCTCATTGGTGTTTTGCTCGACCGCGAGCTTTTGGTTAACCGTGGTTACCGTAAGGTTAACGCGGTATTGACCACCCGCAGGCTCGCGGCCACCGTTCAACGCAAAAAGCAGGGCGTTTCTGACCTGTTGGCCGGTTCGTGTCTTAACGTCGTTAACGGTGATGGAGGCGAGAACATCCCGCGTCGATGTGCTGACATTCCCTGTAGCCAGGGAAGAATCGGTGCGTGAGGCATTCAGCGGTTCGACAGTGCATGCAGAAAGCAACAACACAGCTGAAATGCCCGATACTGCCAGAAGGGCGGAGCGCACAAGAGGCCTAGATGACCACATTTATTATTCTCCCAGGCACAACAATAACCTTTTTGGGTTCCTTACCAGAAAGTGCGGCTTGCACAAAGGCTTCGGCAAGAACGGCGGCTTCTGCTGCCTCCTTGGAACTATCCTTGGCCAGCGTTATCTCGCCCTTTTTCTTGCCGTTAATCTGAACCGGCATGGTGATTTCCAGATCGACCAGGAGATCGGTCTGAATGCGGGGCCATGGTGAAGCGCTGACCATCGAGTCATTGCCAAGCATTGCCCAGCACTCCTCGGCAAGGTGTGGCATCATGGGGGCCACCATCTGTATGCATATCGAGATTGCCTCTATCAATACGGCGTGTGAAACGTCGCCCTTTTTTGCCGCCTGATCGATTGCATTAACCAGTGTGTATATCTGTGCAACTGCCGAGTTGTAACGCAAGCCGGGGATCATCCCGTCAACATTCGCCAGAGTGCGATGAGTCAATCTGCGCAGTGCAAGGTCGGAATCGGGTGCACCGACAACTTCACCGGACCCTGCGATATTGTTTACCAGCCGCCAGAGACGCTGAACGAAACGGTGAGCACCCTCCACGCCCGCCTCTGTCCAGATGACATCCCGATCGGGGGGCGAGTCAGAAAGCACGAACCAGCGGGCCGTATCGGCGCCATAGGTCTCAATTATGTCATCGGGGTCAACGGTGTTTCTTTTTGACTTGGACATCTTTTCGATGCCGCCGATCTCAACCTCTTCATCGCTGTCGAGACGGAAGGCCCGCCGCCCGTTTTGCCCGTCTTCAACTCTCAGTTCTGCTGGCTGCAACCAGCTGCCATCTGCGGCTCGATAGGTTTCGTGAACGACCATGCCCTGGGTGAACAGACCCTTGAACGGTTCCTGCACGTCCATGTGGCCGGTGATGCTCATTGCCCTGGCGAAGAACCGGGAATAGAGCAGGTGCAAAATGGCGTGCTCGATACCGCCGATATACTGGTCGACCGGAAGCCAGCGATTTGTCGCCTTTGGGTTAGTCGGCGTGGCAGCGGTGGGGTCTGCAAACCGCGCGAAATACCATGACGAATCCACGAATGTGTCCATCGTATCAGTTTCACGGCTTGCAGCCTTGCCGCAGGAAGGGCAGGGAACGCTCCGCCATGTGGGGTGTCGGTCGAGCGGGTTTCCTGGTTTGTCGAACGTGATGTCATCCGGCAGAACTACGGGCAAATTCTCCTGCTTTTCGGGGACAACACCGCATGCACTGCAATGCACAACCGGAATCGGGCAACCCCAATAGCGTTGGCGTGAAACTCCCCAGTCCCGCAGCTTGTAGTTCGTTTCTGCAACAGCCATCGGTGAGCCGCCAAGCCGGGCATCGGCAAGTTTAGCAATGGCTGCTTCGATGGCTTCTTCTTTCGCCATACCGTTCATGAAGCCAGAGCCGACCATAACTCCCTCACCCAGATAGGCTTCATTCTGGACCGGGAAGGGCTGGTCCGGTGAACCTGGATCGGCCAGAACGGATGTGACCTCGAGGCCGTACTTGCGGGCAAATTCAAGGTCGCGCTGGTCATGAGCAGCGCACCCGAATATTGCACCTGTGCCGTATCCCATCAGGATGAAATTGGCGATGTAGACTGGTAATTCTTTGCCTTCGATGAACGGATGCGCAACGGTGAGCCCTGTATCAAAACCCTTCTTTTCGGCGGTTTCGATGGCGGCAACGGAGGTGCCGATCTTCTGGCAATCTTCAATAAAAGCCTGAATGTCGGGGTTGGTCCTGGCCAGTTCAAGCGATACCGGATGTTCTGCCGCCAGCCCCATAAAACCGGCACCGTACAGCGTATCAGGGCGGGTTGAAAAAGCTTCGATTTCTGTCGCGGTCGTGCCGGCAGATTTTACCAGCGGAAAGCGGATGCGAGCCCCTCGTGAGCGACCTATCCAGTTGGCCTGCATGGTTTTGACCTTGGCAGGCCACTGGTCGAGGTTTTCGAGGCTCTCCAGCAGTTCGTCGGAATAGTCGGAAATCTTGAAGAACCACTGGGTCAGTTCGCGTTGCTCTACCAGGGCATCAGACCGCCAGCCGCGGCCGTCTATGACCTGCTCGTTTGCCAGCACGGTCATGTCCACGGGGTCCCAGTTGACCTTGGCGTTTTTGCGGTACGCGAGGCCTGCCTCAAGAAAATCGAGAAACAGTTTCTGCTGCTGGGCGTAATAGTCTACATCGCAGGTGGCGAATTCCCGGGTCCAGTCGATCGACAGGCCCATGCTTTTCAACTGGGTGCGCATTGCCGCGATGTTGTCGTAGGTCCATCCTTTAGGATGGGTCTTGTTTTTCATCGCCGCGTTTTCGGCCGGCATGCCAAAGGCGTCCCACCCCATCGGATGCAACACTTCAAAGCCCTTGGCCCGTTTGTAGCGGGCGATCACATCCCCCATCGCATAGTTGCGCACATGCCCCATATGAACGCGCCCGGACGGATAGGGGAACATCTCGAGGACGTAGTAGGTCTCTCGATCCACCTCGGGGTTGGTCCGGGTTTCAAACAGCTTTGCATCGTCCCAGATGCGCTGCCATTTCTCCTCATTTGCCTTAGCGTTGTAGCGCTCGCTTGCCATTGGGGTTTTCTTCGTTGAAAACAGAAATCTTGCTGGCGCTAGTGACCCCAAAATGCGGGGCAGGTCAACAGGCCGTGAGCCTTTGAAATCTGGGAGAGTGAGTGTTGGACGCTCAAAGCAGACTTGCCGAAGTAAAAGCTGCAGTCGCGGCCAGTGCGAAATCGGCCGCACGTGCTCCCGGCGGCGTCACGCTAATTGCCGTTTCCAAGACGTTTTCTGCAGATGAAATCCGCCCGGTACTGGAAGCCGGACAGCGGACTTTTGGTGAAAACCGCGTGCAGGAGAGCGAAGGAAAATGGCCGGCTCTGCGCCAGGAGTTTCCTGAGGTTGAGCTTCATCTCATCGGCCCGCTGCAGTCCAACAAGACGGCCGACGCAGTTGCTCTGTTCGATGTCATTCATACTGTGGATCGGGAAAAGCTGGCGAAGGCCCTGGCCAGAGAAATGGCCAGTCAGGGCCGAAAACCGGGCCTTTTTGTGCAAGTGAATACAGGTGGAGAAGACCAGAAGGCCGGCGTTGCACCAAAGGAGGCGGTGGCTTTTGTGAAACGCTGCCGCGAGGTTCATGGTTTGACCATTGATGGTCTCATGTGCATTCCGCCTTTTGACGAAAACCCGGGGCCACATTTTGCGCTGTTGCGCAAGCTCGCCGGGGAAGCGGGCGTTGAAAAGCTGTCCATGGGTATGTCGGGTGACTTCGAGACAGCGATTGCTCTGGGTGCAACCCATGTCAGGGTCGGCAGTGCCATTTTTGGCGCCCGGGGCTGAATGCCGGAACGCTCCCCTGTTCAGCCGCCATCGATCAGTTGATGCGCCTCGTCCTTTTCGAGAGGTTCAAACCTCGTTGCCAACTTACAAAAGGCGTTGTCGTCGACAAACAGGGATCGCTCATCCAGGTCTGTGTTTCGCGCTCGAGCCCGGATTAGCATGGTGTCCTCCGAACAGCGAATGTCGTAGAGTTTCACCTCCGCTCCGCACGACCGGCCAACGGCGCGGGCCTCATCACGTGATTGTCTTGTCCAGAATCCGAAATCCAAAATGACGTCCCGGTCAAGCTCAAGAATTCGCCGGGCCAGCGTCCAGGCGACACTGGATATGCGTTCGTGATATTCCTGGAAACGGTCTTCGGGCGGGTCGGATCCGTAGAGCGAGACCATCCATTCATCGTGGCTGATGCGAAGCGCATGCTGTTTCCGTTCAAGCTGGACGGCAAAAGTCGTTTTCCCGGAAGCGATGAAGCCATGGAGGAGATGTAGTGTTGCCATCAGTCTCAGCTGATCTGATCGGTGGTACAAGTGCTCTTGCGGTCGGGATACCAGGCCCGCGCACTCCACGCCTGGCCAAAATGTTTTTGACTGGCTGTTGCAGCTGCAAAGCCGTCGACGGTCGTACTGTAAAAATCAAAGCAATTCGCACCCCGCTTCCAGACCTCAAAACAACCGCCTGTAAACCCGGTGTCGGGAGCATACTCAAAGCATATGTTGGAGCCCTGGAGCTTCATTTTGCCGTGAAACACCTGGCCGTTCTGGCTGTATCGGGTGTTGCCATCCCGGCCAAACTGCTCGGCCCAGGACTGCCCATCTGAATATTCTCCGGTCATTGTCTGGCCGAAAAACAACGCCCGAACCTGCGGAGCCGACAGCAACCCATTGTTTTGCTGCGCTGAAGCCATCTGGCTCCCGGTGATCAGTGAAACGAATACCGCAACCCAATTTGACATTTTCTTCATTCTGGCTAGAACGCCTCTCATGTTTACGAAGACCGTCAAGACGAAGACCACTTTGTAACCGCTCCCTCCCGCGCTCTTCCCCGCGCAGGAACACGGGGAGTGGCAATGGCGCTATGCGTCCTGGGGAAGGTAGGAGCTTGAATATCCATGGGATACAGAATTGCAGTTGTAGGCGCGACCGGCAATGTTGGCCGAGAAGTGCTTTCTATCCTCGATGAGCGCGGCTTTCCCGCAGACGACGTTGTGGCGCTGGCTTCGCGCCGCAGCCAGGGAACTGAAGTTTCATTTGGCGACAAGGTGTTGAAGGTCAAGGCGCTGGACACACACGATTTTTCGAACACGGATATTGCAATCATGTCCGCAGGCGGAGCGCTGTCGACCAAGATGTCGCCAAAAATTGGCGCGAGTGGCTGTGTCGTTATCGATAATTCTTCAGCGTTCCGGTACGATCCTGATGTGCCGCTGATTGTGCCGGAAGTGAACGCCGACGCGATCGAGGGTTTTTCCAAAAAGAACATCATTGCAAATCCAACTTGCTCACCGGCCCAATTGGTCGTAGCCCTGAAGCCGCTGCATGATCGGGCAACTATCAAACGACTGGTTGTGTCCACCTACCAGTCTGTCTCCGGCGCCGGCAAAGACGCTATGGACGAATTGTTTAACCAGACCCGTGCAGTTTTTGTGGCCGATCCGATCGAAAACCAGACATTCACCAAACGTATCGCCTTCAACTGCATTCCTCACATCGATGTGTTCATGGATTCCGGTGAAACCAAGGAAGAGTGGAAGATCACGGCAGAGACGAAAAAGATGCTGGATCCCAGGATCAAAGTAACGGCCACGGCTGTACGTGTTCCGGTTTTTGTTTCGCATTCCGAGGCGGTCAACATTGAATTCGAAGAGGAACTCTCGGCCGAGGAAGCGCGTAGCATTTTGCGGGAATCACCCGGGTGTCTGGTCATCGACAAACGCGAGGATGGCGGATACATCACGCCTTATGAGGCTGCCGGAGAAGACGCCACCTACATTTCGCGCATCCGTGAAGACTCCACAATCGACAACGGTCTCAATATGTGGGTTGTCAGCGATAACCTGCGAAAGGGAGCGGCGCTTAACACGGTCCAGATCGCGGAACTGCTGGTTAACAGAGGGCTGTTGACTGACCGCAAAGCGGCTTAGAACATTCTGACCAGAGCGGGCGATGGGTGCCACTATCGCCCGCAATAGCAGTCCTAGAAGAAAGTCGCTTTGTGTTTGTCAGCCTGATCATCTGCAATGCCAGGGTCGTCCGGGCGGTGATCGATCACGCCGTCACTGTCTTCGTCAAAATTCGTGTTGGTAAATGGAGATGCGGATTTGGCTTTGCCGCCATTGCTGGCTGCGAGATCAGGTTCGGTCGATTCATCGGCGGTTTCTTCGGTCGACGAACCTTCGCCGACGGTCGATACGGGATCGGCCACGGAATCAGATGACTTGTCCTCTTCTTCGCTGTGGTCTTCCGCTGACTGCGGGGTGGCGATCTTTTCGTCTGCATTGCGGTCATGCGACGCGACACTTGCCGTGGCCAGACCGGCTGCGACAGCATCTGCAGCACTGGGCCGAGAGGGTTCGTTGATAATTTCATCCTGCTCCAGAACCGGTTCAGGCTCTGGAAGCGGTTGGTTTGCAAGCTTGCTGTAATCAATGGCTTCCACCGAACCGAGCTGCTCGGCGGGGTTTTTCCATTCAAATGTATCAAGCTGTCCGGTTATCGGAGAGCATGGCGCCCAGGACTTTGAAACCACACCGTCGGCGGTCCAGGCTGCGTCTCTGGGGGAGCCAACCGCACGCGCCAGCCACTCCCGCACGCGTCCGCGGTCTCCATGTTGTCCCTCTTCAATATCTGCCATCAGCAAAAATGCGCGCTCGGAGGGATTGTCAGCCAGAACACCTTCCATCGCATCGCGGGCGACATCCCATTCAGCGGCGTCGGCGGCGGCTGTTGCAATCGCGAATTTTCCTTCGGTCGACCCTGCATTTTTTGATGCCAGCGAACGGGCCCGCTTAAGGCGGTCCGTTGCAGCGTCACCGGCATGAATATGAGTATAGGCAGCAGCGATTTCGGGGTGAGGTGCGCGTTTCCAGGTGGTCTCCAGAACCTTGGCCGCCTTTCGTGTGTCGCCCATTCGAGTGCATATTTGCGCGGCAAGAACAGCGGCCGGTACGAGGTCGGGTGCCAGTTTGTGCGCCGCGAGCGCATGGGTTTTCGCCATCTCCGGGTCGCTGTTTTCTTCCTTAATGGCCAGTCCGGTCAAAACCACCGCGCGTTTGCGGCTGTATTCGGGCCTCTCGTAGAGACCGCTGGCGCGGTTGTTGTCCAGCGTGCGGATGGCGCCCTCCCAATCGCCCTCAAGCGATTGGGACTTGAGCACCGCTTGCGCGGCCCAGGGCGTACCGGGGGCATGATCAATCGCCTGTTTGGCAAAGTGGGCAGCAGCTTCGCTGGCCTTTTCCTTTTCGGCCTCAACATAAAGGCCACGCAGGCCCAGGAGTTTTGTCTCTTCATTGTCGAGCATGGACTCGAACTGGCCTCGGGCGTCTTCGCGACGACCTTCCAGCAAGGCTGTCTGGGCGTCTAACATGGCAACGAGAGGTTCGTATTCAAGCAGCTTGCCGGATTCCTTCGAGAGTTTACGCGCCAATGGAGCGTTTCCTGCTCCGGCCGCAACCAATCCCTTCGAAAGAGCAGCATAGCCTTTGTCCCGGCGGCGACCTTTACGCCATCGACCAAAGGTTTGCGGTGATTTCAGTATTCCCGAAATAATCCACCAGGCGGCCATGACCACGGCAACGATTGAGGCGAGGCCGATGACGGCCTGCAGCAGACTGATCTGGACCTCGGTGTCCAGCCACGGCCATTGAACGGTTACGGTCCCAGGGTTGTCGGCCAGCCACGCAAAGGCGATTGCCAGGGCAAAAAGAATGACGAAGAAAATGGCGATCAGGATCATGGTTTACTCGTGGTGCAGCGCAGTACGCTGGATTATTGCGACAGCAGAAATGTCTGAACGGTTTCGGAAAGCAGGTTGTTTGCCGATAGTCGGGCAAGCAGATCGTTGTGCCAATCGGAAGAGGCCGCTTTCCCGGCGTCCGGAAGAGAATTCCACTCATCGGACGCCTTCTGAAGATCGTTGGCCTGAAGGGCAGCCCCAATTCGCGAAAGAATTGCAACTGGTGTGTCACCGTCTACGGGGCCCAGTGGTTTGACCTTGATCAATCCTTTGGCACCAGACAGCAATCTGGATACAGCATCGCCATCTTTCTTTGGGGCAAGTGCCAAAAGTATTTCGTCACTGACACCAGAGAAACTTTCGCCAAGAGCTGCAAGTGTCGGGATGCCGGAATCGGCGCTGGATTCCAGAGCGGAAAAATCGGCATCAGCGGCAACGGCCTTAAGAGTCTGCAGCGTCTCCCTATAGGGGAGGCCCTGATCAATCCGGCTTTTCAATGCCGCCGCGGCAAGGGCTTGCGCGGTTTTTCTGTCGGCGCCATTCTTGCTGCGTTCCATCAGATCGTTCAGTGCCGTCTTTTGCTCTTCGGCCCGGGACTTTACTTCATCGACCGAACGCTCCAGCGCAGCAAGAGCTTCGCCGGCGCCTGCATTGGCGTCAGCTTTTTGATTCAGAAGAGTGGTCGTTTCTTCAATCCTGGCGAGCTTGTTGCCGAGCGCTCCGATCTTGTCATTTACTGTGGCCTCGAGTGCGGGAACTGCTGTCTGCAGTGCCAACAGTCCGGCGCTTTCAGCCTGTGGTTTCTCAGCCGCGCGCTTCAGGCCTTCCAATTCGGAATTCAGAGCTGAAATCTGTTCCGTAAGGGCTTTCAGCCCCGCACCTTCACCGGCCGCTCCCGACGATATGGTCTCTTTCAAAGCATCCAGCGCCGTTTTTGTTTCTGACAGGCCGCCCTCCAGCTCGGCAAGCCTTGCCGCCGTTTCAACAGTGGCGGAGCCTCCTGTTTCCGTATTGGTAGCAGCCAGTTCTGCAATCTTCTTTGAAAGGCGCTCCTCAAGTTGTGCTGATGATTCGACGTTGCCGCGCTCCAGCTCCGAGAGCCTTGAATCAAGTTTGCTCGTCGATTGCTGCAAAAGATCGTTGGAAACATAATCCCCAGAGACCGGGCCGAATGCCGGAAGCAGTCCGGCATATTGCAGCAAACCGCCACCACCAAGCGCAACGGCTCCGCCGATAAGCGCGGCGACGAAGCTGTTTGAGCGGCGCGAACCGGGATTTACCGGTTGAGAACCGGTTGACCCTGGGGGAGGTGTTGAAGTTGTTGCTTTGGTCTTTTCAGCCGCCTCATCGGCGTTCGCGCGTGAACCCGATATGTTGTCAGCACGGGTCCCCGTATCGGCTTTTTTCGTCGTTGACTTCGGAACCGACGCCCCTCGCTGGGTTGGCGCTTTCTTTTCCGTTGCTGCAGTATCCTGCTTTCCCTTCGTTGCGACAGTTTCCGCCTCAAGTTCGATGGTGACAGGCCGGGCGGTCTTCTTTGCGTGTCTGGGAGCCCGCGCCGGTTTTTCCGGCGTTGGCCTGCCGGTCTTGCTGGTTCCGGCTTTTGGATTGGCAGGTTTTTTCATGGGGCCATTCAATGCGAGAGGGTGTGTTCACATTCAACAACTTTGAATGCACAAACGTGGAGAAAACCTACCGCAGGCGCGGTGACGGGGTAAAGGCTTTTGCCCTTATAAGTTTTTCTGCAACAGGCCCCGCAAGGACTTTTCGCTTACTTCCTCCGGGTGTCGCGCCAGTGCGGCAAAATCGCCGGGTAAGCTCTCACCGATTTCTTTACTCAATACATAAAGGGGCGGAGATTGCCCGGCATCGCCCAGCAACCTTGCAAAGCAGGATGCGGTCCTCGCTGAGTAAAGAAGAACGCCATCGATTTCTCCCTTTTTCAGGGCTGATTTCGTTTTCACACCGAAACTGTCTTTCTCTATCATGCGATACACCGGCCAGCTGACGCAGTGAATTCCTGTCGGTTTGAGAAGCGATTCCATGTCGTGCGCTGTTTCCTGTGCACACGGGTACAGCAACAAAAGGTCGGTTGTGGTGCCGGGTTGAGCGAGCCATTCTGGTATCATCTGCGCCAGGCGTGTCGCCGAGCCCTGCACAGAATGGCACTTTTTGAAGCCAGCCTTCCGGGCCCTTTCAGCGGTTACTGTCCCGGTGGCAAAGACCGGCAGGTTTTGACGCACCTGCGGTCCGATCACTTTTTCAAGAGACGCGACAGCATTGACGCTAGTCAGAATAATCCCGCCAAATTCGCCCGCTGGAAATGCGGTATCGAGTGCTTCTGATTGCAGCAGCGGGTCGATCAAACAACTGTGCCCATCCATCTCCAGTAGTTTTGAAGTCCCAACGGCCTGTTCTAGAGGTCTGGTAATCAAGAGATGCACTATGGCGACCCGCCATCGCCAAGCCCGTCCAGAAGATCCTTGCTTTCAGGGTTCTTCTTGCGGGAACTTCTGGGATTCTTGCGTCGTCGCTCGAATGCCCAGCGAATTTCCTCGATGTTATCACTCTTTGCTGTAACGACAATCTGTTCGGTCTTGCGTGGCTGCCCTGGTCCTGAAAACAGGATGCTTTCGGAAAGCCGGATCGGGGCATCGACGCAGGTAAACGTCCAGGCGTCATTGTTCGGAGCGGCAAGCAGAATGGACTTTCCGCTCGACAGAAGACTGGCGCTGATTTGCGGGGGTACATGGAAGCGCAGCTCGATGGTGTGACTGCTGCGCTTCTGCTCGGCTTTGGTCGGCAAAAAACTGTCGGCCCCGTTCAGCGTGTTACCGTCGTTTGACAATTGTATCTGTCGGCGGTGCAGAAGACCGAAATTGCGCACATAGCCATCGTGACTGGTGTCCAGCTCCTCGAAGCCTTCCAATGAATTGCGGTTGCAGGTCACTTCCTGGGGAGCTCTTATAAGCGGTGACGGAAGGAAATTCTGCAGGGCTGGTACAGCCGCAAAACGGCAGGATGCCGTGTCATTGATGCTGGCCGTCGAATGGGCTGCTGTTGCGCGTATATAGGGGGCATAGGTGGAAAAACTGCTGTCGGGGCTGCCGCAGTTCATGACAAATCGATTTGCTCCCGAGGCCAGCTCAAATGACAGGCAGCCAGCCATGGCCCGGCGAGCGGTAGCGCGGCTGATGGGCTTTCCCGTATCCATGATGACGGTCGTGTCACCATGAGCCAGCCGCTCATACCCAGAAAACGGTGCCGATTGCTGGCCCTTGCCGCGCGAATCGTCAAACCTGAGGATGTTGGCCATCAGATTCTGCGGTGTCTGGCCGGTTCCGTTGAACTGGGCGAGTTCGCCATTTGAATGACGGAAGAAACGCAATGCCGACATCATTCTGTCGATTGCAGAAAGCAGCTCATGGGAAGGGCTCTGCCCAAGTTTGCTGTAAGTCTGACGCAGCGGCAGCAAATCGGCCAGCAGTTCGACAAGAATGACCGGATTGCGCGAGATGTGCCCGCCATCGGGCAAGATCTGACGGTCGAGGTCGCGGTCGAGATCTCGTGTTGCCTGCCGGATTGCGCGCTCTCTGCCGGCAAGGCACAGGGCTGAATAAGTCAGAGCGATGTAAACATGCAGTCGTGGATAGCCATCCCGTGCGCGGGAGGCGAGTTGCTGCAGATAGCGGGTCTGAACCATCAAAGACCGCATAAAGCTCTGATGCTGTGCGGTCTCGCTGCCTCGGACGAGCATTGGCGCATGGCACAACCAGGAGATCAGCCGCTTGGCTGTAATATCGGGGTCCCACGCAGCATGTCGGGAATTGCTGCCGATCTGGTCAATCCAGTCACCGACAAGGGTCCCCGCATTGGCACGGGCAAGGTCTGTTCCGGCCAAATGAAGATGACGAAGCCAGCCAAAGCCGTGCAGGGCATCGTGCCATTCCTGCGATGGCGGTTGTATTGAAAAAGGCGAAGAACCGCGAGTGCTGACATGGTCTTCGCCAAATGCAAAATGCCCAGCATAAATGGCCGTTGCGAGACCCGGATCGGCGGGGTGCAGGTCTTGCGGGGTCGCCATAAGACTATGCGGCGCAGCACCTGAATAAGGCAGCCGCCAAAATCGCCCCGAGCGCACCCGGCGCCCGACCCGGCGCAGGGCCTCGCCCGCTACCAGGGGCGGTATCAGCAAAAAGTCGGGTGCGTTCATTGCCCTGCATGCGTTCGGTTTCAATATCGAATCGCCACAATAGAACGGAACGCTGCGTCAGAACATTGGCGGTACCGTAAGAATCATCAAACTTTGCGGAACCGCGCGGCAAAGAAGCCGTCCAAACCTGTAAAACGGCGGCAATCGACGGTCGATCCGGAGGGTGCGGGGATGTTCTGCAAATGACAGGGCAGAGTCCGAACGGTGCCTTGTCCGGTGATAAAGTCGGCGATGCCGAAGACCTCATCGGCGGAGACAGGGTCTGGTTCGAGGTCATTCAAACCCTTGATAACTTTGGCGTAAACGTCTTCCCCTTCGGCTCGGTCGAGCGAACAATTGGCGAATACCAACCGTCCGCCAGGCCGCAGCCAACGGGTAGCGTGCAGAATCATTTTTTCCTGCAGGGCGGCCAGTTCGGCCACAAGGTCGGGCGTCTTTGCCCATTGAACGTCCGGATGGCGGCGCATCGTGCCGGTGGAGGAACAGGGCGCATCGAGTAGTATTGCATCGAAGGTTTTCGTCGGCTGCCACTCAAAAAGATCGCAATTCGTCCATTCCGCTTTCAATTTCAGGCGTTCGAAATTCGACTTGAGGCGCACCATGCGGTCTTTTGAGGCCTCGACAGCTGTGATTCGGCCCTCCGCAAATGCCAGTTGCGCAGTCTTGCCGCCCGGCGCCGCGCACAGATCGGCGACATTCAGACCCCGAATGTCTCCCAGAAGCCGCGCTGGAATTGAGGCGGCGGCATCTTGAATCCACCAGTCTCCTGTATTGTAACCCGGCCAGGTCTCGACCTTGCCCGGTCGGTCTACCCGTACTGTGTTACCAAAAACCACGACACCACCGAGCCGGTCGGCCCAGCCTTGCGGGTCTTCTCGCACCGTTAGGTCGATCAGCGGTTCCAGCATCTGCTGGGCTGCAATTGCCTCAGCCCTTTCACGGCCATATGCCTTCTTTGTCCGTTTGAACAACCACGGGGCCATCGCAGTTTTTGCAAAACCCTCTACCTCCAGCCTGGCCAGCAATTGTGATTTCTCCCGGGTCATCCGGCGCAGGACTGCATTCGCCAGACTGGCAAAACGGGTGGAGCGCTTTTCATTGCTGATCGATGTAACCGCCAGATCAACGGCTGCACTGTCGGGAACGTTCATGAACAGGATCTGGGCCGCCGCCACATGCAGCGTGTGGTGAAGGTGCCGTGCGTTCCTGGGTGGTGGTCTTTTCATCAACTGATCAAAGACAAACAGAATCTGACCGCGGTGTCGAAATGCGGTGGTGGCAATGGCCCGGACCAGATTTCTGTCATCGTCTGTCAGTTTTTTATAGGCTGGTGGTCCGTGGCGCGTGTCGAGCAGCCCGTCGAGACCGCGGCCGTCATCGATGACCCGCGTGAGAACGGTCGCCGCTACCGCCCTGCTTGCGAGCCCCTGCTTGCTCTTGCCTACGCCGTCTTTCAGCGCGGCTGCTGTATCGCCGGTCAACCCCAGGGTCCCCTGGACCCGTCGGAGCCCTCGGCAGGATCACGCCACGAGCCGGCATTGCGACCCCAGATCTCCCGCTGCGGCTCAGCTTGTGCAAGCGCTTCGTCGCCCTGCCATTGGTCTGCCAGCAGGTGCAGGGCTGCAATTCGATTTTCGGTGTTCGGGTGAGTGGAGAACAGGTTGTCCATGGATTGTCCATTCAGCGGGTTGATGATGAACATGTGGGCGGTAGCCGGCGCTGCCTCTGCCTGTTCGTTGATGACGGTGGATGCCCGCCCGGCGATCCTATCGAGTGCCGAAGCCAGCCACAGCGGATTGCCGCAAATCTCTGCACCCACTTTGTCGGCCTGATACTCGCGGGTACGGCTGATGGCCATCTGAACGATGCTGGCTGCCAGTGGCGCCAGAATCATCATCGCCAGGGTGCCGATCATGCCCATGCCGTTGTTGCGCCCGCCACGGAAGAAAAATGCGAAATTGGCCAGCATGCCGATGGCACCAGCAAGGGTCGCTGTCACTGTCATAATCAGCGTGTCGCGGTTTTTGATATGGGCCAGTTCATGAGCCATGACCGCCGCCGTTTCCTCGTAAGTCAGAGTATCCAGCAGCCCCCGGCTTGCCGCAACGGCAGCGTTTTCGGGATCACGGCCCGTGGCAAAGGCGTTGGGTTGTGCGGTTTCGATCACATAGACGTCGGGCATCGGCAACCCGGCCCGCTGCGCCAGGTCACGCACCATGGATACAAATTCCGGGGCCGTCTTCTCATTGACGGCAACAGCGTTGTGCATGCGCAAAACCATCTTGCCGGAATTCCACCAGGCAAACATGTTCATGCCGGCTGCAAAAACCAGCGCCAGCAACATGCCGGTCTGGCCAGCAAGCAGATAGCCGATGCCCATGAAAAGCATGGTCATGACAGTCAGCAACATGCCGGTTTTGATCAGGTTCATGGTCTTTGCCTTTGGTCGCCCGTTTTCGCGACTTGCCTGAAATGGGGTGTCCACCTAAGTGAGTCAATATCGCAATCAATGCCCAACAGGCCCACGATGTCTGACGATCAACCCGAAGCCGCAAAAAAATCACTGCCGGATGCAGCGAAACGCGCCCTGGCCGAGGCCAGAAAGCGCCGGGCTGAGCAACCGCAGCTCGAGCTGGAAAAAGAAGTCGACGGCCGCAAGGGCCCCGACCCAGCACGCTATGGAGACTGGGAAAACAAAGGCATTGTATCTGATTTCTAACGGATAAAGCGCTGCGGACAGGAAACCCGCGGGAAGCGATACCGGGAAGAAGTTCTTGAGGTGCAGAAGCTCTCAATTGATCTGAATCACATCCACCCGCACATTTTGCGGTCCCATGAGATTGCCGTCATCCACGTTGTGCCCCTAAGCGATGGATGGTGTGTAAGACGGCTGGTCGGCTCTCAACCTTCCAGTCGTCTTTTAGTGCAATGACCGGAGCAGAAGGAGTTTTTCGAACCCTCCCGCAGGTTTCGCATGGCTGCCGACTTTCAGAATTCCAATCCCAGCGCTCGCATGGCATTTCTGATTGAGCTTTTTGTGCCTGGGCCAAGCTCAACGATCGGCAACCGGCTTACCGGTTCGCACAGGCCAAGCAGGGAACAGGCGTATTTTACACCTGCAGGGCTCGGTTCAAGAAACAAGGCCTGATGCAGCGGCATAAGCTGCAATTGAATGTCGAGCGCCTTTTTGAACTGTCCATCGGCACAGGCTTGCTGCATTTGTGCACAGAGATTTGGTGCGACATTTGCGGTTACAGAAATGCACCCCTGGCCACCGTTTGCGTTGTACGCCAACGCTGTTTGGTCTTCGCCGGTCAGGAAGCAAAAATCGCCTTCGACCAGCCCTCGTTCAGTCAGTGGCCGGGCCAGGTCACCAGTGGAGTCTTTTACCCCGACAACGTTCTCCAGGCTGGAAAGGCGCGCCATAGTCTCCGGCAGTATGTCGACAATTGTCCGCGGCGGGACGTTGTAGACAATTATCGGCAGTTCTGATTGCTCATTCAGCACCTCAAAATGCCGGAAGATTCCTTCCTGGCTGGGCCGGTTATAGTATCCTGCAACATGCAGGACGGCGTCAGCTCCGGCCAAAGTTGCCTGTCGTGTATGTGCCACGGCTTCCATTGGATTGCAGGATCCTGCGCCGGCGATCACAGGAACCTGGCCTCCCACTTCGTTGACGACAATTTCGACAGCGCGCCTGTGTTCCCGGCTGTCCAGTGTCGGGGCTTCACCCGTTGTGCCGACGGGTACGATCGCCTGGGTCCCGTTATCGAGGTGAAAACGGACCAGGCGGGCTAACGCCTTTTCGTCCAGAATATCCTGGAAAAATGGTGTAACGAGTGCGACAATTGAACCGGTGAACATGCGTGTCTCCTGCTTAATGTGTGACAGCAACACGGTTCCCGAATGGCAAAAAACCCCGGAAGCCGCAGAAGGCTGCCGGGGTTTTTGTTTTGTATACCTGACTGTTGCCTACATGCGCGCGACCGAAACGGCCTGTTTTTTGAAAACAGGTTTGATCGCTTTGATGGCATTTGCACAATAAGTCATCCAGACAAACTAGGCGGTGGATGTCTCCCGGTCCAGAGTGATCTGATGCGATCCGGTGCACCCGGCGTCGGCCGCTACTCGGATTCTGCCGTATCGTGATGAACGTGAAACAGGTTCCCGTTCAGATCTTGCACCGAAAATTGTCGCTGTCCCCAGGGTTTGTCTTCTATGTCGGCGACGATATTGGCGCCCAACTGGATGAATTTCTGATGGGCAAGATCAACGTCGCTTGCATAAATCCAGAATGCCGCGGGATGGATTTTCTTGAAGGTGCGACGAAAGAAGATGGCGATCTCATCATGGGAAACGGCGCCAATTTCCCTGTCGGGGTAAATCCATTCGATCGTGAAGCCCAGGCGGTCGCGGTAGTAAGCCTGTGCCTGCTCAACATCGGTCACCGGCAGTTCGGCGACCGGTTGCGATAAATTCATGTCGATACCTCCAGGTTCACTATGGTTGCCCGATTGCGGGCGGAGCCCGCCTTCATCCCGCTGCATCAGTTACAGTTTACCGACTTCTACGGCCATCGCTTCGCGCAGAATCGGTGCAGTTGCATGCACCCATTCTGGTTCACTGTGCCGGATCATCAGCCACAGCAAAGATTTCACGTCCCAGAAGGTTGCGTCAATCAAGCCGTTCTCCTGTTTGTCCCGTTTGAAATGCCAGTGAACAGAATTGGGATATTTCTTCCGTGAATAGCTGCCAATGTGCGAGATATAGAGGCCGGCATTGCGCGCGGCTCTCTCGACAAGCTTCATCATCTCGGCGCGTGCTACACCTTCCGGCAGTGGCACATGTAGATCGTATGATTTCTTTTCCCGGGCCATGTCCGGCTCCCGTTTTGTTTGCTGGGAGCCAAGCCAAAACGAGCTTTCAGGAAAGCACAAGCCATTTTTTTCGGGCTATCCCGCAGGCAAGTATCGGATGACAAATATGAGGCCGCGCGCCTTTTGTCAGTTGGAATCACGCAATTCTATTGCGCCGAGAACACATGCTGCACCGATCAGAAATAAGCTGCCAATCCGGTCAAGCAGGGCGTCTGCACTTCGTTTGAGTTTTTGGCGAGCCAGGCGGCGCGAGCTTTCGATGCGCACAGGATCCGGTCAACATGCCAGCCAACGGCCCGCGGCTTTTTGAGGATGCCGGTCGGTTGGTGACTGCAGATCTATTGCATTGACATCAAAACCGTTCGTGTCTCCTCGTCCGCCGGAAACATCAATTCGATCTTCAGTTCTGACAGAGCAATGTCCTCTGCTGTGCCGAACTGCCCGAAGGTTGAAAAGAAGGAGAAGGTTTGACCACCGGTGGTGTAACGGGCTGGAATGAAGGCCGGCATCAGGCCATCGGGAGGTGTGCTCTCCGGATTGCGCTCGCTGATCAGCTTATCGATTGCCGCCTGAAGCACGGGGTCGCCGCCAAGGTGATTGCTCTCAGTGCGCAGACGGGCAATCGTATGTTCGATCACCTCATCAATGTTTTCGATGGCGGCTCGAACGGCCTGGTTGTCGGCCAGTGTCGTGAGAATTGAGTCGCCTGGCTGCACACCCATGCCGGCCATCAGCAAAGTTGCTGTGTTGTTCATTTTGACAATCGACCAGTGCTTGTCTAGCGCGATGGCTGGAAATGGATTGTGTTTCTCGAGCATCCAGTCGACTGCTGCGCGAACCGGGGCCATGTCATTCTCGCTAAGATCGCGATCGCCGTAGGCCGGAGCAAGACCGGCGGCCGACAGCAGTTGATTGCGTGCCAGGAGGGGTATGTCCAGCTCTTCGCACAACATCAGCACCATGGCGCGACTGGGTCGAGAACGCCCGGTTTCCAGAAACGAAATATGGCGTGCAGATACATTGGCATTGAGGCCGAGATCAAGTTGACTCATGCGTCGCTGGTTGCGCCAGTCTTTTAAGGCAGTGCCAAATTCCAGACCCATTGAATCAATCCTCCGTCATGGTTGAACCGTCATTGTAACGCGCAAACGGCGTTTCGCACTTACCTTGGAGGTAATTGTTTTGCTGTCGCCAACGGAGGCAGGCTGGACAGGTCAACAGAAGAAGGAATTATCACCATGTCTTTCCAGACGAGCGTAACCTGCCTGAAAATATCCTCGATATTGCTGATTGTACTCGGGGCCCTGTTCAGCTGGACCACCGTTGGCCCATGGGCCCAATACAACCTCCTGTTCGTTGATTTTATCATTGGGCCCTTCGACGGTGGACAGTCCTATTCGGCCACTGAGACACGCCTGCTTGCAGCCATAACGGGCGGTATTACAACCGGACTGGGGGTGCTGTTCTGGATGATCACGCATTTCGTCTACGCATCGGATCCGGTTCTCGGTAGGCGCATGATTCTGGCCGGCATTTGCTCCTGGTTTGTTGTCGACAGTGTTGGGTCAATGTTGGCGGGAGCGCCGTTCAATGTGATCGCCAATGCAGGCCTGCTGCTGATGTTTGTTCTCCCCGTGGTACTGGTGTCGGCGGAAGACCGCGCCCAGACGGTGTAGAACCGGGCACAAAAAAAGGGCCGCCTGATTGAGGCGGCCCCGCATTTTTCAAATCCGGAGGGTCTGTCAGCTGACGGCTAAGTCAACACTGAAACCCGACATCCGGTTATCAGGATGAATGTGAAGGCTGCTCCATCACTCTTCCCTCAAACAAAGACCCGACCGGCTTCGTTGAAATGCTCGACATCAGATCACCTCCTTTCAATGCGTTAGACACGAATCAGATTATGGGGTCGAATGGAGGTCCTGACAAGTAGACCGGCGTTTTGCCGCACGACGCTATTACAACAACTCATCCAGCTGCTTTGCGATCCAGAATCGCGGGATGAAATGACCGCGCTCATGGACATCCAGAATGACGTCTTTGCCCGATGTACAGCCGGCCCAGACATGGCGTTCAAAGGAGAGTATCTTTACCGCCTGCCAGATGGACTTTGAGGTCGGCTCCGTGGTGCAGCCATTCTTGTGGCGCCACAATCTGACAGGCCAGGTACGCTCATCGGCCGGTCCGAAAGGGTAGCTCATCACAGTGTCCCTGGTGCCGTGTACATGTCGGATGTGAACCGGCGCTGCGCATTCCTCTTCCTGCGAAGGAAGCGTACCGGAAACTGCCAGCAAGGCGCTGATGTTACCCCCATTGGCACAGGCAAAGCGCCAGGCCATTGCGCTGCCATAGGAATAGCCCGAAACATAAATTCGCTCCGGGTCCACTGGCCAGCGCTTCGCCACGTCGTCGAGAACGCTCTGGGCAAAGGGAACATCATCGGTATCAGCATTCCAGAAGTTCCACGAACGGCCATTGCCGTTGGGTGCAACAAGCAACACACCACGCTCTCGTGTCGCGCCGGCAATGCGGCCGTGCTTCATGATCAGAGGCCCCTGACGGCCCCAGCCATGAAAATGCAGCAGCACCGGAAGACTCGAAGTGCCGTCCCAGTTATCGGGTGGCAGCACATGATAAGATCGTGCACCCAATTCACAGGGAACTGCTGCGACACAATTGCTGGCGGCAGCTGACGGCCCGGTAGACAGGGTGGACGCAAAGGCGATCGTGGCGAGCATGATTTTTATCATCGGCAGACCATGGCAAAATTTGCTGCTCACGAAAAATCACAATCGTATTAATCGGTGATTCTCCCACCGCAATTCGTCCAATCCTGACAGCAACTGGCAGCACTGGTCGAAAACGGCGCGGTTCGGGCCTCTGTCGGGTTGCGCTTTGACGCTTGCTGTTGAACCTTGGCGCTGAAACGAGTTCTCTCCCTTGCGGCTGCCATCCGATGACCCTCACGATTACCAACCAGCAGGCCCGGCACCTGATTCTGCACCTTCAGGGCATGACAATGCAGCCGCATTTTCGGCTCGATCCGGCCGGCCTTTGCCGGCTGATCGAACAGATGGGTTTTGTGCAGGTCGACTCGATTCAGTGGGTAGAGAGGGCGCAGCACATGATCCTCTACGCCCGCAACCAGACCTACCGTCCTAAACATCTGCAACGCCTGATCGAGCGCGACAAAAGGCTGTTCGAAAACTGGACCCATGATGCATCGGTCATTCCGTCGGCTTTCTATCCCTACTGGCGGCACAGGTTTGAACGCATGCGCGAAAAGCTGGGTCAGAAATTTGCCAGCTGGCAGGGTGAGGGCTACCGGGAGAAATGTGAAGCGATGTTGCAAAAAGTGCGACAGGAAGGGTCGCTGCGCTCGCGTGATCTTGAGCGCGAGGACACCGGCCCGCAGGAAATGTGGCAATGGCATGATGGTAAGGCGGCGTTGGAATTTCTCTGGCGCACCGGCGATCTGTGCATTGCCGGACGGGATGGATTTCAGAAAATTTACGACCTGTCCCATCGCGGCGTCCCGGAAGAGCACTTTGACGCCCGAGTCAGCCACGCGGAATTTGTCGACTGGGCCTGCCGTTCGGCTCTGGACAGGCTGGGATTTGGCACTGCCGGGGACATTTCACGGTTCTGGGAATTGGTCACAATTGCCGAGGCGCGTGACTGGCTTGCAGAGCAGGGTGACAACTCCGTGTGCCAGGTTGGCATTCAGGGGGCCAGGGGAAAGCCCACCAAGACAATGGCCGCGAGGGCAGACATTGCATCATTGATCGAGTCGCTTCCGCCACTTCCCAAACGGGTTCGCGCTCTGTCGCCGTTTGACCCGGTCATTCGCGACCGCAAGCGTCTGGAATGGCTGTGGGACTTCGACTACCGCATTGAGATCTATGTGCCTGAAGAAAAGCGCGTCTGGGGCTACTACGTATTCCCGTTGCTGGAGGGCGACCGGCTTATTGGCCGCATCGATATGCGCGCGCACCGCAAGAACCAGTCGCTCGACGTAAAGCGGTTATGGCTTGAGCCCAGGGTCAAACTGTCAAATGCCCGCAAAACCCGCCTCGACGCGGAGCTGGTGCGACAGGCAAGGCTCGGCGGTGTAAACGATGTTATCTGGCTCGACGGTGCGTTAAACCAGCACTCGTGATTTGTTGCAGTCCTGGCGGGGCGATTGTTGCGCCCGCCAGGTCGGGCCAGTCGTCCTATCGAGAGGCGATAGCGTCCTTCCAGTCGCCCGGCCGCACATGGCCCACGATTTCAAAAGTTTCGGAACCGCGCGGTTTGAGAATGTAGGCCACGCCCTGTGGCTTGGGATAGATCCCGGTCGCCGCCTCGAACGGATCATCGTGCCCGACAATGATGGTGTTGGTCCCTGCAGCTGGATGGGTGGCAAGCATCGGCTTTATCCGGCCTGCCATTTCGGCCACTTGCGCGTCGCTGTACTCCTCCGCTGGCTCGAAGTTAAGGTCGGCGAGCTTTTGGCTGCTGCCAAAGGCAATCCGTGCCGTCTGCCAGGCACGGCAATACTCGCTCGAGTAAACCGCACCAACCGGAATATCCAAAAGTTGGAACGCAGCGCCGATCGTCTCGGCTTCCTTCCAGCCTTTCTCACTCAATGATCGCTGGGTTGCGCAGTTGCCCATGACAGCGCTGATCTGGTCGGCGTAATCCTTCTCCGTCGACGTGTGGCGGATATAGATGACATGGCCGCCGGACTTCAACATCTTCGACAGGGCCGCCGCGTTCGAGTTTTCAGCCGCGTGGCTTGGCCATGACAGAGTTGCAAGGGTAAGGAAGACCGCACACAGGCGAAGGGATTGTCCGGCAATCGCGCCGGATTTTGCACACTTTTTCATTTTTTCTCCAATCCTCGGGGTTCAAGGCCCCGAAACCAAAGTTGCCTGTTTCGACTAGAGCATAATTGGCAGAATTGCAAAAAAATTATATAAATCAGTAGTTTAGAATTAGTCTAGTTCTAAACTAGAGTTTTAGCCTCATGTTTACCAGGAGCGCCGCGGTCCCGTGTCAATATGGATGTGGCCGCCGCGGTTGCCACGATACCGCTTGTGGCCACCCACCGCGGACTGGTCTTTGACATATTCGTAAACGGCCCCCATGTCCGCATCGACCTTGAAGTCCACGGCCCGGCAGGTCTTGTGATAAGAGCCGCTGGCGCCACCGATGCGGCGGTTGTGCCATGGGCTGCGCCAAGTGGACCCCACATGTACGTCACCATAATTATGAGCGACACGGCGCAGGACGCGTTTCAGCTTCCATGGGACACACCAGGACGCGCCGCGATAGTTTACTTCGCCCTCACCACCAATGCGATACAGGCCGGGCAGGCTCGAGCAGGCTGCCAGCAAAAACAAACAAAGTGCGAGCGTGAGCGATTTAAGAATTCCTGCCTCAGGCGTGACCATGAAACCTGTCCAAATTTGAAGAAGCTTGATGCGGGCCCCGCAGCCCGGCTGGTGAATATTTTGGAAAGAATTCCCTTAAAATTCGTCTTTAAACTTGGTTAACTTCTAAAAAGGCATCACAAATCCAATTTCTTGGGGAGTCTCTTCAATGTTTGAAACGGTAAACTGGATCGCGATCTTCGTCGCGACGCTCGCTTCTATGGCCATCGGTGCAGGCTGGTATTCGGGCCTGGCGAAACCCTGGATCGCAGCAAACGGATTCAGTCAGGAGCAGATTGACTCGATCGAGGCTAATGACACTCCGATGATCTATGTGATCGCGGCTGTCTGCCACTTGATCATGGCCTTTGTTCTCAGCGGCGTGATCATTCACGCCGGCGGTGAACAAATCACGCTGTCGGACGGGTTGATAACGTCAGCTCTGGTCTGGCTTGGTTTTGTTGTCACCACGATGAGTGTCAATCACCGGTTTCAATTCAAACCCTGGTCATTGACCGTGATCGATTCCGGTCACTATTTGCTGGTGCTTTTGGCGCAGGGCGCAATCATTGGCTGGTTCGGGATTTAGGAACTGTCGGCTACCAGGTACGCTTTGGCCCGGTATCGATGTGGTAGAAACCTCCACGGTAGCGCTTGTATCCTCCTACTAACGGATGACGTGCGAGCCACCGCGTCAGTCCTCTGGTCCGTCCGCGAACCCGAAAATCCACAGCACGGCAACCCAGATGGTAGGATCGGCGTTTGCCGCCAACGCGTCGATTATGACCGCGACTGCGGTAGGTGCTGTTGACGACAACAGGACCGAAGCGACGGGACACCTGGCTGATAACCTTCTTCAGTCGCCCGGGCACGCAGCGCCATGGAGCATTAAGGCTCACCCTGCGCGACCGGCCGGCCACATAAGCCGCCTTGCGCGTTTTCACCCGAACTTTCTTGCTGCGGGATGTACGGCGGGCTTTACGTTTGTTGGTTTTCGATGCAGCCCGCTTTTTGCTTTTGCGTTTTTTCTTGGTGACCAGGAGGGCGGTGCGCGTTCCCTTTGACACCTTTTGGGCCTTGCGTTTCTTTCGCCTCTCGGCGCGCTTGGATTTTCGCAGGGCAAGTGCATCGCTGCGCTTCTGCTTGAACTCCCTGGCCGATTTTTCTTTCAAGGCTTTCGCGCGCTTACGGGCGCTGAGAATTTTTGCCTGCCTGCTCTTTTCAACCGCCGAGAGGCTGGCGGTCCTTTTTGCACCGTCATGAGTGCTGGTGGTGGTTTGTGTGCACGACGCGATCAACAGCGCCGAAAATGCGAGAAGCGCCAGACGGGCGACCGGAAAAATACTATTCACAATTGTTATCCAGTTGGGGCACGACAATATCATCCCCACCCCGGAACTCATTGCACAGGCCTGTTAAAGCAAGCCAATTTGGACTCTTGGTGAATTGTGGCCTCTCCATGGCGGCGGGGTCACAATCTGTGACTCGCTGAAACAAGGCGTACCGGCCGACGGGTGCCTGACCGTCGCAAGTCTAATGGACCACACATGGTGTGACGTATAGGTTGGTTGGCGGAATCAAGGGTTAAACCCCGCCAAGGGAGGTCTCCATGTCAGAGAAAACGTATGCCGTACCGGCTGATATTGCCGCCAAGGCCCATATCGACAAAGCCAAGTACGATAAAATGTATGCCGCCAGTGTGTCCGACCCGGATGCTTTTTGGGCCGCAGAAGGCAAGCGCCTCGACTGGATCAGGCCTTACACCAAAGTGAAGAATTCGACATTCGAATACCCTGATGTCTCGATCAAGTGGTTTGAGGACGGGACGCTGAACGTCTCAGCCAATTGCATTGACCGGCACCTTGCGACGCGGGGAGACCAGACAGCCATAATCTGGGAAGGCGACGACCCCAACGACGATGCGCACATTACCTACCGGCAATTGCACGAGCATGTCTGCCGGCTGGCCAATGCCATGAAGGCCGAAGGCGTCAAAAAGGGCGACCGGGTTACGCTTTACATGCCGATGGTGCCGGAAGCAGCTTATGCCATGCTGGCCTGCACCCGCATCGGCGCGGTTCACTCAATTGTCTTTGGCGGATTCTCCCCCGATGCCCTTGCCGGCCGGATCGTGGATTGTAAATCAACATTTGTGATCACGGCAGACGAGGGGCTGCGCGGCGGCAAACCCATTCCGCTGAAAGCCAATACAGACGCGGCAATTGAAATTGCCGCGACCCAGGGCATGAAGGTCGAAAAGGTGCTGGTTGTCGAACGTACCAAGGGAAAAATCGAATGGCAGCCTGGTCGAGACGTGTGGTATCATGAAGCCGTTGGCGCGGCATCGACGGACTGTCCGCCGGAAGAGATGAATGCGGAGGACCCGCTCTTCATTCTTTACACATCCGGTTCAACCGGACAGCCAAAGGGTGTTTTACACACCACCGGCGGCTACCTCGTCTGGGCTGCCATGACCCACCAATACGTGTTCGATTATCAAGATGGCGAAGTATACTGGTGCACCGCCGATGTCGGTTGGGTGACCGGACATTCCTATATCGTTTATGGCCCGCTGGCCAATGGCGCGATTACCCTGATGTTCGAGGGTGTGCCGAACTACCCCGACACATCGCGCTTCTGGCAGGTCTGCGACAAGCACAATGTCAGCATTTTCTATACTGCACCGACAGCAATTCGTGCGCTCATGCAGGGTGGCGAAGAACCCGTGAATTCCACGTCCCGCAAATCACTGCGGCTTCTCGGCACTGTGGGCGAACCGATTAACCCGGAAGCCTGGGAATGGTACTACAATGTGGTTGGCGACGGACGATGCCCGATTGTGGATACCTGGTGGCAAACTGAAACCGGCGGTCACATGATCACGCCACTACCCGGTGCCACCGCGCTGAAGCCCGGCTCTGCGACTTTGCCGTTCTTCGGTGTGCAACCGCAACTGGTGGACAATGACGGCAATCCGCTTGAAGGCGCGGCTGACGGCAATCTCTGCATCGTTGATTCATGGCCCGGGCAAATGCGTACCGTCTACGGCGACCACGAGCGGTTCGTCCAAACCTATTTCTCAACCTACAAGGGCAAATACTTCACCGGTGACGGCTGCCGTCGTGACGAGGATGGTTACTACTGGATCACGGGTCGCGTCGATGATGTGATCAACGTTTCCGGACACCGGATGGGAACAGCAGAGGTCGAGTCAGCACTGGTTGCCCACGAAGCCGTATCTGAAAGCGCGGTTGTCGGCTTTCCCCACGACATCAAGGGTCAGGGTATCTACTGCTATGTGACATTGATGGCAGGGGTAGACCCCAGCGATGAGCTCAAAGGTGAATTGCGCAATCACGTACGCAAGGAAATCGGACCCATCGCTTCGCCTGACGCGATTCAATGGGCGCCAGGCCTGCCAAAGACCCGCTCGGGAAAAATCATGCGACGCATTTTGCGCAAGATTGCGGAAGATGATTTCGGTTCGCTTGGAGATACTTCGACGCTTGCCGATCCGGCAGTCGTCGATGATCTGATTGAAAACCGACAGAACAAGAGCCAGTAGGACGACTGTGAAACGTCATCTCATTTCGACAGGCTCGCCGTTTGAAAAGACGGCGGGCTATAGTCGTGCTGTCGTGCAGGAAACACCGGCGGGAATGTGGGTCTTTGTTTCCGGTACCACAGGATACGACTATGCGACGATGAAAATGCCGGCAGATGTCGAAACCCAGACCCGCAATTGCCTGGCAACGATTGGGGACACGCTGGACTCTGCCGGATGTGGATTTGAGCATGTGGTACGATGCCACTACTATGTGACCGACCGGGCTTTCGTTGAGGCTGTCTTTCCGATTCTGGGTGAAACTTTCGGCCGGGTGCGGCCGGCGGCAACCATGATTATCTGCGACCTCAATGAACCGGAGATGAAGATAGAAATCGAAGTGACGGCACTGAAGGTCCAGAACTGACAAACATGGCTGCTAGCCAGATTCAGCTGCCTTACGAATTGCCTCGCCAAAGGCCTCGAAGAGGACGCGGTTGACCGGGTTCACCTGAGGATCATATTCGGCGTGCCACTGAACCCCCAGCGCAAAACCACTGGCGTCGGACACGCTGATCGCCTCGACTGTACTGTCCTCGGCCACACCCTCAATGACAATTCGGCTTCCAGGGTTCAAGACGCCCTGACCATGCAACGAATTCACACGAATTTTGGAGACACCGTAGAGTTGCTCGAACTTTCCGTCCGGAACAAAGGTAACGTCGTGGCGGTCAGCAAACAGGACAGACTGGTCCGGGTGGATTTCGCCGTTATCAAGCCTCGGCATGCGGTGGTTCATCCGGCCGGGGATGTCGCGGATTTCAGGGTGAAGCGACCCCCCAAATGCCACATTGATTTCCTGCATGCCGCGACAAATGCCGAACAGCGGGACGCCGCGCTCGACACAGGCCAGTGAAAGCGACAGTGCAAGTCTGTCTCGCCGTTCGTCATAGGGCTCATAGGCTTCGTCGGCCTCGGTTTCAAAATTCGTCGGATGGACGTTAGCCCGCGCGCCGGTCAATACGATCCCGTCTACAGCGTTGAGCAGATCATCTATGTCGGTGACATCAGGCGTGCCGGCAAAGATCAGCGGCAGAGCGCCCGACACGTCGGCAATGGCACTCAGGTTTGATTCTCCGGCCAGCTGGGTCTGGTACCGGTCTTCGACACTGTAGCTGTTGCCGATCACCCCAACGATTGGTTTCTTCATCTTCTTGCCCACACGTCCGAAATGGACTCCGCATCGCCTCTTTTGCCCAGTGGTGTTCTTCTGGTCAAGCAATCCGCCACCTGACCCCACGGAACCGACATAGCTCACTCTGTTTTCTTCGGCCGAGCTCTGGCCTCTGCATGTTTTGCAAGATAAGGGAGGCTTTAATGATTCCCTCAAACCGACAAGTGGCGCGACGTCTGTGAACCCCTTGCGCGGCATTGCCTTCAAGGTGCTGTCGATTGCCATTTTCATGGCGATGGCATCGTGCATTAAGTCGGCCGCGACCCATGTCCCGGCAGGAGAGGCCGTATTTTTTCGGTCGCTGTTTGCCATTCCTGTCATTTTGATATGGCTGGCCT
Organism: uncultured Rhizobiaceae group bacterium; assembly: GCA_938044775.1. GTDB lineage: Bacteria > Pseudomonadota > Alphaproteobacteria > Rhizobiales > Rhizobiaceae > Pseudahrensia. Next base: position 33,653 of record CALIOE010000065.1, read on the forward strand.
GGCGACGGGAATTGCTACAGGGGCTGGTTACCAAAAACCCGCTGGGCCATCTGTGGCGCGGCCTGGTCGGAACTACGGCGATGGGTCTTGGTTTCGCGGCTCTGGGATTGCTGCCCCTTCCTGAAGTCACCGCCATTGGATATGCGGCGCCGATCCTGACCGTCATTCTGGCGGCCATGTTTCTGGGCGAACGGGTGCGCATATTCCGCCTGTCTGCTGTTGTTCTTGGCCTCATTGGCGTGGTGGTCGTGCTGTCACCGCGGCTGACCGTAATCGGTCAGGCAAATGTCCAGTCGGCCGAAACCCTGGGCGCGATCCTGATGCTTATGGGCGCAGTGTTCATGGCGCTCGCGCAGGTCTTCGTGCGCAAACTGGTCAACACTGAGGGAACGCCTGCCATCGTCTTCTACTTTTCGGTTTCGGCCACGGCACTGTCGCTGTTGACGTTGCCGTTCGGCTGGGTCGTTCCCAGTTGGCAGGAAGCTGGCTTGCTGATCATGGCGGGTCTTCTGGGCGGGTTCGGTCAGATTTGCCTGACGACGAGCTACCGCCATGCGGAGACATCCGTGATCGCGCCCTTTGAATACACATCGATCATCCTGGCCGTTGCAGTCGGCTACTGGCTTTTCGATGAAGTTCCAACGTCAACGACACTGTCCGGAGTGGCGCTGGTCGTTCTGGCCGGACTGGTCATCATTTACCGCGAGCGGCAGCTGGGGCTTGAACGGGCAAAACAGCGCAGGGTCATGACGCCGCAAGGTTGAACACATTCTCCGGCGTATCTTATTTTTTCAGCTTGCGTTGGCGCGCGGCCAGTGTGCGCAATCGCAATGCGTTGAGCTGGATAAAGCCGTGCGCGTCCTCCTGGTCATAGGCACCGGCATCGTCCTCGAAAGTCACCAGTTCCTCTGAATAGAGCGATGATTCACTGGCGCGGCCCGTGACAATAACATTGCCCTTGTAAAGTTTCAGATTGACCTCGCCTTCCACATGGATCTGTGAATGGTCAATGGCGGCCTGCAACATCTCGCGCTCGGGCGAGAACCAGAAGCCGTTGTAGATCAGCTCGGCATAACGCGGCATCAGCTCGTCCTTGAGATGTGCGGCACCACTGTCCAGCGTAATCGATTCCATCGCCCGGTGTGCGGTCAGCAAAATGGTGCCGCCCGGTGTTTCGTATATGCCGCGTGACTTCATGCCGACAAAGCGGTTTTCAACCAGATCCAGCCTGCCGATTCCGTTGTCATGGCCGAGCGTATTGAGCTGGGTGAAAAGCTCCGCCGCTTTCATCCGTTTGCCATTGATGGAGACCGCGTCGCCCTTTTCAAAACCAATCGTAATGTCGGTAGCTTTGTCAGGTGCGGTCTGCGGATCAATTGTGCGCATATAGACGTATTCCGGAGCTTCTACTGCCGGGTCTTCCAGCACCTTTCCCTCCGATGAGGAGTGCAGAAGGTTTGCATCAACCGAAAATGGCGCTTCACCCTGTTTGTCCTTGGAGACAAAAATCTGGTTGGCTTCGGCAAAATCGATGAGATCGGTGCGGGATTTGAACTCCCATTCGCGCCAGGGTGCGATGACCTTGATGTCCGGGTCGAGTGCATAGGCAGCAAGCTCGAACCGCACCTGGTCGTTGCCTTTGCCCGTGGCTCCGTGGGCGATCGCGTCGGCTCCGGTTTCTCTGGCGATCTCGATCAGGCGTTTAGATATCAGCGGCCGGGCGATGGAAGTCCCGAGCAGATAGACGCCTTCATAAACGGCATTGGCGCGAAACATGGGAAACACGAAGTCGGCGATGAATTCTTCGCGCACGTCTTCGATAAAAATCTCTTTGATGCCGAGTCCTTCGGCTTTGCGCTTGGCATCTTCGAGCTCGGCACCATCGCCAATAGCGCTTTGCCCGAGGTCGGCTGTAAAGGTGACGACTTCGGCACCATATTCAGTCTGAAGCCATTTCAGAATGATCGATGTGTCGAGGCCGCCGGAATAGGCGAGAACGACTTTCCTGACGTCGCCCTTTTTGATCTTTGGCATGTGTACTGGTCTTCTTGAAATGCGGTATGGCCGCTGTTTGGCCGCACTTTAGACGGTTAAGTCGGGCACACAAGACCGATTTGCTCAACCGTCATTCGGCCGGGCTTCGTTTGCCTGCGTCACCCGAGGGCGTGCCGCGTTTGCCCGAATTGTTCAGCAGGCGCTGTCCGGCAGGTGAAGCAAAACACCACCAGAACAAGCCGATGCAGAACAGCGAGACCAGCGCTGAGATTGAAACGTCTGAAAAATAGTGACGCCCGAACATGATGCGCAAGAGACTGGTGAAAATTGCCAGCCCCAGAACGATGACGCCGGCAGGCCAGCGCCAGCGGGTGGTCGCCAGAGGCAAAAAGACCAGCAACCAGAAGATGCCGGATGCCTCGCCCGAGAGGAACGAGCAGTTCCTGACGCACTGCCCCGAAAAATCACCTGCGGCAGTAAATGGTTCAAATCCACCAAACTCGAGCGAGTGGATGGGGCGGCTGCGCCCGGAAATTTCCTTGAACAGATTTATGATCAGCAGCGGCCCGGTGATCAGAGATGCCAGGGCCACGCTTGGGAGAAACAATCTGTTGGGCCCGCCCTGCTTCGCAGATCGCAAGGCCCACACAAACCATATGAGGGCGCCGAAGCCAGCCACGTAGGTCAGATTCTTCAGCGCCGTGCGAATTCCCCGCCACGTTTCACTGTGTTCGTAAACAAATTCTCCGCATCGTTTGGCCTCGGTGTTCGAGCCCCAGACTATCTGAACCTCGTCACACGGCTTGAGCGTGAAGAACAACTGGCTGATCGCGATATCGAGATCAGGTCTCTGGTTGAATAACACCAGAATTGCGAGGGCGAATCCGAGGCAAGCAAGCGCTGCATTTCGGGCGTGCGCGCGGGATGCTTTGCCGGGATGAGCCTTCAACACGTCACCTGTCATGGGCCGGCTGCTCCGGGGAAATTGGTTGCGGACTTGCAATCCACGCCGTTCTACATGGTAGATTGTAACCTTACCAGACGCATTGCAGCGTTGACTACCGGGTCATTAGCCGTGATCGATTTCCTACCCAGCCTTTCAACGCTCGCAACTTATACATTGGCATCTCTGCTTTTGTCATTGACCCCGGGACCTGACATGACGCTCTTTCTCGGCGCCACGCTGAAGAGCGGGCGCAGGGCCGGGATTGCAACACTTTTAGGGGCGGCCAGTGGTTGCCTCGTTCACACATTGCTCGCGGCGCTTGGAATTTCCATTCTGCTGGCCGCTTCGCCGACGGCCTTTTGGGCGCTGAAAATTGTTGGCGCGACCTATCTGCTGTGGCTGGCCTTTCGGGCCGTCGCCAAAGGGACGACGCTCGTCATTGAAGATGACGGGTCTGGACGACCGGGCTTTCTGCGCAACTATCTGACCGGCGTCGGTATCAATATCCTGAACCCGAAGGTGGTCATCTTTTTCATTACCTTCCTGCCATTGTTCGTGACGGCCGATGATCCGGCGGCCTGGCAAAAAATGCTTTTCCTGGGCGTCTTCTTCGTAGCTTTCACCACACCTTT
>CALIOE010000066.1 GCA_938044775.1 uncultured Rhizobiaceae group bacterium
CTCGCCCGATGAAGGCCTGCTCTACGTCGCAGATACCGGAGCAATGTTCGATGCCGATGCGCAACGCCAGATGCGGGTTTATGATGTGTCAGGTGCGAAGGTCGGTGATGGCCGGCACTTTCACACCATCAATCCCGGTGCGTCGGACGGGTTTCGTGTCGATACAGATGGAAATGTCTGGTCATCTGCTGCAGACGGGGTTCACTGTATCAGCCCTGCGGGCGATCTGTTGGGGAAAATTCTGGTGCCGGAACTGGTTTCGAATGTTTGCTTTGGCGGCCGCGCTAAGCATCAATTGTTCATGACCGCCACCACAAGCATCTATTCGGTTGTTCTGAACCGCGAGGGTGTCCAGCAGCCCTGACTGCTCAGATGCTGTCGCCGGAACGCGACAAAACAACACTGAGTTCTGTCCAATGTCAGACGGTCGTCTGCATGTGATATCCGGCATGAAAGATCATCCGCACCGCAGTTATGGTTGTATTCCCGTTCCACGTCGTGCGGTCGATGACAAACAGGGCGTCATCCGTTCTTGCCGCCAATATCTCTGCAATTTTGGCGTCAGCCTGAATTGCTGAGAAAGAAATGTCTCCCCTGGTGAAGGGTGCGTTCCTGACCAGCCATTCGTTGGCATTTTCCAGTGACAGATCTACCGACAAAATGTCCGGCACGGCGTCAATATTGATCCAGCGGTCCTCGCTGACATAGGGCCGCCCATCGGCAAGATGGAGCGCGGCCACGTATAGCGCTTTTGTGGTCTCACCAAGTTGCATTTGCGCCCGGACACCAACAGGTGGGATCGCGGTTCTGGAAGAGATCAATCCATAGGAATAGGCGCGATTGCTCTCCTCGATCTCCTGTCTGATGATCGGAATGCTGAGCGTTGCCTTTCTCACAGGGTTGGTTGCAACCCGGGTTCCCGCCTTACGTTTGCGGTCCAGCAATCCAGCCTCAGCGACAGCGCGCAAAGCTCGATTTACCGTGGCACGGGCACAGCCAAACTCGCTCGCCAGATCCGCTTCGTTTGGAATGAGGTCGCCGGGCTTCCAGTACCGAGAATGAATTCGGCCCAGGACTTCCGACTGAACGTCCTGCCAGGTGTTCAATTGTGCGGTCGTCAAAGGACGTCTCCCAGCCTGCCTATCACAGCGCGATAGTTGCGCTCGATAGAAGAGCGTTGGAAATGCTGTCCGTCCTTCACCACGTGTCTCCCCGCAGACCAAACATCAGCGACCATCCGGTCATCGCCTGCAAACACATAGCAGTCCAGCAAGGTGTCTCCGCTCCTGCCCTCCAAATCGACATGCGTGTCATCAAGGACCATCAAGTCTGCCCAGCGACCGGATTCAATGCGCCCGCAGCTGCGGCCGGCAGCCTGCGCTCCGCCATCCAGGATCTCATCAAGCAAACGTCGTGCTGTCGACTTTTGAGGCGCAGCCAAAGCAGCACGAGAATGATCCCGCAGGCGTTGCGAATAGTCCAATGTCCGCAATTCCTCGGAAAGTGAAATTCTGATATTCGAGTCCGAACCGATTGCGATTTTGCCGCCCTGCGTCAACCAGCGAAGACCATCGAAGATCCCGTCGCCGAGACTGGATTCGGTGATTGGACAAAGACCGGCGACGGCCCCGGATCGCGCAAGAGCTTCAGTTTCATGTGGTTGCATCTGGGTACAGTGAATCATGCACCACTTTTCGTCGACAGCCGCGTTATCCAGAATCCATTCGACCGGTCGTTTGCCCCACGCCGCCCGCACCTCTTCCACCTCGGCGATTTGTTCTGCCAGGTGGAGATGAATGGGCCGGCCGTCGGCAAGTTCGACAAGTCGGGAAAGATTGTCGCGAGCGACGGCTCGAAGGCTGTGTGGAGCCAATCCCAAAGCCGCATCGTGTGAATGCGATGCGAGAGCCTTTTCTACCCCCGCAAAAATCGCAGTGAATCGCTCGATGTCATTGCCAAACCGTATTTGACCGGCAGTCAGTTCACGGCGATCGCATCCGCCAAACTCGTAGTGTACAGGCAGCAACGTTAGTCCGATCCCGCTTTCTGACGCGGCCGCGATGATACGCTCTGCCATCTCAGACATGTTGTCGTAGGGCTGCCCACCGGGCTGGTGGTGCAGATAATGGAATTCCACGTTGGTGGCGTAACCTGCTTCTAGCATTTCCATCTGAACGAAGGCTGCGATTGCCTGCACATCATCGGGAGACAATCGATCCAGAAAGCGGAACATCAACTGACGCCATGTCCAGAACGAATCCGTCGCCTTGGGTCCGCGTCGCTCAGTCAGTCCCGCCATGGCGCGTTGAAAGGCATGGCTGTGTGCGTTCACAGGTGCCGGCAGCAATATGCCAACATGGTGGTCAGCGTCAGGATCCGCGCCGTTCTTGACGTTTGCGATGCGGCCATCTTCTTCGATGTCGACCAAAACATCCTGTGCCCAACCTGCGGGGAGCAAAGCCTGTTTCGCATGGATAATTGTCATAGAGACCGCGCTTGACACTCATATTATGTGCAGACATATTATTATTAAGCGCAATTAATGTAAAGTCCGTCATGCTGCTGACCAACACAAGATTGGCGACAATGATCACGGGGCCCGACAGCGAGCCCTATGGAGAGATTGACTCGGGCGCCCTTGTTCTTTCAGGCGCCAAAATCGAGTGGGCCGGTCATGCCAAAGACCTGCCGGCGCAATATTCAAGTGAAGAAAAACTTGATCTGGAGGGCCGCCTTGTGACACCGGCACTTCTGGATTGTCACACCCACATCGTTCATGGCGGCAACCGCGCAAGCGAGTTCGAAATGCGTCTCAATGGCGCCAGCTACGAAGAGGTTGCCCGCGCTGGTGGCGGCATCGTTTCGACGGTTTCCGCAACCCGTGAAAGCACGGAGGAGGAACTGGTACAGTCCGCATTACCGCGATTGGACAGATTAATCTCAGAAGGTGTGGCCACTGTCGAAGTTAAGTCCGGTTATGGTCTAGATCGAGAAACGGAGCTGCGCATGCTGCGGGCCGCGCGGACGCTTGAAAGGTTGCGGCCAGTGCGCATCAAGACCAGTTTTCTGGGTGCACATGCTGTTCCCGAAGAGTTTGCCGACAGCGCAGACGCCTATATCGACGAAGTCTGCATCCCTGCGCTGAAAGCCGCACATGCGTTGGGGCTGGTCGACGCGGTGGACGGATTTTGTGAGGGTATTGCATTTACACCGAAGCAGATCGAACGCGTCTTCAACGTGGCCGGCGATCTTGGTCTGCCCGTAAAACTTCATGCAGAGCAGCTATCAAATACCGGCGGCATTCAACTTGCTGCCCGTTACCGTGCGTTGTCGGCTGATCATATCGAATATGGCGACAGTGCTGACGTAAAGGCGCTCGCCGACGCGGGAAGCGTTGCCGTACTGCTTCCAGGAGCCTTCTACACAATCCGGGAAGACCATCTTCCGCCCCTGCAAAGGCTTCGGGACTTTGGCGTACCGCTTGCACTGGCCACCGATTGCAACCCCGGGTCTTCACCTCTGACATCCCTGTTGCTGACGATGAACATGGCCTGCACCTTGTTCCGCATGACGCCGGAAGAGGCGCTGGCTGGTGTGACCCGCAACGCGGCAAGGGCTCTTGGCCTTGCCGATTGCGGCACTATCGAGCGAGGCCGGCGGGCCGACCTGGCGGTCTGGGATGTGGAGCGCCCCGCAGAACTGTCCTATCGCATCGGCTTCAACCCGCTTCATCGGCGGATATTCGGAGGTGAGTTGTGACCGTAACCCTGTCGCCCGGCCTGGCAACACTCGTCCAGCTGGAACATATATGGCGCTCCGGCGAGGCCGTAAAACTTCATGAAAGTGCTCGCCCCGCCATTGATGCTGCATTCGAGCTTGTCGCCAAAGCTTCCTCAGGAAGCGAGGCAATTTACGGCGTCAACACTGGATTTGGTAAACTGGCAAGTGTGAAAATCGCCAGCAACGACACTGAGGTCCTGCAACGCAATCTGATTCTTTCTCATTGTTGCGGGGTGGGGGATGCGCTTGAGATCAGCACCACGCGCCTGATGATGGTTTTGAAGCTCCTGTCTCTGGGACGCGGCGCATCCGGCGTCGCCTGGGAGACGATCGAACAGATCGAAGATATGTTAGAGAAGGGCGTGACGCCGGTCGTCCCCGATCAGGGGTCAGTGGGTGCATCGGGCGACCTCGCACCACTTGCTCACATGGCAGCGGCGATGATGGGGCACGGGGAGGCATTCTACCAGGGGAATCGGTTGCCCGCTGCCGATGCTCTGGCGGCCGCAGGGATGGGGGGCATCACCTTCGGCCCCAAAGAAGGTCTCGGCCTCATCAATGGTACCCAGTTTTCAACAGCCTGCGCCCTGGCTGGCCTCTTTGATGCATGGCGAAACGCAGTGACGACGATTGTATCCGCGTCCCTTTCGACTGACGCGATCATGGGCTCAACGGCCCCGCTGGTGGATGAGATACACACTTTGCGCGGGCATGCCGGACAAATAGCGGTGGCTTCCGCCATGCGTGATTTGATGGAAGGGTCCGAAATTCGCGAAAGCCATCGTGAAGGCGATACGCGGGTGCAGGACCCCTATTGCATCCGGTGTCAGCCGCAGGTCACGGGCGCAGCCATGGACCTGCTGCGCTTCGCCGGTCGGACGCTCGAAATCGAGGCCAATGCCGTGACCGACAATCCTCTGGTTCTGGTCGACAAAGGTGTCATCGTATCTGGCGGCAATTTCCACGCAGAGCCTGTGGCCTTCGCAGCTGACGGCATTGCGTTGGCGATCTCCGAGATCGGCGCGATCGCCCAGCGGCGGGTTGCCCTGATGGTTGACCCGACACTGTCGTTCGATCTGCCGCCATTTCTCACTCCCGAACCGGGCTTGAATTCGGGTCTGATGATCGCGGAAGTCACAACGGCGGCCCTTATGAGCGAGAACAAGCATCTGGCTAACCCTTGTTCGACGGACTCCACGCCAACTTCCGCAAATCAGGAAGACCATGTCTCGATGGCAGCTCACGGCGCCCGTCGACTGGCGCGCATGAACAAGAATCTCAGTGTTATCATCGGCGTTGAGCTTATGTGCGCGGCGCAGGGCATCGAGTTCCGCAGCCCCCTCAAAACGAGCGGCAAGCTGAAGGACGCGATGGCTGCAATCCGGGATCAGGTGCCCGCAATAGATCAGGACCGGTACATGGCGAACGACATTGCGCGTGCTGCAGAACTCGTGGCTGACGGGAGCCTGATCGCCAACCTTGGCCTGGCAGAATTTCTGGCGGATGGTGGTTTATGACACCCGTAGAAATCTTCGCCGGTGATGGCCCGATCGTGCTGGGCTTGCCTCACACAGGGACCCGTCTGCCCGACAACATATTCGAACGTCTGACAGAGCTGGGCAAAACACTGTCAGATACCGACTGGCACATCGAACGGCTTTATGACGACTTGTTGCCTGGCGTTACGACGGTGCGCGCAACTTTCCACCGTTACGTGATCGATGCCAATCGCGATCCGACCGGCGCAAGCCTGTATCCTGGACAAAACACCACGGGTCTGGTGCCGCTCACTGATTTTGACGGCCAGGCAATCTGGCTCACGCCTCCCGACCCGGTCGAAGTGCAGCATCGTCGCGCTGCGTATCATTCTGTCTATCACAATGCTCTGGAGAGCGAATTGCATCGCGTTCGAGAGCAACACGGGATCGCAATTTTGTATGACTGCCACTCTATTCGCTCGCAAATTCCATTCCTGTTTGAAGGAACGCTGCCGGACTTCAATATCGGGACCGATGAAGGCCGTACATGTGCACCGGAAATTGAACAGGCGGTTAAGAGCATCTGTATTGATGCCGAAGATTATTCATCCGTCATCAATGGGCGGTTTAAGGGCGGGTGGACTACGCGCCATTATGGCCGGCCCGAACACAACATTCATGCTGTCCAAATGGAACTCGCCCAATCAACCTATCTGAGAAGTGAATCGCTGCCCTTTGACTATGACAGGGACAAAGCGGATAGACTGCGGCCTTTCTTAAAAGAGATATTGAACAATCTGGCCGAACTGGCCCCCACACTCGCGAGGTCCTCCTCATGAACGCTGCAATAAACCCCCGGCACAATCAGCGCGATGTGTATCCGGACACTGGCGCAGAAATCTCGGCCAAGAGCTGGCTCACCGAAGCACCGATGCGAATGCTGATGAACAATCTGCATCCTGATGTGGCTGAGAATCCGCATGAACTTGTCGTTTATGGAGGCATCGGTCGGGCCGCCCGAACCTGGGACGATTTCGACAAGATGGTCGCAACGCTGAAGACTCTTGAAGACGATGAGACAATGCTCGTCCAGTCGGGCAAGCCCGTCGGTGTGTTCCGCACCCACCGGGATGCACCTCGTGTATTGATCGCCAATTCAAACCTTGTGCCCCATTGGGCCACCTGGGATCATTTCAACGAACTCGACAAGAAGGGATTGGCCATGTACGGCCAGATGACCGCGGGTTCCTGGATTTACATCGGAACGCAAGGCATCGTTCAGGGCACATACGAAACCTTTGTTGAGGCAGGTCGCCAGCATTACGGCGGCGATCTGAACGGCAAGTGGATATTAACCGGCGGTCTTGGCGGAATGGGCGGTGCCCAGCCCCTTGCCGCGGTTATGGCGGGCGCCTGCTGCCTGGCTGTAGAATGCGATGAAACGCGTGCCGATTTTCGATTGCGCACACGCTACGTAGACGAAAAAACGCATTCGCTCGACGAAGCTCTGGCCACCATTGATCGCTGGACCACAGCCGGAGAAGCAAAATCCGTTGCGTTGATCGCCAACGCTGCGGACATCTTTCATGAACTCGCCAAACGCGGCGTCCGTCCCGACATCGTCACTGATCAAACCAGCGCGCATGATCCAATTCACGGCTACCTGCCGCAGGGCTGGGGCGTTGCAGAGTGGCGCGAGAAACAGGAAAGCGATCCCAAGTCAGTGGAATCAGCCGCGCGCGCCTCAATGAAAGTTCAAGTCCAGGCGATGGTGGATTTCTGGAACAAGGGTGTCCCGACGCTCGACTATGGCAACAACATTCGTCAGGTCGCAAAGGAAGAAGGGTTGGAGAATGCGTTTGCCTTCCCGGGATTCGTTCCCGCTTACATTCGCCCCCTGTTCTGCCGCGGCATAGGTCCTTTCCGCTGGTGCGCGCTTTCGGGCGACCCCGAGGACATCTACAAGACTGATGCGAAGGTCAAAGAACTCGTTGACGATGCGCATTTGCACAACTGGCTGGACATGGCCCGGGAGCGTATTGAGTTCCAGGGTTTGCCGGCTCGCATTTGCTGGGTTGGCCTTGGAGTGAGGCACAGACTGGGCCTCGCCTTCAATGCGATGGTGCGCAGCGGAGAATTGTCGGCGCCTGTCGTCATTGGTCGTGACCATCTTGATTCCGGATCCGTGGCCTCACCGAACCGCGAAACCGAATCCATGAAAGACGGCTCTGATGCCGTCTCCGATTGGCCATTGCTCAATGCGCTCCTGAACACGGCATCGGGAGCGACATGGGTATCTCTGCATCACGGTGGTGGTGTGGGAATGGGATTTTCTCAGCATTCGGGCATGGTTATTTGCTGCGATGGAACCGAGGATGCAGACCGCCGTATCAGGCGCGTCCTTTGGAATGATCCGGCGACAGGCGTCATGCGTCACGCAGATGCCGGCTATGACATTGCGGTGGATTGCGCGCGGGAAAACGAGCTCAACCTGCCAGCCATTCTTTAGCGACAGCGATAATTCCATACCGAGCCCGATACCTCTAAATCCGGTAGATTCCTCCAATGCCTGTCATCAAAAACATCACCTTGTTCCCTGTCAAAGGGCTCAACGGACAGATCGTTGATGAAGTCGAGGTAGAGCCTGGCCGCGGGTTGATTGGTGATCGGCGGTTCGCCATCACGACAGTTCCGGAAGTTGACGGAAAGACCTGGAAGTCGTCGCGCAGCTTTCTGATTAACGCAGTCGACGACAATTTGCTGAAGCTGGTTGGAACCCGGGAGGGCCGGCGATATTTCCTTGTATCCCCTGACGGTCAAAGGCTCAGCGTTGACCTTCAAGACGAGCAGGACATTGCCGCATTCAACGCCCGGCTTTCCAAACTGCTTTCATCGGTTGTCGATCCCGGTTCCAATCCAAGATTGGTAAAGCGAAGCGAGACCGGCGGTCCGGCGGCCCATTGGGACTACCCGGACAGCCAATTGTCGGTGCTGAACCTGCAGACGCTCAAGGCCGTTTCAACAGCAATTGGGACAGCGTTGGACATGCGCCGGTTCCGCGGCAACCTCTCAATCGCGGGTCTGCCAGCCTGGGCGGAGTTCGGCTTGTGTGGATCACGATATCGCCTGGGGGATGCCGAAATCGAGTTCACAAGACCGGCACGTCGTTGCCCTGCGATTGCTGTAAATCCCGAATCCGGTGATCGTGACATCGAGGTTCATAAGCTGATTTCCACTTTGTTCGGTCATGTCTACTTCGGTGTCTACGCGCGAGTCGTGAAGGCCGGCAAAATCTCACCCGGCCTGGCGTTAGACTATGCAGGGCCGGCAGATCTGCTTCCCGAAGACGCAATGGTGGAAGGTGCTTCGCCCTACAGTCTGTGGCCAAAGCTGGCTGTGGTGGAATCGGCGGTCAAATCGAATGGCTCATACAGGCTCGGGCTGCGGCCTGCCGGAGAGTGGCCTCTGATCAGGGAGGATCATGGCGCCATAATGAAACTGCACGGCGGAGCGGGCCAAGTGGCACGCGCCGCGATAATTCCTGCCCCACAAGCCGAGGGTCGCGTCATTGTCGCGCTCGATTCACAAGAACCACATAAGGTTCCAACAACGGGAGCCGAGCTCGTGATCACCGGTCCCTTTGGGAAACAAAAGTGAGTCCTCTCGAGCAGATGCGCAGCGCCTGGCGGGCTCGGGCAAGGGGCTGCGACACTCTGAAGTAAGTTCAAAGTAGCCCTTTCGTTCAGGCTTCAACAATTGCCTTGATTGCAGGACCAATTCCGCTCACCGGAAAGCACGTCCCCGCCACACGCAGTGCGTAGTGATCTGATGCGGTGAGCGATAATCGTGGAGGTTTGCCAACACGAACGAATAAGCCGCACAGTTTTGTGGGCTCGAGCCTCGCCAAAGGCCAATTGACAGCTTGAAAGCTACAAATAAAATTGTAGTACTGTCGATATGAAAGCAATGCTTGCAGCACATCCTGGTCAACTGGAGCAAGGCGTTCCCGGCAGTTAGGCTGCCCTGGGGCGAATATCGCATGGACTTGAACGCAACTCTCCAGATGATTGAAAGATTCGAAAACGTTTCCAGCCGATTGCTGGCAGCAATTGAATCCGAACAGGATCACGCGGTTCTCCAGCTAAATCATGAAATTGGTGAAGTCTGGAACGAATTGCTTGTCTTGGAGCCGTTTGAAAAAGAAGCGACCTACGAGCTGATAGAGTTCTTTCTTGGGCGAATAATGAGCGCTCCAGACAGCGGAGAAGCAAGGCAGCAGAGCGCCAGCAAGATATTGTCGCTGGTCAGGGCATTGGCAAGCTAGTCAGGAACAGAACGGCGACCTTACTGGAAACACCTTGATGCGTCCCGGATCATCGGCAATCAAACCACTGGCAAAGTCCCTGGGCGCTGGACAGGGTCCACCACCGTCAAAGCCATGGACCTGCGAAACACGAAGGCAGCACCGGAAGCTGCAAACTTGCTTGTAGAGGTTTATCAATTATATTGGAATGAGTTCGCCGAAATCGAGATGGTAACGAGCGCATGGATTCTGTTGGTCAACGAGTGAGAATTTTGCGCGAAACCCGTGGCATGTCGCAATCCGAGTTGAGCCGCCGGGTTAACGTCACGCCACAGGCAATCCAGTCACTGGAATCCGATAGCAATCCAAACCGGAAAACCAAGCATGTGGTGAGTATTGCGACGGCGCTCGATTTCGATCCACGCTATCTCGACCCATCCATGCCGGTCGAACAGTTCCGAAAAAAAGTTTACACGCCTGATGCCACCGTTGCAGAGAGACAATCTCAACACGACAGATTTGGCGTGTCCGACGACGATGATCTCATTGATCTGGCGATCGAGCAGGCACGCAAAAACATTGCTCTGCGACTGAAACTCAGTGGTGAGGAAATCTCCGGACAGCAATATCTGCAACGTCTTTCGGATGAGTTGCGGCGCTTGACAATGAGTGAGCGTTGACTGTGAGGTCATGACAAAAGGCAAGCAGGAGTAGCGTTATTGGCAAACAGATCTTCGCAGAGCAGTTTAAAACCACTCGCAAATGTAAGTGTGACCGATGCAGATATCCGATATCTGTGGAATGCGACTCAGGAATTCCGATGCGGAGAATTATGGGATCTTTGGTGCTTGCGTGTCGCGAGGCACAATGATGTCTGGCGCTTTACACCAGAACAACGTTCCGATTTTTTCTCTGAGTACTCAGTCGTAATCACCAAGCTGCGTCATGCGGCGGAGACTGGTCATGTCTTTCAAAACTAGATCATTACCTTTTTCTATGCTCGAGCATCCGGCGGACCCAAGGCAAAAGCACCTCTATCAGAGCTGGCGGAACGATGATCTATCAAGCGCGATAATGCGGTGCCCTGAAGATTTGCTGATTTTGACAATTGATCGTGAAACGGGGTTGCCGGTCGAGCTTTATAAAGGCTCAAACTCGCTGGCCGCAAAGGTGCTGGGAAAGCGCTGGCAGACGGATTTCGCAGATTCGTCCGGGTCTGACGATATTCTCAGAGCTTATGAGGCTTCCCGATTTGGCGAACCCACATTCCAATATGTTTCACATCAGGGCATGCGGGCCGGCAGGAAGTTTGATGTTTCCTATGAACGGCTTGTGTTGCCCTTTAAGATCGGTGGCGGAGTACAGCAATTTGTGACGTTGTCGACGCTTGTTTCTTTTGAACTTCAGCCCACTGACGGACGAAGTCCCGATAATGGCCTTTTTCCATGCCGCAAAGCCAATAGTCGGATTTTGCTTGGGACGGAGGAACCCGCCAGTTCAGAGCGTCGGGAATTTGTATCGTCATCTGAACTCTAGACGCGAGGCTGTTTCTCCTGGCGTTCTCATCTTCCATGAAGATGTAGAACAGGCTGGCGTCTTCCCAACGCAAGAAGGAATATACCCGAAGAAACATGGCCATGGGCTCCGCAAACTTCATGCCTCGGAAATCAGGGTGAACGCGGAATTCTCCAGAATAAATGATATCGCCGCTATAGCTGGACAGCGAGTCTTTTTGCCAGCTGCTGAACTCGAAGTCGACCGACGACCCTGACCTGTAGACCCGCTGCCAATAGCGCTGAATGTAGCTACCAAGTGGTTCATCGCCCGTGCTCTGGAGTTTGCTGGCAACAACTCCCACGCATCGCCCTTCAAACCAGACGCCAATCCAGCAGGCCTCGCGTGTGGTGAAGGTGTTTTCCCGGGTCGAGAAATGCGGCGTCAGGCCCGGATCGTGCGCAAGATTCATGCTTCGAACTGATGTTTCCAGAACGTCAAAATCGGTTGATGGGATTACCTCCAGTCCCATGTCTCCCATCTGTTGGCGATAGTGTTCGAGCAGTCTGCATTGCCAGTCCAGCAGCATCTGAAGTGATTTCCTTTTTCCGGCGCAAAACACCAGCGCCGACCGTTCCGCAAGTCTTTGATATCACGAGCCACAACAGAAAAGACAGCCTTATCCGGACTTGCAATCTGGGCCGTCCAGCGGGAAAGGCATGCGTTCTTTCGGTTCGGGCCGTCAGCCGGTTGGAGCCCATGAAAGATCAGCAATGTTCTGCTGTTCGGCCAGGCGGCTTCAGGTTCAAAGCGACTGAACTGCCGGTTCCCCGCTCACTTCTGCAGATTGTCCAGACTCTTCCGTTTCTCCTGGTCCGACGCGGAAGAAAACAGCATAGAGGGTCGGGACCACAATCAAGGTCAGGATTGTGGCAAAGCTCAAACCGCAAATGATAACAACAGCCAGGCTGCGGAAAAACGGATCCCAAAGAAGCGGAACAACTCCCAGGACCGTCGTCAATACGCCGAGGCTGACCGGTCTGACCCGGCTGACGGCAGCGTCGATTATCGCTGCCAGGCGAGCTTTGCCATCCAGAATCTGGGAATCGGTCTCATCAATGAGAACAATGGCATTCTTGATGAGCATGCCGGTCAGACTCAGCATTCCCAAAATCGCCATGAATTCCAGCGACGTGTCCAGCGCGATCAGGCCGTAGACCACACCCACGATTGCCAACGGAACTGTCAGGAAGATGATAAGGGGCTGACGTATGGCATTGAACAGCAGAAGCACGACGATGATCATTGCACCAAAGCCAAATGGCATCGTAGATGCCAGTCCGGCGTTTGCATCGGCACTGTTGCCATACTGACCGCGCCATTCAAGCTCATACCCATCCGGTAACACGATTGCCTCGATGTCCGGCCTGATCTGCTCAAACAGAACATCGGCGTCAACGCCTGGGGCTGGATCCGCTTGTGGTGTGATGGCCAGGGATCGGTTGTAACGTCGCAATTTTGAATTCTCAAAGACGACATCAAAACGGTCGACCACCTGAGCGATTGGAATATACCGACCCGACAGCTGGCTGAAAATCTGGACATCACTGATCCGAGCGATGTCATCGCGATCCTGCTTATACGGGCGGAAAACAATCTGACGCAACTCATCGCGTTCCCGATAAACGCCAATCGGTGTTCCATCGAACAACTGTGCAATGGCCTTTGATATATCGGCCTGCGATAATCCCACACGCCGGGCATTTTGCTCATTGATGCGAGGTCGGATGGTTTTGACCATCTCGCGCCAGTCATCTTTGACGCTGATTGCGCCGGCATTGCTCAGAACGGTTTTCGCCTGCTCTGAAAGCTGTCGCAGAACGACCGGGTCCGGGCCGGTGAAGCGGGCTTCGATCTTGCTGCCTCCACCCGGGCCAAGGACAAACTTCCAGGCCTTTGCCGTCGCATCCGGATAATTGCTGTCCAGATGAGCCTGAATTGTCGGGAGAAGGCCCTCGATTTGTTCATAGGACGTTACATCGATCAGGATTTGCCCATAAGCCCGATTACCGCTCTCGGCCTCATAGGTGAGCATGAAACGCAAATGCCCGCCACCGATAACGGTGTTGGTACCGGTGACGCCATCAAGCGTTCTGATCCATTCAGAAGCCTTTTTAAGGTCACCATCGGTTTGTTCGAAGGTCGACCCCTCAGGCAACGTATAGTCGACCACGAATTGCGCCCTTGTTGACGAGGGGAAGAAGCCCGTTTTGACAAAGCCGAAGCTGGCAATAGCCGACGCGAACAGGCCCACAATCAGTGCGAGCGTGATCCAGCGCAGCCGCAAGGCCGTTTGCAACAGCCGGCGGTATCCCTGCAGAAAAAAGTGCTCCTTTTTCTCGCCGGTTCCGCCGCTGATACCCTTTTTGAGCATGATCGTGCAGAAGTAGGGGGTTAGCCAGATCGCAATCAGCCAGCTGAACAGCAGGGAAATGGTGATTGTCCAGAACAGCGACCCCGCATACTCACCGGTATTGTCCGGTGAGAAGCCAATGGCGGAGAATGCCAGGAATCCGACAATCGTACCCCCGAGCAGGGGCCACTTGGTCTTTTCGACAACGGCTGCCGATGCCTCAGCAGGGCTTTCGCCGGCATCCACCCGAACCAGCGTTCCATCCACCACGACAATGGCGTTGTCGACCAGCATGCCCAATGCGATAATCAGGGCTCCCAGTGAAATGCGCTGCATGTCGAGACCATAGACGTACATGCCGAACAGTGTGCCGGCCACGGTGATCAACAGGATGCCGCCCATGAGCAGGCCACTGCGCAACCCCATGAAAACCAGCAGGGTGCCGACAACGATTGCAAGTGCCAGGCCGACATTGACAACAAAATCATTGACTGAAGCGCGAACCGAGACCGACTGATCTGAAATGGGGGTCAGTTCGATGCCCAGGGGTCGCCGGTTTTCAAGCTCGGCAATGCGTTGGTTCACCGCATCGCCCATATTGACCACATTGCCGCCTGTCGTATTCGAGATGCCGAGGCCGATTGTCGGTTGTCCGTTCCGGTAGAGGCGTTTGGTCGCCGGCTCTTTCAACCCCCGGCGAACGGAGGCGATGTCTTTGAGACGAAACGACCGCCCACCCTGTGCATCTGTAATGATGAGTTCTTCGATCTGGCGGAGCGACGATACTGCCGCGGTGGGGCGAATTGTAATCCGCGTGTTGCCGGCGTCTGCAGCTCCGGCAGACGTAACCAGGTTCTGCCCCTCAATTACCTGCGCGATTTGCGCGGACGAAAGGTTGAGCGTGATAAGTTTTGACGCATTGTACTCAACATAAATAACTTCGTCGGGGACACCCGTTAGCGCAACCTTTGACACGCCGGGAACCAGAACCAGCTCTTTCTGCAGAGCCTTGGCATAATTGTTGATCTCCGGCAGCGAGTAACCGTCGCCGGTAATTGCGAAATAGAGCGCGTAGACATCACCAAAGTCGTCGTAAACCGTTGCCGGCCCTGCTCCGGGAGGAAGCCGATTTGCCGAGTCCGAAATCTTGGCCCGCAATTGGGTGAACTTTTGGTTTAGTGCGGTTCGTGTTTTGCTCGACGCAATCGTAAACTCGACCGTGACCTCGGACAGGCCTGACGAAGAAACCGACTTTACTTCCTTTATCCCTTGCAGTTGTTGAACGGCGTTTTCGATGACATCCGTAACTTCCTGCTCGACCTCCGGCGCGCTGGCGCCTGCATAAGGGGTAATGATCTGAGCTTGCCTGATGATGAATTCCGGATCTTCAAAACGCGGCAGGTTGGAGTAGGCAAAGTACCCGGCCACCAGAATGAGCAGCGTCATCAATGCGCTGATCAGACGCTTCTCAATTGCGAATTTCGCCAGGTCCATCGGATTAATCTCCGATCGCGGCAACTGGCTTAACCACCATACCGTCCTGCAGCGCCGATAGTCCTGCGGTGACGACACGGTCGCCCTCTGCAAGACCGTCAGAAATCGCGATGTTTGCGCCCGATGCTTGCCCTGTCACGACGCTCCGTTTCGACGTCTTGTCGTCGCCGTCACTGACAATCCAGACAAATGGGTTTCCATTCGCTTCGGAAGAGACTGCTGATAAGGGGATCAGAAAAACGCTGTTTCCTTCTTCCGGCTTTGTAACCGTCAGGTTGCCGGTCATCCCTGGCAGGATTGTCGTGCCATTCAGGTTCTGGATGGCAACACGTCCCCGATAGGTCTGTGTGGCCGGGTCTGCCTGTGTTGAAAACTCGCTTTGCGTCGCCGGGAAAACACGGTCAGGAACGCTGTCGAGGACGACTTTCAGATCCAGTCGGTCGGCTGCGCTGGCAAATTTTGCAACATCCGGGCCGGGGACATCAAAGGCCAGATTGAGTGTCGACAGAGTTTGCAAAGTGGCCACCGGTTCCTTTGCCTGGATATTGGAAAAATTGTCGACTTTTCGTGTTGCGATTATGCCATCGAACGGAGCCTTCAATGTGGCATCGGACAAATTGTCGTTCAGCGATTTTAATTGAGACTTCAGGCCGCGAATGACTGCCTGTTGAGCAACCACATCTTCGGTCCGCGCGCCGGCCTTACCTTTGATTAGATCTTGTTCCCTGGCTCTCAATTCAGCCTGGGCAACACGCAAAGATGTTTCATCCTCTTCTACCTTGGCCTTAGAGACGATTTTGCGCTTGAACAGCTCCTGGCTTCGCTCCATTCGGTCCCGAGCCGCTTGAACCTGGGCTTGAGCAGCTGCAACGGCGGCTTCCAGAGAGGCAATGTCTTCTGCCCGCGCGCCCGAGGTCAAAACGGACATCTGCGATTCAGCCTGCTCAAGCTGACTTTCAACACGTGTGATTTCGGCTTCGAAATCACGCTTGTCCAGTTGCGCGATCACATCGTCCTTCTTGACTTCCTGACCACTGCGGATGGGCAATTCAAGAATGCGGCCGGAAACCCGGAACGAAAGTTCAACCTCCTGGGATGGCAGTACAATCGCCGAATAGGTTCGCTGAAGCTGGAATGTTGTCGGTTTTACGACGACGGTCTTCACAGGTCTGACCGGTGCCGGTTTGGCCGCTTCATTCTCTTCGTTGGAATTGCAGCCGACCAGAAGGGCAGCGATGGCGAGAACGGGCAGGATTGAAGAAAATGAGCGGGTTAAACTAGCCATCGATATCCTCGCGAAGGACTGTTTGAGGTTCCTGGCACTCACGGTTGCAATATCGAACGAGAAGAGCAACTGAACAAGTGACAAACGAATCTAACGTTTGGACAACAAAGCACAATGACGAAACGGTAGTCTCATCAAATTATTGTCTGCAGCAACGAATCTAGGCTTCGCCCGACACTCTGTCTGGTTCTGCTGATTGCTTCTGCTTACTGGGACAATGTCGCAGCCAAAGCATTTTGACGTGCCTCTTCTGGCCTGCCTCTCGGTGACTGCGGAAACCAACCGAACAGGAAACCTCTGGGTACCATTTTTTTGCAATTCTGGTCTCGACGGTCACGGGAGAATGCGCCCTGGGCTTACATGTGGGAGCCATGCAGATTCAGGGCTTTTGACCGTCAATCATCGTAAATGAATTCTAAACAAATATTGCAGAATAATGAATGATCGGTCAGCGATTCTGATCGCCAGCATGATGCGGCGGCCGTTTGCGGACAATCCGCATGTTCATCTTCAATAATTCTTCAGTTTGAAATGGAACGATGGCCAGGGGCGAGCTATCGGGGAGCAATCGCATTGTTTCTGAGTATCGTTGAAATCTGTGCTTCATTGCCTGTCAATGTTGCAGGCAGGCCATATTTGGCTGAACGCCGGGTCAGTAATAGGCTGCGGGACCTTCGTCTACCTGACGGGCACTATGAATTCATTGCGAGCGCCGGCGCTTGAATGATTGGACTCAGCCGAAACCTTATCCGCGGAGGACGTTCACTTGTCTCGGTCTCATCAACCGAGCGGCCGGTTATGCGCGCATTGGAGCCTCGCATTCTGCTTGATGCAGCTGGTCTTGAAACGGCAATCGATACACTAAACGCTTCCGTCCATAACGAACTGACAGACGCTTACTTTGGTGATTCGCACGGACCCGATGCCCCGGCACCATTCGAGGCACATACTGCACCGGTCGTGGATCACCTGTCACCGGCCCAGTTTCGTACCGAGATCGCCTTCATTGCCCATGATGTCACTGATATCGGCAGCGTTGTGGCGTCGCTATCCCCTGACGTCGTGGTTGTGTTGCTCGAACCCGAAGGTGATGGATTGGCTCAGATTGCCGATGCGCTCTCTCATCGCTCCAACGTGGATGCCGTTCACATCATCAGTCATGGACAAAAGGGAAGCCTTGACCTTGGCGGGCAATCTTTGACAGCGGAGTCGATGACGGGCGTGCACGCCGAAGCCCTCAAAGTCATTGGCGACGCCATGTCTGCTGATGGCGATATACTGGTCTACGGCTGCGATTTTGCCGCTGGCGACGTTGGCCAGGAGGCCTTGCAGTTGCTCGCTGATCTTACGGGGGCTGATGTGGCAGGCAGTGCCGACGTTACGGGACATCTCAGCCTGGGTGGTGACTGGGATCTGGAACAGTCGACTGGCGCCATCGAGAGCAGGATACTCAGCGCAGGTGCGTCGTGGCATGGAACGCTTGCCGCCCAGATACTGGTTGCACATGAACCGCCCATCTCTGGAATTGATCACAATGACCCAATCGGCTCAGTAACCACCGGTGCCCAGTCTTTCCAATATGATTCAGGCACGGCCACCTATCAGCTAGACCAGGTCGACCTGGTGCTGCGATTGCAGGCGGCAGCGCCGGCGCAGAACGTCACGGTTGCAATAAGAAATGGAGTATCCGGCCCCGATCTCGCCAGCGGCACCATTGCATCGAGTGCACTGCAAACGACCTATGATTGGCATACATTTACTCTGGACAGTGTGCTAACGCTCAATTCCAATCAGAGCTATTTCATTGTTGCCTACACTGATGATCCGTCTGACACGGTCGAGGTCGGAGTGGAACACGATGGCACCTATGCTGACGGACAATTTGTCAGGCCGGGCACAGATGATGATGCGTTGTTCCGGTTGATTGACACAACCGCAAATTCGGATCCAACCATCACCTCAGATGGCGGCGGCGGTGTGGCATTTGTCAATATGGACGAAAACCAGACACTCGCCACAACCGTCACGGCAACGGATCCGGATATACCAGCCGATACGCTGACCTATTCGATTACCGGCGGCATAGATGAAACGGACTTCACGATCGATGCGTCGACAGGAGAATTGAGCTTCATTGCAGCCCCGGATTTTGAAAATCCGACCGACAATTTCCCAACCAACAACATCTATACTGTTCTGGTTACGGTATCAGACGGTCGCGGCGGCACTGATGTTCAATCAATCAGCGTTGTGATCCAGGATGTGAACGATCAGCCGGTTGTAGGCGCTGATACATTCGCAGTCGCCGAAGACGGCTCAGTCACAGTTGACGTTCTGGCCAATGACAGCGACCAGGACGGCGATGCACTGACCATCACCCAGGTTGACGGACAAGCCATCGTCGATGGCGGAGCGGCCGTCGCCGTGGCTGATGGCCTGGTTCGACTCACTTCCGGCAGCCTGGTCTTCACGCCTGCGGCGAATTTCAATGGAGCGGCATCCTTCAGCTATGTTGTTTCTGATGGCAATGGTGGAACGAACACGGCAACCGTTTCCGGGACAGTTTCTGCAGTGAACGATGTGCCCGTGGCAACAGGTGGCATTGTATCAACGGCCGAAGACACACCGCGTTTGATAACCGCTGCCGACTTCGGATTTACGGATGTCGAGGGCGATGCCCTGCAATCTGTCACGATTTCCAACCTGGCGCTGGCCGGTGGAACGCTGACCCATTCCGGTGGTGCTGTAACAGTGACGAACGGCATGACGATCACGGCAGCCGAGCTTGCCGGTCTGACCTTCACGCCGGCTCTCAACAGCACAGCCGGTGCGGGCTTTGATTACACCGTCAACGATGCCGGGTCTGGGATCGTGTCTGCGGCCATGACCATCACGGTCACACCGGTCAATGATGTGCCCGTGGCAACGGGTGGCATTGTATCAACGGTCGAAGACACACCGCGTTTGATAACCGCTGCCGACTTCGGCTTTACGGATGTCGAGGGCGATGCTCTGCAATCTGTCACGATTTCCAACCTGGCGCTGGCCGGTGGAACGCTGACCCATTCCGGAGGTGCGGTAACGGTGACGAACGGCATGACGATCACGGCGGCCGAGCTTGCCGGTCTGACCTTCA
>CALIOE010000067.1 GCA_938044775.1 uncultured Rhizobiaceae group bacterium
GGCCAAAGCGATCGCAGAGATCAAGAAAATGATGGTGGAACGGAGGGTCTGACGATCAGACCAACCACCAAGCCGAGGCTTAAGCCATCGAAGACTTAAGGAGCATCGGGAAACCAGCCGCCAACTGCTTTGACTTCAAGAAACTCCTCCAGACCCCATTCACCGCCTTCGCGGCCATTGCCGGATTGTTTATAGCCACCAAACGGTGATCCCGAAGACCGGGCCTGGCCATTTATGTCGACCATGCCGGAGCGCAATTGGCGGGCAACGCGATTGGCTTTCTCGCCATCGCTTGTCTGAATGTAATTCGTCAGCCCGTAATCGGTATCATTGGCAATCTCGATGGCTTCTTCTTCTGAATCAAACGGCATCATGGAAAGCACCGGGCCGAATATTTCCTCGCGCATAATGCGCATGTCATTGTGGCAATCGGCAAACACTGTCGGCCTCACAAAGTAGCCCCGGTTCAGGCCTTCGGGACGGCCAAGGCCGCCTGCAATAAGGCGTGCATTGTCTTCCTTAATGCCCACTTCAATCAGGTTTTGCACTTTGTCGAACTGCATCTGACTGACCAAGGGGCCGATGTGACGGCCTTCTTTGGAGGCCAGATCAACCACGGTCTTTGCCGCTTGTTCCTTCGCCTGTTCAACCGCTTCGTCATAGCGTGAGCGTTCAACCAGCATCCGGGTCGGCGCATTGCACGACTGTCCCGTGTTGTTGAAGCATCGGGCAACGCCCTGTTGTACCGCATCTTGTGCGGCATCGGCGAAGACCAGATTGGCACCCTTACCGCCCAGTTCAAGCGATACACGCTTGACCGAATCGGCAGCATTTTTTGTAATTGCGGAGCCTGCACGGGTTGAACCGGTGAAGGAGATCATATCGACGTCCTTGTGACCCGATAGCGTCGTGCCAACGCCTGGACCATCGCCGTTGACCAGATTGAACACGCCTGCCGGAACGCCCGCTTCGTGCAGGATATCCGCAAAAAGCATGCCGGACAGCGGCGATAATTCCGATGGCTTGAGGATCATTGTGCAACCGGTTGCCAGCGCCGGCATGACCTTCAACGCAATCTGGTTCATCGGCCAGTTCCAGGGCGTGATCAGACCACAGACACCGATCGGCTCGTAGATGATCTTGTCGTTCGGCGTGTTCGGACGCAGATCACGCTCAAATTCAAACGCCTTGAGCGCCCGGATGAACGCCTTGATATGGGCACTGCCCGTACCGGCCTGTGCCGCTCTTGAAAGAACAATCGGTGCGCCCATTTCGCGCGAGATGGTTTCTCCCATTTCGTCCGAGCGCGCCATATAGACGTCCAGAATTTTTTCCATCAGTGCCAGACGCTCGTCCCGGGATGTCCGGCTCCAGTCAGGGAAAGCCGCCTTGGCCGCCGCAATCGCTGCATCTGCGTCGGCCTTGCCGCCGAGAGAGATCGTCGCGCAGACTTCTTCGGTCGACGGGTTAATCACATCGAGATCGGCGCCGGCTTTGGGCGCGACCCATTCGCCGTTGATGTAGAATTTGCGTGTATCCTGCATGATTATCTTCTCGCAGTTGGAACCAGTTTCTGCATCTCTACAACGCCAATTCATCCTCCGCCATAGAAACATCGTTGCCGGGACAATTTCAGCATCAACGCCGCAACGATGTCGCTCTGCGGTATCGAGCAAACAGACGCGGGAATAACTTCCGGCCAATCTGGAAGTTCCGAGGGGCAATGCCGAAATTCGATAGTTTCAATTCATCCAACTACACGCCTGCGGGCGTCAGCATTCTTCTCTTAAGCCCTTGCACAAGATCTGGTGTCCAGCGACTGTACTGAGGACCTCCGCAACAGCGGTCCTGTCTGCAGGTAGCTTTGTGAGCTACCATTTCTTTGAACTCAAAACTGAGTGAAATCCATGTCGGTTCAATCCCTTTATCCGGACAAGTATCGCGACCTGATCGACGAGGAGACCTGGGCGTTCATCGAGGAGACGAACTCCTGGTATCCGCCCGACGCTGCTGACTACACGGTCGGACAACAGCGCGAAATCTACGACAAAATGTGCCGCGCATTCTTTGCCGGATATCCGCCGGGGGTGAAAGTGGAGAACAAAGCCATTCGTGTGTTCCCGCAGGGCAAGGTTTCTACCCGATCCTATTTGCCGGACGGCAAGAACCTGAACCTGACCCCGGACGCAAGTAATCCCGAGGCAATAGTGGTCTACTTTCACGGCGGCGGCTTTGTGGTCGGCGGTCTGGAAAGCCACGATGATGTCTGTGCAGAGATCTGCAAGAGAACCGGCTTTGCCGTCGTTTCCATCGACTATCCGCTTGCACCGGAGCACATATTTCCTGCTGATTTTGAAGCCGCAAGCATCGGATTCGAGGCCACGGCATTGGGTGGCCGATTTGCCAAAATGCCGGTGGTGATTGTTGGCGACAGCGCCGGGGGTAATCTGGCGGCGGCTGTTTCCCACGCGACGCGAGAGGCACCGCAACGACCCGCGGGCCAGGTGCTGATCTATCCCGGCCTCGACAGTGATCTGACACAAGGCACATTCGTTGAGCACGCCGACGCACCAATGCTGACAACGAAGGATACAACGTTCTACAAAACCATCCGCACCGGTGGCGACGAGAACCTGTTGCGCCACAAACACTGCACGCCTCTCAATGACACCGATTTTGCCGACCTGCCGCCAACCGTGATCGTATCGGCCCAGTGCGATCCGCTCTCCGGGGATGGCCGCAATTACCGTGACAAGATTCTTGCTGCCGGCGGCAAGGCCGTCTGGTTCAACGAAGATGGCCTGGTTCACGGCTTTCTGCGCGCCCGTCATTCCGTGAAACGGGCCCGTGACAGTTTCACCCGCATTGTCGATGCCGTCAGTGCTCTGGGCAAAGGTGACTGGCCCTATTGATCAGATCAGATCGCGTTCAACCTTGTCGTCAAATGTCCGCTCAAAGACCAGCTCTTCATTTTCAAAGGCGCGCAAAGTCGCCGTGCTGAAGAAATGCTCAGCATCACACCACATCGAGGCTTCGGCGTGGGTGCGCCACATCTGACCGTCGCGCCCACCGGCCTGCTCCCACACCGAATGGCACTTTGCCGACAGCGGATCTTCGGGTTGAATATCAAAGCGCTCCTTTACCCACGATCCGGATATCAGGCCATGGTCAAGATCACGGTTTTCTCCGAAATCAGATTGAACTCTTGTGGTTACAATCCCGGTGCCGGGGTCGGTTGTGGTTTCGCGGCTGTAGCTGGCGGGACGCAGGTTCTCGCAATGCCATGCCGGCGCAGCCACCGGCTTTTCGAATGAACACTCATCACCCTGAGCAGCGGGCCGTTCTGGCAAAGCCAGGCTGCCGGCCAGTATTGTGAGCTCTGAAACTTCGGGCGAAGGCCACACAAACGGCCAGTATGATGTCGACACCGCGACGCGCAAACGGTGCCCGGCCGGCAATCGGTACGCGATCTGATCGAGCGCAAATTCGACCTGGAATATCTCTCCAGGAACAACCGGACCGGGAGCCTCATGGGAATCCCTATGTGCCAGGTTGAGCATGCCATAGGTTATGAATGCCGACGTACCATCGGGGCGAAGATCACAAAGACGCACGACGACTTGCGCTCCTGGCTTATCGCAACGCAATGACATATTGACCCTTGGTGCGCCGACGATATCGATGCCTTCGTTGAGCACCGGACTGTCAAAACAGGCCGACTGCCGGTCATCGGGCGATTGTTCCGCCGGCAATTCATCACCAAAGGCGAAGGGGAAATATTCACCAGCCTGGCTTCCGCATTCTGCGGAGGACGACACGCGGGCCTCAATCTCTTCAGGGTTTTCTGTCAGCAAACCGCCGGCGCCCAGGTTCAGAGCGCGGGCCTTGATCATGGGCGATGGCCACTCCCGTTCGGCAATCCAGCGGCCCGGCCGTTCGTCAAACCATCTCCTGGGCGCCAGCGAATCCATCAACCAGGCGCGATAGTCCGGATCAGCATCTGCGCCCGTATCGTCGCCCTTCAACCAATGGTCCCACCAGCGCTTGGCTTCCTGCAGAAAACCAATGGCAGGTTTTGGTCCGGCATAATGTGGATATTTGTGATTCCACGGCCCGACCAGACCCTTTACCGGTGCCCGAAGGTTTTCCACCAGATGCGAGATTGTGTTCCTGTAGCCATCGTGCCACCCGCCAATGCTCAGCACCGCTGCCTGAATGGCACTGTAGTCTTCGCAAATCGACCCGTGTTTCCAGTAGTCATCCCGATGCTGATGTCTCATCCAGGTCGACCAGTGCCAGGGCTGGTTTTGCAGCCTGTTCAGCCAGATATCCTTCCATCTGTCACCTATAAGTGCCCGATCGGGCGGGCGCGAAGAATAGGACAGCATGTTGGCCGCCCATCCGAAATTCTCGAGCATCAGGCAACCACCCTTGTAGTGGATGTCGTCGCCATAGCGGTCCACCGTCGAGCAGATGCTGATGACTGCCTTGAGAGCCGGCGGTCGCAGCGCCGCGACTTGCAGACCGTTGAACCCTCCCCAGGATATGCCCATCATGCCGACATTGCCGTTGCACCAGGGTTGACCGGCCGCCCAGGCGATCACATCGCAAGCGTCCTGCAATTCCTGTTCAAGGTATTCATCCTCCATCAATCCTTCAGATTCACCATTTCCTCTCATATCGGTTCGGATGCAGGCATAGCCATGGCCGGCAAACCACGGGTGGGTAAACTGGTCACGGACAATCGTTCCGTCGCGCTTGCGATAGGGAATGTGTTCAAGAATAACGGGTACCGGATGATCTTCGGCATTGGTCGGCATCCAGACCCGGGCTGATAGTCGACAACCGTCCGGCATGAGGATTCCCATGTCCGGATGTTCGACAACCTCGATGGGGAAATCGGTCTCGTGTTTCATCGTGCCAATCCTAAAGCATTCAGTTGCAACGGGCCCAAACAGGGGCATTGCCTTCCGTCATGAAAAAGCACCTGATGGCCTTTGTCGATATGGAAACGCAAGCGAGCTTTCAATCAGCAATGCCACTCATCAGGTCAAGCAACACGATAGGAATCGCCTGCGCTCTCACAGCAAGTCTTGCCTTTACGCTCAATGATGTCGGCATCAAATTTCTGAGCGACGGCTATGCACTGCACCAGATCGTGTTCATACGCACCATGATGGCGCTGGCTGTTACAACCCTGATCATCATCCCACTCGAAGGTGGGTTTGCTCTGCTGCGCACCCATCAGATCAATATGCATTTGTATCGGGCAGCCCTGGTGGTCTTTGCCAATATGTCTTTTTTCATGGGTCTGGCTGCTCTGCCGCTCTCGGAAGCGACCGCAATCTTCTTCATTTCTCCGCTGGTGATCACAATTTTCTCTGTGGTCTTTCTGGGTGAAAAAGTCGGACCCAGAAGGTGGACCGCTGTTGCACTGGGTCTGCTGGGAGCCTTTGTCATGTTGCGCCCGGGTTCCCATTCCTTTCAACTTGCTGCTCTGCTGCCGATGATGGCGGCCTGCGCCTATGCCGGCCTGCACATTCTGACACGCAAAATGGGTCGCACTGAAAAAGCATCGACCCTGGCCTTTTACACGCAGCTGTTCTTTCTGCTCTTCAGCATGGCAATTGGACTGGTTCTTGGGAACGGCTGGCTGTCGGGCAACGCACATCCATCGGTCGAATTTGTTACCCGCGCATGGGTCATACCTTCAAAATGGGATTTTCAGGTCATGCTTGCTGTCGGCGTGGTAACAGCTGTCGGTGGCTACTTCGTCACCCAGGCCTATCGTTTGAGCGAAGCGGCATTGATCGCGCCGTTTGAATATGTGGCACTGGCCTTAGCCATCTTCTGGGGTATTACAATCTTTGGAGAATGGCCCGATGCACTGGCATGGACCGGTATGAGCATGATCCTCGGTGCGGGCCTCTTCATCGTTTGGTCTGAATCGAAACTGGACAAGAACGATCGTGTGCGGGGACCTCTTCCGCGCCAGCGATAACCGGGTACCGCAAAAAGGGATGGCGGCAGATTTCTCCGCCGCCATCTGTACGGGCCAGTCCGGGAAGCTCCCGGGGCTTAAGCCATCCACCAGCGCTCGTGAGCGCGGTAGCCGTCCATTTCCCAGTTGGCCGCCACGTCATCGGCATGCGCAACTTTTTTGGAAATACCCATGATGTAGTTGGCGAACATCGGAACGAGTGCCCCACCGTCGTCGCGAAGAATTTCCTGGGTTTCCTTGTACATTGCTGCGCGTTTGCCTTCGTCGAGCTCAGCACGGGCCGCAACGACCAGTCCGTTGAACTTCTTGGCGGCATCACCCGTTTTCCATGCGGTGTCGTTCCACTCAGTCGAATCCACATAGGCTGATGCATACATCCAGTCGGAAGTCGGGCGACCGCCCCAATAGCATGCACACCATGGCTTCTTGTTCCACACATTGGACCAGTAACCATCCTTCGGCTCGCGCACCACTTCAATGTCAATGCCGGCCTGCTTGGCGGAAGCCGCTATGAGCTGGGCCGCATCGACGGCGCCAGCAAAGGCAGCATCAGAAGTTGAAAGCTGGATCTTGCCGCTGTGACCGGATTTTTTGTAATGCTCTGCAGCCTTGTCCGGGTCAAACGCACGCTGCGGAATATCTGCCGCGTAGAATGATGTGGCCGGAGAAATCGGATGATCATTGCCAAGCGCGCCGTGTCCGAGCAGGATTTTGTCAACGAGCTCCTGGCGATTGACGGCCAGTTTCAAGGCCATACGTAGATCGAAATTGTCAAATGGCGCCGTGTCGACCCGCATCGGGAACGTGTAATGCAGCGTTCCGGTTTTCTCGAGGATTTCCACATTTGGGTTGCGGGCCATCAGCGCGACCGTCTTGGGGTCAATGCGGTCAATGGCATGCACTTCGCCGCTCATCAGCGCATTTTGGCGAGCCGTCAGATCAATGAGTGATACATATTCAACGGTGTCAAAAAACGCAGCGTCCGACTTGAAGTAGTTCGGGTTGCGTTTGGCCAGCGTACGAACACCGGGTTCGAACTTATCAATAATATAGCCACCGGTTCCCAATCCATCTGTCGCGTCAATCTTGCCATCTTTGGAAGGCTTGATGAGCAGGTGATAGTCGCTGACGATGTAAGGGAAATCCGCATTCGGCGCGTCGAGCTCGAATACAACCGCATCGCCATCAGCCTTCATCGACTGTATCGGCTTCAGCAGCCCCTTACCGGCAGATTTTGACGCTTCACCCAGATGGTGATTGAGAGACGCAATCACATCTTCCGGTGTCATCGTTTTTCCGTTGTGGAATTCAACGCCCTTGCGCAGCTTGAACACCCACGTCTTGGCATCCGAACTTTCATAACTCTCGGCCAGTTCCGGCTCGAGTTCACCTTTTGCATTCACGACCGTCAGGTTGTTACCGTACAGATAACCCGTGCCGGTCATAAAGCCGTTCTCGTAGGTGCCTGGATCAAGGGAATCCGTGGTTGAGCCATGCGCCACGCCGTATCGGTAGTCCCCACCCTTTTTAGGTGTTGCCGCCATGACATCGCTTGCCATGGTCATGGCAGTGGGCAGGACGACGCCTGCGGCCAGCAGAGACGTAATAAACTGGCGGCGGTTGATCTGGCCGGTCCCCAGTTTTTCGGTCTGGTTGTTGATAAAGACAGTTTTCATGTCACGCATATATGTTCTCCCTGCAGTGATATTTGTTTTCCTGTTCACAAAAAAGGCCTGCAATCGCTGCCGTTGCGGGCGTTTTCTTGGCCAAAACTCAACATAATTGCCTGTTCAATGCAAACGTCAGTGGCAAATGTGCGTAACGTTCTGGTGACAGCAAGTTTTACGCCTGGCGCTGTTTACACAGCCCCGATGGATCGCCTAGCCTAGTCATCGGGAGAAATGCGCCAGCGAAAAATCGCGGTGCAGACAACGATCAGACGTTGGGGAGAACACATTGCATCCGGTTTTGGCGACGGTCCTGCAACGATTGGGGCTTGGTGTCGTCACACTTTTTTTTGTCTCCCTGATCATCTTTGCGGCAATCGCGATGTTGCCAGGAGATTTTGGTGAGGCTGTGCTCGGTCAGGCCGCACTGCCCGAAACAGTGGAAGCGTTCCGCAAAGAACTCGGTCTCGATAAACCGGCATGGCTTCGTTACATCAACTGGGTTGCCGCGGTCCTTCAGGGAGACCTGGGGACGTCCTTCTCCGGACGAGCGGCATCAGGTGTCGACCGCTCGCGAGATGTGGTCGACTTGATTGCACCGCGGCTGTGGAACACCCTGTTTCTTGCCGGCATCACTGCCCTCATTGCCGTTCCGCTGGCCCTGTTTCTTGGCATCACGACGGCACTGGCCCGCAATTCTGTCTATGACCGCTCGGTCAACGCCGCGACATTGACGACAATTTCATTTCCCGAATTTTTCGTTGCCTATGTGCTGATCGTTTTGCTTGCTTCGATCTGGCCGGTTTTCCCGTCGCTTGCCAACGTCACCCCGGAGATGAGTTTTACAGAACGCCTCTACAAGTGTGCGCTGCCGTCTCTGACCCTAACGCTCGTGATTGTCGCCCACATGATGCGCATGACGCGGGCGGCGATCATCAACCTCTTAGCAAGTCCCTATATCGAAATGGCGCAGCTCAAGGGCGTGTCGAAGGCCAAGGTCATCGTCAAGCATGCATTGCCGAATGCCTGGGCACCAATTGCCACTGTCATCGCGTTTAACCTCGCCTATCTTGTGGTCGGCGTGGTGGTGGTCGAAGTGGTCTTCGTTTATCCGGGCATCGGGCAATTGATGGTCGATGCGGTCACTTCTCGGGACATTCCGGTGGTTCAGGCCTGTGCTCTGATCTTTGCAGCAACCTATATTTTGCTCAACCTGTTGGCCGATATCATCGGCATTGTTACCAATCCAAGATTGCTGCACCCAAGATGAGTGAGACAGTAAAATCATACTCCGCTGCAGATGAGGTCGGCGCCATTCGGATGCGCCGCACCCGGTGGCAACGCATGATGATCGATCTGAAGAAGGCACCCATATCTGCCTGGTTCGGCATGATTGTTATCGCCATCTATGCTTTTACGGCCTTGTTTGCCCCGCTGCTCGCACCCTATGGCGAGGCACAGGTTTTTCCGACCCCGTTTGCCCCCTGGTCGATGACAGGAGGTGGTGAACATGTCTTTGGAACTGACCAGATTGGTCGCGATGTGTTTTCCCGCCTGATCTATGGCGCCCGCAACACAATTGGCATTGCGCTGGCAACGACATTGTTGTCGTTCATCATCGGCGGTGGTCTCGGCCTGGTTGCGGCGATCAACAGGTCGTGGCTCGATCAATTGCTGAGTCGTTTTGTTGACGTGCTGATGGCCATACCGAGCCTCATCTTCGCTCTGATGCTGCTGTCAATATTCGGCTCCACCGTCGGATCGCTGATCATGATCATCGCAGTGCTCGACTCAACGCGGGTTTTCCGTCTCACCCGTTCAGTCGCCGTCAATGTCGTCGTTATGGATTATGTGGAAGCTGCTCGCCTGCGCGGCGAAGGTCTGGGCTGGG
Source organism: uncultured Rhizobiaceae group bacterium (assembly GCA_938044775.1). GTDB lineage: Bacteria > Pseudomonadota > Alphaproteobacteria > Rhizobiales > Rhizobiaceae > Pseudahrensia. The sequence continues at coordinate 9,560 of CALIOE010000067.1, forward strand.
TCATGCGTCGGGAGATATTGCCCAACATCATGCCGCCTTTGGTTGCAGAATTCGGATTGCGCTTCTCCTTCGTCTTTTTGACAATCGCTGCGCTGTCCTTCCTGGGCCTCGGCATTCAGCCACCAACAGCCGACTGGGGCTCAATGGTCCGTGACAACGCGTCGCTCATTCAGTTTGCGCAATACGATCTGACCGCGGCGATGACTCCACTGCTTCCCGCAGGTGCGATTGCTCTGCTCACTGTTGCCGTGAACTTCGTCGTCGACTGGTTCCTGCACAAGACAAGCGGATTGCGCGATGACCACTGATACCGAAAATCGCGGCGCCAAAGGCGATCTGCTGCTGGAAATGCGTGACATCCGCATCAGCGGATTCAGCGACGAGCGCTGGCACGAGATTATCAAAGGTGTTGACCTGACTTTACGGCGTGGCGAGGTTATGGGACTGATCGGCGAATCCGGTGCCGGCAAGTCTACTCTTGGAAAAGCCGCCATGGGCTACGCCCAACCGGGTTGCAAGATCATGTCCGGGTCAATCATGTTTGACGGTATCGACCTGGTTGCGGCTTCGGAGGCCGACAAGCGAGCATTGTGGGGCTCGCGCATCGCGTATGTCGCACAATCCGCTGCAGCTTCCTTCAATCCGGCACATCGGCTCATTGACCAGACTGTCGAAGCTACTGTTGGTCACGACATCAGCAGCGACAGCGAGGCAAAGTCCGATGCTGTTGAACTTTATGGCTCTTTGCAACTGCCCGACCCCGACACGATCGGGACGCGTTACCCGCATCAGGTTTCCGGCGGACAGCTGCAACGCATCATGACCGCCATGGCCATGTCACCGCGCCCTGATCTGATTATCTTTGACGAACCGACCACCGCGCTGGACGTGACGACACAAGTCGAAGTGCTGGTCGCCATGCGCGACATTGTCGAGCAATTCAACACGGCTGCCATATACATCACCCATGACCTCGCCGTCGTTGCGCAGATGGCGGATTTCATCAAGGTTTTGCGATACGGCGAAGAAGTCGAAGAGGCCGAAACACGCAAGATGCTTGCCGAGCCCGAGCAGGAATACACCAAGTCTCTCTGGTCTGTGCGGGCTCTGGAAAAGCCTGAAGACAAGTCGTCAGAAATAGTCCTGTCGATCAAGAATGTGGATGCTGCCTACGGCAATACGGTGAAGGTCCTTCACGACGTGTCAATTGATATTCCGCGCGGCCGCACTGTTTCCGTGGTCGGCGAATCCGGTTCCGGTAAATCCACCACTGCCCGGGTTATCACTGGTCTCCTGCCGCCGATGAGCGGATCGATTGAGTTTAACGGCGAAACACTGCCAGGCGCCCTGAAGGATCGGACCAAAGATCAGCTGCGGCGCATACAGATGATCTACCAAATGGCCGACACAGCCATGAATCCCAAACAGACCGTTGGCGAGATTATTTCACGGCCGCTGGAATTCTATCACGGCTTAAAGGGCTCTCAGAAGCACAAGCGCCTCGTGGAACTGCTTGAGATGATCGAGCTGGACGAAAGCTTCATGGACCGCCTGCCCGGCGAGCTTTCCGGCGGCCAAAAGCAACGCATTTGCATTGCACGCGCGCTCGCAGCAGAACCGGATGTGATCATCTGCGACGAGGTCACCTCCGCGCTTGACCAGATTGTCCAGGAAGGAATTCTGAAACTGCTGCTGCGCCTGCAGAAGGAATTCGGCATTACCTATCTGTTCATCACCCACGACATCGCTGTGGTGACGGCCATTTCCGATGAAATCGTCGTAATGTTCCAGGGCGAAGTTGTCGAGCAGGGCCTCAAGAGCGAAATCCTCTCGCCTCCCCATCCCGATTACACCCAATTGCTGCTTTCCTCGGTGCCGGAAATGGATCCCGACTGGTTGGACAAACTGGTCGACGAGAGAAACTGAGCCAACCTGCCCTCAGGGTCTTCTGGCAACCATATCGATCTCAACCAGCGCCCCAACAGCCAGTGCGGTGACACCAATTGTCGTCCGTGCAGGACGTCTGTCGTCCGGAAAGTAGGAGCGGTAAACGGCGTTGAACTTATCAAAGTCGCGCTCGAACTTTGTCAGGTAACACCGACATTGCAAAACGTGCTCCAGCCCCAGATCGAGGCCCCCGAGCACGATCTCTAGATTATCGATCACCCGATGGGTCTGATCTTCGATGCCTGCAGGCAGCGGAGCTTTCGGGTCTTCGGGATCGGTTGGCATCTGGCCGGTCAGCAAGACCCAGCCATCCGCTTCTGTTGCATGAGAGAAGGGTCCGACCGGCTGCGGTGCAACGGACAGAAGATGAAAATCCGGCATGATTGTTATCTCGGTTTGGAGTTTTCGCGCCGGGATTAGGCCAAAGACGGGAACCAATGACAAGACCCTGTCAGTCGGCTACGCTCGGCAATGCCGGAAAGCGAGAAGAATAGTCATACGGCATCAACGAATAGCAAAACATGCTGCGAGCCAGACTATGCATCGCGACAGGGGGTCATGCAGAAAAACCGTGATTAACTGCTTCACATCGTTGCAGCTTATGCCGGTGCAAGCATGAAACAGGCCGGCGGCCGGATGTTCCTGGGCGATCGCGCGGCCGCGAAGAAGCGGTATCCTGGCGGCAATGCAGGGTCCGATAGCTGGCTTTGGGTGAGTTTCAGGAATCCATTAGGCGGCGGCGACGTCAGCCGGCGCCGATGAGGAGCCAGCGCGTGATCCTGATAGATCGAAACTGTTGCATTCTGAACCAGCGTCAGGATGAAGCCGTACTGAAGGTTTGAGAGGCCAATGAAGAAAATCGGGTTTGGAGGCGGTTGCCACTGGTGTACAGAGGCCGTCTTTCAGAGTTTGGAGGGCGTCGAAACAGTCGATCAGGGATTTGTTCGGTCCGACCCTCCGCATGACAGCTGGTCAGAGGCGGTCGTCGTGACCTACAGCGAAAGCATCATGGATCTAGAATCCCTGGTCGAAATTCACCTTCGAACACATGCCAGCACGTCCCTGCACAAATTGCGCGGCAAGTACCGCAGTGCGGTCTATGTCTTTGACGATGGGCAGGGCAAACTGGTTCGGGACATATTGAATTCTCTGCAGCCGCAATTCGAGGAACAACTGGTGACCCTGGTCCTGCACCACCGGGCGTTCCGGCTATCGGACAACCGGTTTCAAAACTACTACGAAACCGACCCCGAACGGCCGTTTTGCCGTGCCTATATCGATCCGAAGCTGCGCATGCTTCGGGAACGCTACTCTGACAAAGTCCGGGCCGGAATCTAACCTCCGGCAGCAGCGGCCTGAGCGCTTCGCATCTGGCGCTTGCGTTCAATCGGATCAAGCACACGCTTGCGCAACCGGATGTTTTCCGGTGTCACTTCCACCAGTTCCTCATCGGTGATGTAGGCCAGGGATTTCTCCAAAGTCATGTTGAGAGGTGTTGTAATCTTGACCGCCTCATCTTTGCCGGACGAACGCATGTTGGTGAGCTGCTTGCCCTTCAACACGTTCACTTCCAGATCGTTGCCACGTGAGTGCTCGCCCACAATCATGCCCTGATAGACCTTATCGCCTGGATGAATCATCATCGGTCCGCGATCTTCCAGGTGGAACATTGCGAAAGCCACTGCGTTGCCGTCTCCGTTGGAAATCAGAGCCCCGGTATGGCGCTGTGGAATATCACCCTTGTAAGGCTGGTATTGCAAAAAAGTACGGTTGAAGATTGCAGTGCCACGTGTGTCGGTCATGAGTTCAGAAAGATATCCAATCAGGCCCCGTGTCGGCGCATGAAAAACCAGACGTGTGCGTCCGCCACCGGATGGCTTCATCTCAACAAGGTCGGCGCGGCGCTGTGACAGCTTTTCGACCACGGCGCCGGAAAATTCTTCATCCACATCAATGATGGCTTCTTCAATCGGCTCAATCTTGGTGCCGGTTTCATCGGTCTGCATGAGCACCCGCGGACGGCCCACAGTCAGTTCAAAGCCTTCGCGACGCATGGTCTCGATAACGATCGCCAGCTGCAATTCGCCACGTCCCGCCACTTCATAAGCATCACTGCCCTCAACCTGAGTAACTTTCAGGGCAACGTTGCCCTCGGCTTCCTTCATCAATCGATCTCTGATCACGCGGCTTTGTACTTTGTCGCCCTCGCGACCAGCCAGCGGCCCATCGTTGACACGGAAGGTCATGGACAGTGTTGGCGGATCGATTGGTTGAGCTTCGATCGGTTCCTTGACGCCCGGCGCTACCAGCGTGTCTGCCACGGTCGCCTTGGCCAGCCCGGCAATAGAGACGATGTCGCCAGCTTTGGCTGTTGTTACCGGTTTGCGTTCAAGGCCTTCAAAGGAAAGCACTTGCGTGATGCGACCCTGTTCAACCACTTTGCCATCCTGATCCAATGCATGGATCGCCTGGTTCGGCGCTGCGGCACCCGAGGTGATCTTGCCGGTCAGAATACGGCCGAGATAAGGGTTGGCCTCAATTGTCGTGGCCAACATGCGGAACTCACCGTCTTCCACCGCCGGCTCGGGCACATGGTCAAGCACCAAGTCGAGCAAGGGCGCCATATCGTCCTTTGGGCCTTCGGCATCTGCCGCCATCCAGCCCTGTTTAGCCGAGCCATACAGAACATGAAAATCCAGTTGCTCCTCATTGGCGTCCAGGACACCGAACAGATCGAACACTTCGTCCAGAACCCAGTCTGGACGACCATCAGGTTTGTCGATCTTGTTGATGGCAACGATCGGCCTGAGCCCGAGTTTGAGTGCCTTTTGCAAAACAAATTTGGTTTGCGGCATCGGACCCTCGGCCGCATCGACTAGGATAATCACGCCATCAACCATGTTCAGAATGCGCTCCACTTCCCCGCCGAAGTCAGCGTGGCCAGGCGTATCAACGATGTTGATGCGCGCGTCCTTCCATTGGATGGACGTCACCTTGGCCAGGATGGTAATGCCGCGTTCGCGCTCCAGGTCATTGGAATCCATTGCCCGTTCGTCAACCTGTTGGTTGTCGCGGAATGTACCGGACTGCTTGAGCAGCACGTCGATAAGTGTTGTCTTGCCGTGGTCAACGTGCGCGATGATCGCGATGTTGCGGAGTGTCATAACGGAACCTGTAATCGGAAGGAAAGCGCGCGGCAGGCCGCGGTTGACGCGCTTCTATAACCTTTTTGTCCGAAGAGAAAGGGGCGCTCCGAATTTTCGAATCGACCTGCATTGTTCGGTTTCGGTTGCCGGGTCAGCAGGCCTCAGACATTTGGGCACCGCGTCAGAGGCCGGACTGATGCTCCACTGTTTGGCATCGGCAGTGCTGACACAGCGCCGGGCAAGTACAGTCGGGCGCCTGTTGTCTGTGAGATTTGATGGGGCCATGGACCGAGGATTCCGACAAGTGTGGACATGACGTTCTCTGATAATTTGGCAACTCTTCGATTGGAAGCTGATCAATTCTTGTCAGGACTGCATCCCGGCTTGACACAACGCCGCTTCTCTCTATGTAATGTTATTTTATTACACAAATGGAGATTCCGATGAACCGCCCCGTTTTTCTGGCTGCCCTGATGTCCTCTTTCAGCATTGCTGCATCAGCGCAGAGTCTTGATGCCCATGAGCACGGACATTCAGAGCTGTCGATTGCAGTCGAAGGAAGCAAAGTTGTGATCGAACTGGAGGCACCGGGCGCCGACATTGTCGGCTTTGAATATGCGCCGAAAAGCGACGATGACAAGGCGGCCGTCGAAGCCGCCAAGGCGAAGCTTTCCAAGCCAATCGAGTTGTTGGGCATCGCCGCTGCAGCTGGTTGCAAAGGCGTTTCAACGGAAGTCGAACTGGAAGGCGAAGGCGAACACAATGAGTTTCACGCCAAATATGAACTCGAATGCAGCGATGTCAAAGCACTGGCAACCATGGAACCTGTGTTTTTCAAAATGTTCCCGAAAGCCGGCGAACTTGAAGTGGTCGCTGTTGGAGACAATGGACAGATGAAGGGTGAGCTGGAGCCGGGAAAAAATGTTCTGGACCTTACCGGAATTCTCTGAACAATAACCATCGAGCCGCCCGGCTCATTCAAATGCCTCAAGAACGAGCATGAATGTCCAAAACCGCAATAGAATTGCAGGATGTTGTCTTCCGATGGCCGGGCGCGGGGCAGTTCCAGCTTTCCGTACCGAGTCTGCAGATTGCAGCAGGTGAGCGTGTGTTCCTGTCCGGCATGTCCGGATCGGGAAAATCCACCCTTCTGGCACTTGTCTGCGGCATTACCCGCCCCGACAAGGGCACAGTATCGCTGATGGGGCATGATCTGAGCGCCATGAAGTCACGCGCGAGGGATCGGGCACGGGCACAGAACATTGGGATCATATTTCAGAGCTTTAACCTGATGCCCTATGCAACAGCGGTCGACAATGTCTTGCTGCCGCTCGATTTTGCGCCGGATCGCCGGGAGCTTGTTGTTCAGCGTGGCGCTCCCCTTGAAGAAGCGCATCGCCTGCTTGATGCGCTCAAAGTTGGTGCGGAAGACCGCGATCGTCCGGCGCGAAATCTGAGCGTCGGCCAGCAACAGCGGGTTGCCGCGGCCCGGGCCCTGATCGGGAAGCCGGGATTGATCGTTGCGGATGAACCCACTTCCTCGCTCGACAAGGACACCGAACGCCTGTTCATGGATTTGCTTTTCGCCCAGATCGAAGAAGCCGGCTCCAGCTTGCTGTTCGTCAGCCATGACACATCGCTTGCCCCGCGTTTCGACCGTTCGATATCATTGTCGGAAATTTCAAGAAGCGGGAACAGCACGTGATCCGGTTGGCCCTCAAATCACTAAGAGCGCGCTGGCCCACAGCCCTGTTGGCCATCCTGGCAATTGCGCTTAGCACAATCCTGTTTCTTGGTGTCGAACGGATGCGGAGTGCAGCGCGCGACTCCTTTGCGGGCACCATTTCGGGCACGGACCTGATTGTGGGCGCCCGCAGTGGCGGAATTCAGCTGTTGCTTTACTCAGTTTTTCGCATTGGCAACGCAACAAACAATGTCTCGATGGATTCCATCAGCCTGATCGAAAAAAATCCCAATACAAAGTGGCTCGTGCCGCTCTCGCTCGGTGACAGCCATCGCGGTTTTCGGGTGCTTGGCACAAACAGGGCCTATTTCGAGCGCTACAGGTATCGGGACAAGCGTGAACTAGCATTTGACCAGGGCCAGGAGTTCAATGATCTGTTTGATGCCGTGGTCGGATCACAGGTTGCTGAGAGCCTGGGTTACCGGGTCGGAGATCCTATTGTGGTGGCGCATGGCCTGGGCAGGGTCAGCTTTGCCAAACACGAAGACACACCCTTCACGGTCAGTGGCGTTCTTGCGCCTACCGGCACGCCGGTTGACCGCACTGTTCATGTGAGTCTGGAGGCCATTGAAGCGATCCACGTTGACTGGCAATCCGGCGGGCCCAAGCCCGGCGCGGCAACCCCGGTCGAACGTATTCGCGCGATGGATCTGACGCCAACCCAGGTGACCGCAGCCCTGGTCGGGGTCAAATCCCGCGCCAGAATTTTCGGCCTTCAACGTGCTATCAACACCTACGACAAGGAGCCGTTGCTTGCCATTCTTCCCGGTGCGACACTTCAGGAATTGTGGGGCCTCATCGGCACCGCAGAACGCGTGCTGCTGTTCATTTCGGCTATGGTGGTCGTCACCGCCCTTCTGGGCATGGTGACCATGGTTCTTGCAACACTGAACGAGCGTCGGCGGGAGATGGCCATTCTTCGGTCTCTGGGCGCGGGACCGGCAACGGTGGCCGGCATGCTCGCGTTAGAAGCGGGCGCGCTAACTCTGGTGGGTGTTGTGGTTGGCACTTTCGCTACCACTTTGATCACAGTTTCGGCCGCCGGATGGGTAGACGCCAATTACGGCATTGCACTGACTCAGTTTCTGCCAAATACTCACGAGATCTTGATTATGGCCGCAATTGTTCTTTTTGGTATTCTTGCGAGTCTGTTGCCGGCGTGGCGCGCTTACCGGTTATCTCTGGCAGACGGCATGACGGTGCGCGTGTAAACACAATCTTGGAGACGATGATGCGGAAAGTTCTTCCGGCAGTTCTTGCTACACTGACATTGGCTTTTGCCACCAGCAGCGCAAATGCATTCGACCGCAATCTGTCGTTCGACAGGATGCTCAATGATGGTCTGGTACTTCAAGTCGCGAAAACGTCCAGCGTGACAGAAGTCAGTTGGGAAAATCTTATTCCCGAAGGGGCAGATCAGGAACTGACATTTGGAATCAAGGAGCACAGTCTTGATCTCAACGCCATTCCCGAGGAACCCAAATTAACCGAATCGATGGGTAAGGTGGTCACGAAGTTCAACGGCCAGACCGTTAAGATCGCCGGGTTTATGGTTCCGCTGGACTTCGAAAGTGCCGAAGTTTCCGAGTTCCTGCTTGTGCCTTATGTAGGCGCCTGCATTCACGTGCCGCCGCCGCCGCCGAACCAGATCGTCTATGTTTCGACAACCAAGAAAATTGCGGTTGTCGACATGTGGGAGCCGATCGAAATAACCGGAACGTTTTCGAGCCAGACCGTTCAGACCGAGCTGGCCGACACCGGCTATACGATGACGTTGCAAAAAATCGGCGTCTACAAGGAAGACAACTAGACCCTTTGGCCTGCCATCTGCCTGCAGGCTAACCCCGAGCCAGATCTCCCAGCACGTTGGCGGCGACCGTAAGCCGGGACACCGTCACATTGTCGTGGTCTACGATGCCAGCCATCTGGTTGTTTGTGCGAACCACAGCGACAGAATTCTTCTGCAGCCAGCTGCTCGCATCACCCTTGCCGTTAAGAACATCAATAACGATATCCCGTCGCGCCTTCTGAAGGCCCTGCATGGCCCGGTCGAGCGCAAGTGAATCGTAGTAATCATCAGCCGAAATGGCCTGGGCAGCCTGGATCAAACGTCCAATCTTGAACGCTTCGGTAATGTCAAAGAACACGCGTGCAGCAGAGTCCAGTGCACTGCCAGTCCGTTTGGCGGCATACAGAATGTCCGGAATCAGTCCTGCGATTGGCAACCGCGCCAGTGTGCGAGCGGCGCCTTCTGGAACACCACCGCTCACATAGCGCGTAAAGTGTTCATCCATCTGATTGACCAGAAATTGCGGCGCAAACTCTTCCAATCTTGGCATGAGTTGCTCGATCGCTTCACGATAGTCGGATACGACCGAGCCTATACCCTTGGAGTAATCACCGTAGCGGACAAACCAAATCGTCTGTGTGACAACCCGTTCCTGGGCAATCGCATAAAGCTCTAATTGCAGGTCACCATCGATCCTCGCATCCAGCGCATCTATCTCCGCATTGGTCTGCGGCAGGCTGTAAGAATCCCGAACGGTTGCATAGCTTCGGGCGATGGCATCGATCGAGGCGCCGGTCCTGTCGGCAACTCTCGTGATAAATGTCGTGCCGCCGCGATTGACCATGGAATTGGCCAGAACGGTGCCGATAATTTCGCGCTTAAGACGGTGACCCTCAATCTCATTGCTGTAGGCCTTCTGCATCTTGGGGGGGAAATAGTCGGTCAACATGTCACCAAGATAAGGATCATCCGGCACGTCCGTTGCAACCAGGTCATCCAGGGCGACAATTTTTGCATAGGCAAACAAGACCCCTATTTCCGGTCGGGTCAGGCATTCATTGGTCGACATCCGCTCCATGATTTCCACGTCATCCGGGAGATCTTCCACCACTCGATCCAGCTTGTCTCTCGCCTCAAGATTGTGCATCAGGCGCTGCTGATAGGCGAAGTCTTCCATTTCCTGCCTCTCGGCAAGAGATATCGACAACGTCTGAAGGTAGTTGTTGCGCAGGACCAGCTCAGCAACTGTCTCGGTCATGCTTTCCAGCAACGTGTCCCGGCGCTTGCGTGTCAGTTTCCCCGACTTCATCGCAGCCGCGAGAGCAATTTTGATATTCACCTCGACATCAGAAGAATTCACACCTGCAGAATTGTCGATTGCATCTGAGTTGCAACGTCCGCCGAGCTTACTGAATTCAATGCGCCCTGGATGGGTAACCCCCAGATTGGCTCCTTCGCCAATCACCTTGCAGCGCAACTCTTTTGACGTGACCCGTATCGCATCATTGCCTCGGTCACCCGCATCGGCATCAGATTCGTGGCTGGCCCTGATATAAGTTCCGATGCCTCCAAACCACATCAGATCAATCGGGGCTTTGAGAATGAAGTTCATGACTTCTTGCGGTGTGTAGGAGCCGGCATCGCAGCCGATTGCTTCGGCCGCTTGCCTGGAAAGGGTGATCGACTTCGCTGCACGCGAAAAAACACCGCCGCCCTTCGAAATCAGCTCGGTTTTATAATCCTGCCAACTCGACCGACCGACGTCGAACAGGCGCTGTCGCTCCTTGAAGGATTTTTCGATGTCAGGGTCCGGATCAATGAATATGTCGCGGTGGTCAAATGCCGCAATCAGACGCGTCTGCTCGGAAAGCAGCATGCCGTTACCAAAAACGTCCCCCGACATATCGCCCACTCCTGCTGCAGTGAACGGCTGGGTCTGGATGTCGCGGTTCATCTCCCTGAAGTGGCGCTTGACGGCCTCCCAGGCACCCCGGGCTGTGATGCCCATTTTCTTGTGGTCGTACCCTGCGGAACCACCCGATGCGAAGGCATCATCGAGCCAGAAATCATATTGTTGACTGATCGCATTGGCAGTGTCGGAAAAAGTTGCCGTGCCTTTATCGGCGGCGACAACAAAGTATGGATCGTCTCCATCATGTCGCACGGTATCCTGAGGCGGCACGACCTTACCGTCTTCCAGATTGTCGGTAAGCGACAGCATGGATGAAATAAAGATTTTGTAGGCAGAGCGCCCCTCTTCAAAGACAGCATTGCGATCACCGCCCTCCGGCAATCTCTTGGGCAGAAATCCACCCTTGGAGCCGACCGGGACGATCACAGCATTCTTAACCTGTTGCGCCTTTACCAACCCCAGCACTTCGGTGCGATAGTCCTGTGCCCGATCGGACCAGCGCAGCCCTCCGCGGGCAACAGGACCAAAGCGCAAATGCAACCCCTCCACCCGGGGAGACGACACAAATATTTCTCGATAAGGCACTGGCTGCGGCATGATGTTGACGAGAGATGGATCAATTTTCAGCGCAAGAACCGGAACAGGAGGTTCCGCTGCAGCGCTATCACCCTGTCGTCGCTGCCACAGGACATCCTGATAAAAGTTTGTACGCAGCGTTGCCTCCATCAAATTGATGAAGTTTCGAATGATCCGGTCGTCATCACTGGAAGTAATGGCCTCCAGATTGTTGTTGAGATCTGCAACCTTCCTGGCTGTCTTGGATCCCCGGTTCTTGATCGACGGCCCGAAACGCAGATCAAAGAGTCTGGCCAGATTTCGGGTAACAGCAGCTTGATGCGCCAATGTTCTCGCCATCGAGCCCGCCGTGAAGCGCGACCGGATCTGGCGCAGATAGCGAGCATAGGCACGGAAAACAGCGCATTGTCTCCAGTCCAGATCTGCCGCCAGCACAAGACCGTTAAACGAGTCATTGTCAGTCTGGTCGCGCCAGACTGCGTGCAGACAATCAATGAGTTTCCCATGATCGATTTTTTCGAGGGAAACATCACCACTGGCTGGCCTCAAGACCATGTCGTGCAGGAACACCGGTGAGCCGTCAGCCCGGACAATGTCAAAAGTGGATTCTTCAATGACTCTGAATCCGAGATTCTCCAGCAACGGAACGCGCCGCGATAGCGGCACCGAACTGTTCAGATGAAACAGCTTAAGACCAATGTGACCCGGTTCCTTACCAAGGCAGTCATGGAAATCGAGAGCAATCTCAGTGTCATCGGGCAAAGCGGCAAACAGTTCTGCATCAGCCTTCGCTTCTTCCGGTGTAGCGTGGTTTTGATAGGAAGCTGAGAATGTGTGACCCGCCTGATCTTCGGCGAGCTCGTTAAACCGGTCGGCCCACGTTCGGCTGATTTCCGTGACCGCGTGTTCGAGTTCCTTTCGCGGGACAACCGGGGTTTTGCCCCCCTTTCTGCCCAGAACAAACTGCACCCGGGTCAGCCCATTTTCGAGAAACACCGGATAGAACGCCGAAAGATATCCGTCATAGATCCCTGCGAGATAGGCGCCTACTTTTTGGCGGACTTCAGAATCGTAGCGGTCGCGTGGAACATAGACGAGCACTGACACAAAGCGGTCAAATTCGTCCGCCCGTGGCAAAACGCGAACCCTCGGCCGTTCCTCGAGTTGCATGGCGATTGTGGTGAACTCACTGAGTGTATCTGCGTCGGCCTGGAACATCTCGTCCCGTGGCCAGGTCTCTAGGATATTGGAAAGCGCCTTACCGGAATGGCCGGCCGGGTCCGCGTGAATCTTTTGCATGATGGCATGGGCTTTGTGCCGCAATACCGGAATTGTCATCACCGACTTTGTGTAAGCTGTCGAGGTGAAAAGCCCGACAACGCGAAGTTCACCCGCCAGTGAGCCATCAGGGTTGTAGCGCTTGATCCCAATGTAATCGAGATGAGTTCTGCGGTGGACGCGCGACCGCACATTGGCCTTGGTGATAATCAAAGGAGCAGCACTGAACAGAAAATCGCGAATCTGAGGGGTCATCACGACCGGCTTGCCACCGCGCGTCATGATCGTCAGATTCGGGTCCCTCAAAATACCCAGTGCCGAACCACTGAGTGCCTTCAGCTCTCCCGACTTGCGGCTGCCCTCATATGCGTATTCGCGCAATCCCAGCAGTGTAAAATTATTGGCGGACAGCCATTCCAGAAACTGCACCGTCTCGGCAATTTCCTCTGCTGGAACAGGAGGAGGATTGACCCTGAACTGAGCGATGGTTTCTCCGACGCGCGACAGCATTTTCTGCCAGTCCCCGGTGACCTGTTTCACCTGCGACAATACTTCCTTGAGGGATGTCTTCAAAGAATTGCGTTTGTCCGCATCCATTTCATCGAGGACGACCATAACCAGTGACTTCAGGCCATGCTTCCCGTCATCAATAAGCGGGTGAACGACCAGCCGCACCGCGTGGCCCCGAAAGACCACATCAGCCAGCACGGAATCCACAATAAACGGCCGGTTCGGCATGACGATACTGACCAGCGTATGCTCCGGGAGAGCATCCACCTGAAGAACATTCCTTTTGCCGCCGATCTTCTGAGCCACCCTCATCATGTCTGCTGGAACACTGGGCGGCAAACTGCTGAGGTCATCCGCGGCTGCACTGGAAAACAACTGGCCACCCCATTTGCCAGCCGTGCGGTGTTGATTCTTGGGCAACACTTTCATCGCCGCTTGAATGAGTTTGGAGACTTCACGGCTTGGCTTTGCTGGCATTTTTTGGGACTCTGGTCGCAGATTTGGCCACTACGGAAGCAAGACCATGACAAAAGATCAAGATAAAGCGGTGATTGGACTGAAAATAGAGCAAGAAATCGCAGTTTCCGAGGAAACCGAGAGCTATTTCGCACTCTGTCGCGAAAAGCTGGGCATGGTACCAAATGTCCTGCAGGCCTACGCATTCAACGAGAAGAAGCTCCGCGCCTTCACCGACATGTACAATGATCTGATGCTCGGCGACTCGGCGCTCACAAAACTCCAGCGCGAAATGATCGCTGTTGTCGTCTCATCCATAAACAAGTGCTTCTACTGTCTGGCGGCCCACGGAGCTGCAGTGCGGCAATTATCCGGCGATCCCAAATTAGGCGAAATGCTGGTGATGAATTACAGAGCGGCCAATCTGGACCCCAAAACCGCGGCCATTCTGGATTTTGCCGAGAAGTTAACCGAGCAACCGCAAAAGATCGGGGAGGCGGACCGGGAAATATTGCGTCAGGAGGGCTTTTCGGATCGCGATATCTGGGACATCGCTTCTGTCACCGCATTCTTCAACATGAGCAACCGTGTTGCGAGCGCCGTTGATATGCGTCCTAATGACGAATACCACGCGATGGCGCGATAGCGCGGACTGGCTCCTCCCAAAGCTGTTCGGCAACCTGATGTTCAGCGGGTTTCGGCAGGCTCGTCTGCCGTTCCGATCCACAGATCAAGAAAATCATCCAGCCATTTTTGTACGGGCGCATCATGAATCATGCGTCCGCTCAGATGCTCCGCACGATTTTGTGCGCCAGGCAGTTCCATGCGCTGCGCACCCTTGACGGTCCATTTGCACATCATGGCCAATGTCAGTTCGGTGTGAAACTGGATGGCATAGGTCTTCTTGCCGTAACGAAATGCCTGATTTGGATAATTGTCGCCATAGGCAAGAAGCTCCGCTCCCTCTGGAAGATCAAATCCTTCGCGGTGCCATTGATAGATCATTGCAGGCCAATCCAGCAGGCTTGCTCCTGCCTTTGTGGCGTGAAGCGGGTAATACCCCACCTCAACCAGCCCGTCGGGGTGTTCCCGCACCTGCCCGCCCAGATGACGCACCAGTTTTTGTGCGCCCAGACAAATTCCCAGAAAGGGCCGGTCTTCGCGCAAGGGCACGCCTAGCCAGTCAATTTCACGGGCGACAAATTCGTCATCATCATTGGCGCTCATGGGGCCGCCAAACATGACGGCGCCGGCATGATCGTCGAGTGTCTTGGGCAAATGATCGCCGAGCGGAGGGCGGCGAATGTCAAGGTCGAAGCCTCGCTGAATCAGCCTTTGTCCAACCCGGCCGGGAGTCGATGTCTCCTGATGAAGAATTATCAGGACCTTGGTGCTTGCTTGGGATACGGCCTCAGCAGTCGACATAAATCCGGCCTACGACTTGCGCGCCAGAACACGGCGCTTTAGCTCCATTCGGCTCCGCGACGGAATGCCCAGAAGTTCGGCGACACGCCAAACAACATTGTCTTCAAACTCGTGCAATTCGCCATCGGCAAACACCATCTCCCATAGATCTTCCACCAGACCCAGGCGCTGACTTTCCTCCATGTCGCGCTTCAGCAGGCTCGTAAACCCGTACAGATCGACGGCCTCGCCCTGGGCGGTTTGTGCCTCTTCAGCCAGAGCCCTGGCCTCCGGTTCAGACAGGTCGTAGTTTTTCTCCAGAACATGACGCAGTTTTGCTTCTTCTTCCGGGCGAATTTCCCCATCTGCAACGATGACCTGCACCATCAACACTGCAGCAGCCAGTTTGGTATCGAGTACCTTGGGTTGTATCTCACGAATTCCCCCCGACGGCTTTATGTCGTTCAGAAATCCCTTGATGGCGTCAAACACGCAATGCCCCGTTTAGCTGGTTGAGTACCCCGAAATCATAGGCATCAAGCCGGAACGATGCAAAGCCGAAAACGCACCGCCTGGCTCCTCAACATCAATGCGGGCGGGGTTAGAGTTGCCGCTGCATGAGCACCACATCCAGCCATCGCCCATGCTTGTGCCCCACCTGCTTCAGTTGGCCGGCCTTTTCGAAGCCCAGGGTCTCATGCAATGCAATAGATGCCTGGTGATGCGCACCCCCGATAACTCCGATCATCTGCCGGAATCCTGACTCGCAACACCGGTCAATCAGCTTCAGCATGAGAGCCTTGCCCACACCGCGGCGCTGGGCTTCTTTGGCTACATAGACAGTGTTTTCTACGGTGTGACGATAGGCGGGTCTGGGACGATACGGCCCAGCATAGGCATAACCGAGAACGCCGTCGTTTTCAGCAGCCACAAGATAGGGATATCCGGCGTCGAGCAGGGATTCCATCCGGCTTAACATCTCCGTCTCGACCGGCGGTTCAAGCTCAAAACTGGCAGTCTCTTCGACGACGGAACGGGCATAGATCTCAGTGATGGCTGGTACATCTCCAGCCTCGGCATCTCGAATGTTCATCCACCACCTCAAACAAAAAGGGCGCTCCGGATGGAACGCCCTTTGCTATTCGATATCAAGCTTTCGCTTACTCGCGATTGCCCATGAAGCTCAACAGGAACATGAACATGTTGACGAAGTTGAGATACAGGCTCAACGCTCCCATGATGGTCGTTTTGGCCATCAATTCGCCGCTGTGGGACACGGCGTCATACATGTGCTTGAGCCGCTGCGTATCGTAGGCTGTCAGACCGGCAAAAATCAGAACACCGATGACATTGACCGCAAAGGAAAGCGCGCTCGATTGCAGGAACATGTTGACCAGCATCGCGATGATGAGGCCAAACAGGCCCATCAGCAGGAATGAACCCATGCCGGACAGACTGCGCTTGGTTGTATAGCCGTATAGGCTAAGCGCTCCGAACGAGGCGGCGGTCACGAAGAAAGTCTGCGCGATCGATGCTCCTGTATAGACCAGGAAGATTGAGGACAGCGACACGCCCATGACGGCCGAATAGGCCCAGAAGATGATCTGTGCCGCACCAGCAGACAGTTTATTGATGCCAAAAGACAGAACCATCACAAAGGCAAGGGGAGCCAGCATGACGACCCAGCGCAGGCTCGAACCATAGAGTGTCTGAGCCACTGCAGGGTCGCTCATTGCCCAGTTGGCTGTTGCCATAGCAACGCCGCCGGTAATAACCATGGCAATCGCCATGTAGTTGTAGATGCCCAGCATATAGCTGCGCAGTCCCTGATCTATCTCAGCGGCACTGCGGCCACGTGTTTGCGCGGACGTCTGTTGAATATTTTCGAAGTCAGCCATGAGTTCCTCTCGAACAAGTGGTTAACGGACATGCGGAAACAGTACCCGCTTTGGTGATCGTAATATGAGGTCATTCATGCCGCCAAACAAGGGGTTTAACGACGATTTCGCACTGCACTCGCGGGGAGTTGAATCCAGCAGAGTGAATAATTTCTTAACGTCTACAGCTCTCGCAGCACCGGCGCGGCTTTCTGTCCCAAAATGCGCCAGGTGCCGATCAGTCCAAAACCGACCGTAAACACCAGTGCAGCAATCAATGTGCCCAGCGCAACCGACGGCAACAGGGTGAAAGTAAAGCCCATGATCCCATTGATAACGAACCAGGCAGCCAATCCGCCGGCCAAAAGGGCAAAAATGGCCGTTGCCAGGCCCAGAAGAGCATATTCGATCACAAAGGCGGAAATCAGTGTTTTTCGGGTAGCACCCAACGTTTTCAGCACGATTGCATCATGGATACGGGCTCTGTTGCCCGCCGCAAGCGCGCCTCCCAACACCAAAATTGAAGCCGCCAGAGCCAGCATCGCGGCTGCCCGGATGGCCGTCGCCAATTGTTCGATGAGACTATTTACCGCATTCAGCGCATCCCGCACGCGAACGGTTGTCACGGTTGGGAACTTGGTGGTGATCCGATTCAGGATCTCCCCGTCGCGTTCGGTCTGGGCTGCCGTTTCAACCTTGGTTAGTGCGGCTTCATCGCCGACACGCAAGGTTGCAAGATGGGCATGCGGCGCCCCGGCAAAAGTGTTCGGTGAAAATACCATGACAAAATTGATCGACATCGATTGCCATTCCACATTGCGCAAATTGGCGACTTTCGCGGAAATGTTTCGACCCAGCACGTTAACCGTTATCTTATCGCCGATTTCGACGCCAACTTCACCGGCTTCCTCAGCAGCAAACGACACCAGAGGTTCTCCGGCATAGTCCTTTGCCCACCACTCGCCATCTGCGAGCGATGAATTGACTGGCAACGATTCGGCGTAGGTAATGCCGCGATCACCGCGCAGCACCCATTCTCCGCCTTCTTTGGCCTTAATCTGCGATGATGGAACATCGTTGATCGACACGATGCGCCCCCGCAACATCGGGGTGGTTTGCACTGTTCCCTGTGGCGCCACATCGCCCAGCGTTTGCTTGAACCCTTCAAATTCCGTTGATTGTATATCGACAAAGAAAAAATCCGGCGCGGTGTCGGGAATATTGGACGAAATCTGATTGCGAAGGTTTCCATCGATCAGCGCGAGCGCTACCAAAAGAGCAAGGCCAAGGCCGAGGGACAGCACAACCGAGGGTGTCAAAGCTCCAGGCCGATGAATATTCCCGACTGCCAGTCGTAATGGTGTTGAGCGAACCTGCGGCACTTTTCGGGCCAGCCACTGAATTCCATTGGAAACAACGCGCAACAATACAAATGCGAAGGCGATTCCCCCGACAAATGTGATGGCAATTCGTTTTTCGCCGGCCTGCGACACCGCCAGAACAACAAGTGCAATGATCACCGCGGCCGTCAGAATTTGATAAATGGCGCGCGGCCACGGTGCGTCTTCCCGTGAAGCGTTCCGGAAGAGTGCTGTTGCGGGAATATCTCTCGCCTGTCCCAAAGGCCACAAGGCGAAAGCCAGCGCCGTCAGCAGCCCATAGGCAATCGCTGAAAGAAGTGCCACCGGTTGAAACGGGCTCGAAGCCCCTACAGGAATGACGCCGGCCAGAACATATTTGGCAAATATCGGCATCAGAGAACCGATGATCAGGCCAATCAGAATTCCAACAGAGGCGAGGATCAGAATTTGTAAAAGATAGACCGAAAAAACAAAGCCGGCGGGGGCACCCAGGCTTTTAAATGATGCGATGACATGACGCTTTGTATCGAGAAACGCTCGCACAGCATTTGCAACACCAACACCGCCCACAATAAGAGCCGTTAATCCGACAAGCGTCAAAAACTGAGAAAACCGTTCTACGTTTCGCGTCAGGGCCGGTGCAGCATTGGCTCGCGAGCGAATTCGCCATCCAGCTTCCGGGAAAGTTTTCCGGGCATCGGCAAGCGTCGCTTTCAGCACCTCAGGCGATGGCTCGTCCAAAGCAAGCCGAACAGTCCAGCGTATGAGGCTCCCCGGTTGGACCAGCTTTGTTTCGTCGAGCGCAGCGTGGCTGATGATCACTTTCGGGCCGACCGCAAATCCATCGCTGACGCGGTCCGGCTCGTCGCCAATCGTACCCAGGATGGGCAGTTCAGCAGAGCCGACTTTCAGTGTATCGCCCACTTTCAGCTTCAAACGAGCGAGTAGAATTGGGTCAACGACCATGCCTTGGCCCGCCACGACAGCCTGGGCCGCCGATTCCGGTTCAGTTGCAAAGGTGCCCTGCATCGGCCAATTGGGTTCAACAGCCTTCAGCTCAATGAGTGATTGATCTGAACCATCGGGCAGGCGGGCCATCGCGCGCAGGTTTGCGGCTTCCGAAAGCGCCCCACGCTTGCCAAGAAACGCTCGCTCGCTCTCATTTAGCCGACGTTGCACCGTACTGAACGCAGCGTCGCCTCCAAGCAGGACCTTGCCCTGTTCTTCGATACCGGATGTTATCGAGAGGGCAACGGCATTGACGCCCGAAATCGCCGCAACACCAAGCGCAATACAGGCAAGAAACACATAGAAACCTGCAATGCCGCCTCGCAGTTCGCGCAAAGCAAACCTTGCAGCAAGCCTGATATCTGCGGCGCTGGAGGAGTCTTGCGGGAACCCTGCAGTGACGGTCATGCGGAGAGCGCCTTACTGGCAGCCATATCCTCAAAACCTTCTATTTCACCGGCACGGACACGCAAGGTTGTATCGCACTGGCGGGCAAGCGACGGATCATGTGTCACCAGAACAAGTGTCATGCCACGCTCTCGCTGCTTGGAAAACAGCAGTTCTGTGATTTGGCTGCCGGTATCTTCGTCCAGATTTCCGGTGGGCTCGTCGGCGACCAGAATTTTTGGGCTGGGAGCCAGAGCACGGGCCATCGCAACACGTTGCTGCTCGCCTCCGGACATCTGAGTCGGGTAGTGGGAAAGGCGTTCTCCAAGGCCAACAGCACGCAGTTCGTCCTCTGCACGTTCAAATGCTTCCGAGCTACCGGCGAGCTCGAGCGGTACGGCAACGTTTTCCAAAGCGGTCATGTTGGGGATGAGGTGAAAACTTTGAAACACGATGCCAATATTGCGTCCCCGGAAAGCAGCAAGCCCGTCTTCACTCAGCGCGGAAAAATCCTCGCCCGCAAGCACGACCTTGCCCGAGTCCACACGCTCAAGACCGGCCATGACCATCAGCAGCGTAGACTTGCCGGAACCTGAGGGTCCCACCACACCGACAGACTTTCCGGCAGGCACATCCAACGAGATACCACGCAGAACATGAACCTTAGCTGCGCCAT
>CALIOE010000068.1 GCA_938044775.1 uncultured Rhizobiaceae group bacterium
AAACCATCACCATTAACATCGCCTGCCGACGAAACGAAACCGCTACGGTCACTGTAACTCGCCCCATCAAGGCGAAAGCCGTTCGTACCATTCATCATTGCCAGATCAATGCTCGGATCGAAATCGCCACCATGGCCGAAAAACACGTAACTGGACCCGGCGCCCAAGATGCCGCCCGGATCTGCGTCTCTGGCTCCGACGATGACATCATCGAAACCATCACCGTTTACATCGCCTGCCGACGCGACCGGAAAGCCGCTAAAGTTATTCGGTCCCACCCCATCGAGGCGAAAGCCGTTCACACCGTTCAACGTTGACAAGTCAAGCGTGTCGGCAAAACCCGTGCTGTTGCCGAAGACCACATAACTCGACCCGGCGCCCAAGATGCCGCCCGGATCTGCCCCCGGGGCCCCGATGATGAGGTCATCGAATCCGTCGCCATTGACATCGCCCGCCGATGAGACGGACCCGGCCCCGTCACGCGAGCTCGCGCCGTTGACGCGGAAGCCGTTGTCGCCATCTAGCAATGCAAGCGAGAAAGCCATACATGTTCCCCCAAAAGCGGCGCTCGAAGCAAGTGCCGGGTTTGATCTTGTGTCCCAGGATAAAAATTCTGCCTTCGCATGTTGACGATGGCAAGGTAACTGGTAGCACGTTACCAAGTGAAATTGCTGCACATCATGCTGAAGGAATTGGAGAATTCAGGCGTGTCAGTGCGACCAAGCAGAATTTTCTCGCGCCGGAACCGTAAGCCGCCACTTCCCTTCAAGTTCTGCTGATAAGAGACGATTCTGCGGAACTGATGTCCCAATTGAAGCCAAAAGTGACCTCGGATCTATCTCGAATCCGGCCAGACAGCGACATTGCCGCAAGGACCGCAAAGGGCTCCAAGCTGTCATCCAACAATTTGAGACTCATGAGATATCAATGTCCGCTTTGAAGAGTGCTAATGAAGGAAGCTGGGTACGGCCAACGTCTCCTTCCCCCCATTTTCCGTCGTTCAGCTCTGTTTCGGACGTCGTCGTTTTGTCTCCATTGCTGCCGTTCCCGGTCAAGCTGACAAACAGCGATTGAATGTCGGACTGCACGCTTATGCTGTAAAATTTGGCTCAATCGCCCGGCGGCGCGTAGAGGCCGATTATGCCAAGACCGACAGTACATGCAGATGTGTCCGGTCGGGTGTCCGTCTGGACTTTCACTTCTTCTGTTGTGTGTTTGCGTCCAGCAGTGGTGTGTTCTGCTGGACAGCCAGTGGAGCTGAACGCTCAAGAGTCTGAGCAGCGCACCAATGGATCGCTGAGCAGCGGGAAATCCCAGCGCAACCTCAAATTGTCGCCGGAAAGCTCCATACCCAGGAAATAGTTGCGAACGACATCTTCGCCGCATTGTGCGTGCGCGCCTGTAAAATACCCGTCCTGGCGAACTTCGACCGGACCCCAGCTAAGGTTGCACCAAAGCCGCCCCTGCTTCAGCCAACGTGAACTGATCTCATAGGGCTCCGACAAGACAGTTCCCCCGGGTTTGACCGGTTCGCGGGAGCATTGCTTCGCCGTACCCCATGTCCCAAAGAAAACCTCCCGCTCATCGGCAGATGCGTCGGCTGCGACAGAAAATACGATCAAAGCTATGAAGAAGGAGCCGCGCATTCAATCAAGTTAGCGATACTCAAACGCGGCTACCAGACAACTTGCCTTGAAGACCCGGTCCAATGCCGGTGCCGGGCTCTCCCGGCCATTTCAATCACCCATTTCCGACCTATATGGACACCATCGTCTGTTGTTAAGGAGTTCTCTATGTCCGTTTCCGATCAGGTTCCGACCCAGTCCGGCTTTCATGCCAAAAGCACCGGTGCAGAGGTACTGGCCGATATCAATCTTGCGGGGAAAACTGCGATTGTAACCGGTGGATACAGTGGAATCGGACTTGAGACAGTGAAGGCACTGGCCGCCAAAGGCGCTTCCGTGATTGTGCCCGTCCGTTCGCCGGAGAAAGCCAGAGATACTCTTGCAGATGTTGAGGGAGATATATCCACCGAGTCGCTAGACCTGGCAGATTTGCGGTCGGTTCGGAACTTTGTGAATACGGTTCTGGAAGGACCTTCTCGACTTGATTTTCTGATCAACAATGCCGGGATCATGGCCTGCCCGGAAGCTCGGGTAGGACCGGGCTGGGAGTCGCAGTTTGGCGTAAATCACATGGGGCATTTCGCCTTGACGACAGGCCTGATGCCGCTGTTGCAGCGAAGCCCTGGCGCCCGGGTTGTGGCGCTTTCTTCAACGGGCCACAAAATCTCGGACATTCTCTGGGACGATGTGAATTATGAATCGACGCCATATGACAAATGGCAGGCCTACGGACAGGCCAAAACCGCCAACGCGCTCTTTGCCAACGCATTGTCCCGGCGATTGAAAGGTTCGGGTGGCCTTGCGTTTTCAGTTCATCCCGGTGGCATTTTCACGCCCTTGCAACGTCACCTGCCGAAAGAGGAAATGATCGCGATGGGCTGGCTGGGCGAAGATGGCGAACCCTCGGAACTGGCAAAACAGGGATTCAAAACGCCGGAGCAGGGCTGTTCGACAACATTGTGGGCTGCCACTTCAACAAGGCTTGAAGGCAAGCCCGGCGTCTATTGTGAGGACTGCGATATTGCAAACCCTACAGATCCCGAAAGCCCCACAGCCAGATTTTCCGGTGTGAATGCGCATGTCTGCAGCGATGAAGGCGCCGAGAGGCTCTGGGCATTGAGTGAGCAGTTTCTCGACAATGCCTGATTCCGGAGTCAATTCCTGTCGGTCGGGCGTTCTGTCTGTTCGCCGGGTCATTGTGTGTTGACCGGTCTCATGCTCCCGGCGGATCCGAAAATCCTGGAATGTGTCTGACTCTTTTGTGGTCACATCAACGCCGGGATATGACGACCGACCCGACTGATATCTTTTGCAACATCTTAGCATTGGAGGCCCGACTCCAATATTCTATTGTGCCGGTAAGGTCGGCGGAGATAGTTGAAGCAAATGGTTCGGGTGTTGATGCTGCTGTTGCCTGGACTGATACCGTCCTGGAAGTTTTTCAAGACAATTGAACCGTCACCTCGTGTGCAATGGCGGCTGTCATCCGGGCCAGACCACACCGAAAACACCTGGCAGGAATTCCGCCCGCGACCCGAGCGCGTGTCGGGCGCAGAGATCGTGAAGCGCCTGTTCTGGAATCCGGATTGGAATGAAGCGCTGTTTCTGGTGAGCCTTGCTGAGCGACTGACACTGCATGCCACACCGCGAAGCGCTCAGGAGATTCTTCGCCGGATCAAAAACGAGCTTCTTTCAGGGCAGCTTTCAGATCACAGTGTGAACTACCTCCAGTTCCGTCTTGTTTTCCTCCACCGTGAAGGTGAGGAGATTGTTGAAGAGGTTACCTACCTGTCCCAGTTCTTCGATATGAGCGAAGAAGCTGCATGACATTCCATGTTGCCCTGCGTGTGACTGAAATCCTTTTGGCGTTGGCGTTCATCCAACAGAGCGTCGAACACCTGCGTCGTCCAACCGATAGTCAATTGATATTCCTGCTGCGCATCGCATGCAGTCTTGCAGTGTTTTTCGGTTTGCAAACAACATGGGGTCTTTGCGGACTGTGCATTATCAGCCTTGCAATGCTGCATCGTTTTGACGGTCCTTATAACGGCGGCAGCGATCGCATGAGCCTGCTTGTGTTGTGGTGCCTCTTTCTCGCGCAAATCCTGCCATCAGGTCCTTTGCAGGAAGCAGCATTGGGATACCTGGCGATCCAGCTCGTCCTCTCCTATTTTGTTTCCGGATGGGTCAAACTGGTCAACCCGGAATGGCGGACCGGAAGAGCATTGCGGGATGTCTTTGCATTCTCGGCATACCCGGTCAGTGAGAGTTTGAGAGTGTTGGCAAACCGCCCAACCCTGACGCGTGTGATGTCCTGGGCGGTCATGATCTTTGAAGTTCTCTTTCCAATTTCACTCGTCAGCCAACCAGTGCTGATTGTCGCGCTTTGCGTCGGTGCAGTTTTCCATCTGGCAAATGCATGCCTGTTTGGGCTCAATCGATTTTTGTGGATCTGGTTGGCGGCCTACCCGTCGATCCTATGGTTTCAAAGTCACTTGGGTGAACTGCTTTCATGAAAAAGCGGGCGGTTTCACAGCAGATTGCATCAGGCATTCTGCCTGTAAACCCGGCATCGATAAGCGTCAAATTTCGGGTTCCGCCCCCCAAAACCCGGATCTGATGTTCCGCTGATGCCAACCCAAACGAAGTTTGTGCAATTGCGTTTCAGCTACGGGTGAGCGAACCTGGATCCAAGCCTTGATCTAAACCTGGGCCTGGCAGTGAGCCGATCATTCCCATGAGTTCGATCCAGGCAGATCTTCTGCCGCTGCTGACCGGATCGCGATCAGACCGAGCAGCCTGAGTTTTTCGGTTTCTCAAGCCACCCTATCTGAACAACAGGAGAACTGAATCATGCATCCAGAGCCAGAGACAATCCATTATGGTTGACGAACTCCCTGATACAAAAGCTGCCCGCGTCGACTGGGTCATCCGGGCTCCCGACAACGCGGAAATGAAACGCCGATATGACATTTGGGCGAAAGACTATGATGCCGATGTCGGCTCCGCCGAGGACTATCTTGCGCCCCTTGAAACAGCAAGAATTGCAAAAGGAGTTCTCGATCAATCAGCGTTGATAATGGACGCAGGCGCCGGCACCGGTCTGGTGGGCGAAGCGTTGAAAGAACAGGGCTTCAACAATCTCGTTGCCGTAGATTACTCGGCTCAGATGCTGGATATTGCACGGCGGAAACAGGTGTATACCGAGCTTCATACTTGCGACTTGAGCGTTCAGACTGAGTTTGAAACGGACCGGTTTGACGCCGTCATTACCTGCGGAACGACATCGCAAATGCCAAGTAACAGTCTGCGGGAATTTGTTCGAATTGTTCGCCCTGGCGGCAAGATTATCTTTGCTGCGGTTCCAGAATTATGGGTCGAATGTGGCTACGCTGCTGTTTTCTCAGAAATGCGGTCTGCCGGGCACCTGGACGTTGTGAGCAGGGGTGAGCCGTTTCAGATGATGCCCACAACTGAACCCGACTTCATTTGCGAAGTTTGGGTGATGAACGTGAATTGATGCAGTTTGGGCGATCAGCTCCAGTAATGAATTCTCTATGAAGGCCAGTCTGCACATCTGACAGGCTGACCATATTGAGAGCCTGCGTGTGAGATCGTCGCCAACTGCGTTGTGGCTTTTTCTTCGGCTCTTACAGGCCGAATGTGTCTATCAGCGAACCTGCCGGGGATCTGCAGAGAACAGCGAGGGCCTCGATTTCGACGCCGGAACCGACACTCTTCGAAAATGCACGACAGCAACGCTGGCGCTCGCAGAGCGCGAGTGGTGTCGACGGAAATTGGTTCGCGCTCGGCAGGTTGCTGCACGTCATGAGGTTTTGGGGCTGCCGGCGCTTTTTTGCGCAAACCCGATCTCCCGCTTCATTGACATTGAAGTGTCAGACTCATGAGACGACTGTCGGCGATGGCTGTGTGCAAAACGGATGCTTGACCTGATTGCGAGCCTCTGGTCTGAACGGGTTCAATTAAATGGCGATGCTCCCAGAAACGAGACACATGGATCGACGTTATCTTGTTGTAATGGGTGCAGTCATCACGCAGTTCATGGTGATCGGGCTGTTCTTCGTCTACTCGTTGCTGATCAGGGAATTAGAGCTGGAATTCGGGTGGTCGCGTACCATTCTATCCATCGGAGCTTCAATCACCGGCCTGCTCATGGGGGGGTACGCCATCATCGGCGGAAGGCTGAGTGATCTTTTTGGTCCCCGCGTTGTGCTTACCTGTTCCGGGCTGCTGTATGGTCTGGGCTTCGCATCGATATCTTCAATCTCGGAACCATGGCACCTGTATGTCATCTGTGGTCTGTTTCTTGGCCTCGGTATGGGCACCCATGATGTCGTCACTTTGGGATCCATCGCCAGATGGTTCCCAAACCGGAAGGGGCTGATGACCGGCGTCGTTAAGTCCGGAACCGCAGCAGGTCAGGTCATCCTGCCACCTGTTGCAGCAATCCTTATCGCTCGCTACGGATGGGCCCAGGCCATACAAATACTGGGATTTGGCGCCGCCGTCCTGTTGGTGCTCGGCGCCCAGTTCATGCGGGTTCCACCGAAGCCAGAAACCGATGCCGAAACGCTGTCAACGGGACTATCATTTGCTCAGGTGAGACAGACGCGCAGCTTCTGGATATTGTGCGCAATGCAGTTCCTGTTTTTCCCGGCCCTTATGACCGTCCCTCTTCACATCGCAGTTCATGGGATGGATCTGGGAATGTCTCAAACCACAGCGGCCGGCCTGCTTTCGATCGTAGGAGCTTCGTCTGTTGCGGGCCGGCTCAGTATCGGAATGTTTGTCGACAGGCTCGGGGGGCGCACAGCGTATGTCCTGTGCTTGGCGCCGATGACCCTGGCGTTGATTCTACTGATCCTGGTTCGGGACCATCGGTTGATTTTTGTGCTCATGGCCCTTTACGGGGCAGCTCACGGTGGCCTCTTTGTGGTCGTTGCACCAGCCATTGCAGAGCTGTTCGGGACACGGGCACATGGTTCAGTCTTTGGCGTGATTGTCTTCTTCGGCACCACCGGCGGTGCGATCGGGCCCATCTTCGCCGGCCAGGTTTTTGACAGGACAGGTGGTTACGACATTGCGTTTGCCGGTCTTGCCCTGATGATTGTTACGGCCTTGATTCTAAGTTTCTTTTTACCCGGGCGAAAAATTTAGACTGATAGAGGCTTTCTCGCAGAGCCGCTGAATATCAGAATGTGTGAGGTCGAATATCAGGGCTCAACACGAAAGGGCGCCCATCTTGACCAAATCGGCAATTCCGGGCCGCGATCAAGGACAGTGCTGTTTGCCGGCCGCGCATCCACGCATACCGACATATGAGCGCTGCAAATCTCGGTGTGAAAGCGCAAATCGCTGAGCTGGACCGTTGTCGTGTCTCAATAACCGAAAGCTGCTTTAGTATTTGAATACGGCCCGGATCTTACCGGTGAAAGAAACGACCGGTTCGATATCGACCGCAGTGGGCAGCGGCATCCCGATTGCGGCAGAGTCCGGCCGGCTTATCCGGTATTCGATGTGCTTGCCGTAGTCTGCGCTTGCGCTGAGGGAGAGTGTAAAATTTCCCCGACTTAAGCCAACAAATGCATTAGCACCGGCGGTGAGTATCGTTTCATTGACATCGACATCGATCTGCTGATTGAAATTCAGTGCACCACCAAGGCCGGTGGCAGAGACGGCATCCCGTACATCCGCATTATGGAAATCAAAGCCGACACTGGCGCCACCACCGATAAAGAATGTGGCCCCATCCGGCGCGCCGGGAAAAGCTCTGGCTCCACCTGCCGATACATAGCCGCCGATGAACCTGTCGTCGATTTGCGTGTGCTGATCGACGGAAAATGCTGAATTTGCTCCAAATGCAGGTGTGTCTGCCCAGATGGACGTGCGTTCGGAATGGTCGATGGCGCCGCCACGAATTCCGCCATGTGTGCCAAAGAACCAAACTTTGTCTTTCCAT
>CALIOE010000069.1 GCA_938044775.1 uncultured Rhizobiaceae group bacterium
GCCAAGCGAAAACCACTGTCCAGGCGTTTGCAGACCAGACAGTATATTGAGCAAAGCTTTGTATCCCTCCACTCATATAACTATGCCCCATATGACGCTCCTGTGACCATCATTCGGGGAAACGATGATCCGCGTTTCCCGAGCAACCTCGACTTTCAAGGTTGGGGGGATTTGCTTGCAGATTCCAGCTTTCTGAGGGCGCCAGGTATTTCCAACAACATGATGCAACAACCAAATGTCAAACATCTGGCTTCCAAAGTCCGTCAGGTTTTGGGAACCAGCTTGGTGCGGAAAACAGAAGCGGTTGCAGATCGCAAGACTGCAGCACCGGACGAGGGCTATTCGAGCGGAGGGGAAGAACCTCAGCTTTCTGCCCGTCGAATTCGACGCACCGAGAACTACGAAATATCGTTGAAGCTTTTTGACGATAAATTTCTCGGCACACCACGCGTCGAACAGCGCAACTGGATTTTAAGTCAGGCCGTTGCCGAGCTGGCGACGGCTTTGGATGCGCGCAACGACAGAGTTCCGGAAATGATCCGAGGCGGGGATCCCACCGAACTGGACGGCCGTGCGGATGCATTGCTTTCCGCTGACGAGATCATGGAAGATTGGCAGGAACCCGTTATGCAGGCGATGGCTGACAACGTGTGCCGCAAGGGTGCGGACATCCTTGAAGTCGGGTTCGGGCGCGGTGTGTCATCTGACATGATCCAGGCCCACGAAGTGGCATCACATACGATAGTCGAATGCAACTCCCACATCGTCTCAGACTGTATGGTCTGGGCTGACAGCCATGCGCCAAATGATATTCGAATTGTGGAGGGGCTGTGGGAAGACACCGTTGACGGTCTGGATAAATTTGACGGCATTTTCTTCCATACTTATCCGCTTGATCAGGATGAATTGCTGGAAAACCTGACACGCTACTCCACCTTCGCTGAGCCGTTTTTCCCGGCGGCAGCAAAACTGCTGAAGCCAGGTGGTAAGTTCAGTTACTACACAAATGAAGGGCACTCACTCAGTCGAGCCCACCAGGAGGCGCTGTTACGACATTTTGCTTCGTTCAGGGTCAGTCAGGTTCACAACCTGGAGGTTCCCCAGACGAGCCATGACGCACACTGGTATCGAAATATGGTGGTTATAGAGGTTGTCGGGCACTGAGGTCTGTGCGCAATAACGGCCATCTGTCCCGGGCTGCCGGTTGCAAGGAAATGCCTGGCGACGACAGAGCGGGACGGGGTGGGCAAAGTCCGTTGCTCGATACCCCATTGCCCCGCCTTCCCATATTTGCTAACAGCCCCGCAACGTTGCTGGCTCACCGGTGGCGGGCGTGTGCTCGTTTATCGACTGACCCTCGCAAAAGCCATCCGCATCCCAGCGAACACCAGCGGCGCCTCATGGGCAGGCCCGCCATTGAGACATACGAAGGACGACTCCATGCAGGTTACTGAAACGCTCAACGAAGGGTTGAAGCGCGAGATTCAGGTTTCCATTCCCAAAGAGGACATGATGAAACAGCGCAACGAGCGCCTCGCCGACCTCAAGGACAAGGTGAAGATCAACGGTTTTCGGCCCGGCAAGGTGCCGATAGCCCATGTTGCCAAACTTTATGGCAAGTCTGTCATGGGTGAATTGGTCAACGAGTCGATTGAGGCACAGACCAAGGAAGTGTTGATCGAGCGCAAGGAAAAAGCGGCTCAGCAGCCCAAGATCGCCATGACCGAGGATGAGGCCGAGGCCGAGGAAATTCTGGCCGGCAACAAGGATTTCGACTTCACAATCTCCTACGAAATCATTCCGCCCTTTGAAGTTGCAGATTTCAGTAAAATCAAAATCGAGCGGCCGGTAGTTGAAGTATCGGATGAAGAGGTTAGCGAGCAGATTGAGCGCATCGCCGAAAACAACCGTTCCTACGAGACCAAAAAAGGCAAGGCAGCCGACAAGGATCGGGTGACGATCGACTATCTGGGCAAGATTGGCGGGGAGCCGTTCGCAGGCGGTGAAGACAAGGGTGCCAATCTGGTGCTCGGTTCCGGAACGTTCATTCCAGGTTTTGAAGAACAGCTGGTCGGTACCAAGGCCGGTGACGAACTTGAAGTGAAAGTCAAATTTCCGGAAGAATATGGCGCCCAGGAGCTGGCCGGCAACGACGCTGTGTTTGAAGTCAGGGTTCACGAGGTGGCCAAGCCAGGCAAGCTTGAGATCAACGACGAACTTGCCAAGACCCTTGGTCTCGACGACCTCGATAAACTGAAGGAGATCGTCAGCGGGCAGGTCAGCAGCCAGTACGAGGCGCAAACCCGCCAGAAGGTCAAGCGTCAGCTGCTGGATACCCTCGACGAAAAGCACAAGTTTGATCTGCCGGAAGGCATGGTTGAGCAGGAGTTCAACAACATTTGGAACCAGATCACGAATGACCTGGAGCAGGCCGGAAAGAGCTTCGAGGACGAGGATACAACCGAAGAAAAAGCCCGCAAGGATTACCAGAAGCTGGCCGAACGGCGCGTGCGTCTTGGACTCGTTCTGGCGGAGATCGGCGAAAAGGCCAAAATCGAAGTCACCGAACAGGAACTGCAGCAGGCGCTGTATCAGCAGGTTCAGCAATATCCGGGACAGGAGAAGCAGGTGTACGAATTCTTCCAGTCGAACCCGGACGCTGTTGGCGGTCTAAGGGCTCCGATATTTGAGGAAAAAGTTGTCGACCACATCCTTGAAACTGCCGCGGTGAAGGACAAGACCGTGACCAAAGAAGAGCTGATGAAGGAAGACGAACTGCCCGTTTAGGGCCTGCTGATTCACAACAAGTTCAAAGGCCGCACTGGAAACAGTGTGGCCTTTAGTGTTTTCATGGGAGAATTCGTGCGGGCAGGGTGCGCGAGGGCTGTACTGGGGGATCAATTGACTTTGACGGACCGACTTTTTGTGTTTTGGGGCAGAGTGGCTGCCCTGTGTCTGATCGCGATACTGGTTATGGCTTCTCCGGAGGCAAAGGCGGCGGCGGAGAGAAATGTTGCGTTCACGCCGCGTCCTCAATGGACGACAGATGTTGCTATTCCTCAACCCAGGAAGAGCCGCTATGGCCGGGTTGCGAAGGGTGTCTACAACCTGCTCGTCTCCCGTCAATTCCGATTTCATGATCGTCAGCGCCATACATACGCCCGGTTCGCCGACAAAATTATCAGCCGCAGCGGGCTGGAACGCGCGTCGACCATCTCAATCAACTTTCGTCCGGACTTCGACCGGCTCAAAGTTCATCGCATCGCGATTCACCGGGGCGATGAATTGATCGATCTGACGAAGTCGGTCACATTTGATGTCTTTCAACGCGAAAGACGGCTAAACCGTGGAGTTCTCAACGGCGAGCTCACCGCCTTCGCCAACATTCCCGGCGTTAGAGTCGGCGATATTGTCGAATACGCCTATTCCATCGAGTTCACATCGATACTCATGCCAGGTGAGGCCTTTGGCCGGTTCCGAATGTCCTGGGGAACGCCAACAGGAATATTGGAGTCCCGGGTTGTCGTACCACGTTCTATGAAGCTTCAGGTCAGGTATGCCGGACGCAAGTCTGAGCCTGAGGTCAGCGATGGTGACGATGAACGTTCCTACAGCTGGGTGATAAAGGATTCCGAACCGCTCGAATATGAGAACGAGGTGCCGCGATGGGTGCCTTACAATGACTGGATTGAATACAGTTCAATTTCATCATGGGCGGCTATTGCGGACGAGTCTGTGCCGCACTACCGGGCTGCGGGCAAGCTGCCTTCTGCGCTTGTCTCTGAGCTCGATGATCTGGCATCCACCACTGAGGATCCGATTGAGCAGCTGACCAGTGTACTTGCCTTGATCCAAAGCAAAATCCGTTATGTCAGCATTTCGATTGGCCGAGGTGCGTTCATTCCCAGGTCTCCGACAATTGTGTGGACGCGGGGCTACGGCGACTGCAAGGACAAAGCACAGCTGATGGTTGGAGCTCTTGCCCATCTGGGCATCGAGGCTGTGCCTGTCCTCGCCCATCTGCGCGAGGGCAAGGGCCTGAAAGACCGGCTTCCATCACCGTGGGCATTCGATCACGTCATGGTTCGGGTTGAGCTCGGCGGGAAAACCTACTGGCTCGATCCCACTCGTACGGATGAATATGATGCCGATCCGATGCTGTCTCAGGCGAATTATGGCTATGTGCTGCCGGTGATGATCGGCGCAGATAACCTGGTTAAGATTGATCCCTGGTTGCCCAGAAGGCCCGAGATTGACGTCACCGAAAAGATCACGCTGGGCTACAAAAAGGGACAAGATCCCGTCACTCTGGAAGTGATCAGCATCTATACGGGCAAAGAGGCGGTTTCTTTGCGGGATACTGTTGCAGAGGACGGTGAAGACGTCTTAAGCGACAGGTATCTTGAATACTATGCTGGCCACTATCCTGGCGTTGAGCGCGCGGCCGATACCCGCTTTAGCGATAACCGTTTTGACAACAAGTTTACGGTTTACGAGAGCTACCGCATAGACCCTGTCAATCTGCAGGAAAAGTTCTTCGAGAAGATACCCGTTCGCGGCGATGCTGTGCGGTCCAAAATTGTCGAAGTGTCGGCCAAAGGGCGTCAGTATCCGGCATTTCTTCGTTTCCCGATATGGGTCAAACACACCGTCGAAGTGGACAATACGCCCTATGCGATGGATCCGCTGGACAGCACCTGGCTGATAGAACCTTATCTGAACTTTGCGTCGACATCATTTGGCGATGACAGCAGCCACACATTTATCTGGCAGCTACGGACCCTGCGCAACCAGGTTGAGGCGGATGACGTCGCTCGCCTGCAGGAGATTCGTGAAAAAATTGATTACGAATCCCACTGGACCTACAATCTGACGCCATCCCAGGACAAACCGGCCGAAAGTAAGGCTGATCTATGAGTTTGGTGGTGACGCCAAACGCCACCACTTTTGGGAATCTTAGTCGCAGGTCAGGGCGCGTTTTCCGCGAACGGTAATATAACTGCACTGAAAAAAGGAATTGCTGCTGCCGCCACGGTGGTCAAATACAGCTATGTTGGGATCACCTGTAGCGGCTCGTACGCCTGGTGTGATGCGCAGTCCGGCGCGGTATCTGGAATGGCGTTTTAACAAACGTTGTAAGGTGGCTCGGTCCTTTTCAGTCGCGACAGCTTTGCCTCCGGCGGCCTGCGCTCCGGAAAGAGGAACCAAAAACAATGCTGCGAGCGCTGCTGCGCCAAGTTTGTTGATAGACATCGAAAGTCTCCGTTGATTGGGGCTACCGGGTTTATGTGGGGACAACGCTGCCGATTTCCATGCGCTTCGCAACCTCGTGAAAGGTCGTGAAAAGGGCTTGTCCTGAGATTACCTGCGTTCGTGCGTCAACACTTTTTCAGGACAAGAACCCAGCCCATAACCTGATGTCCCGGCAGGTGATCGCCGTGCTCACGAATAATTTCCTGAATAAATCCTGAGCTCGAAAGCTGATCAATTTTGGCGGGCAGGGCGCCTTCATTCCAGAATTTCTCATTGAGACCGATGACGAAGTGGCCACCCGGCTTGATAACTCGGAGCAAACCATCGCAGGCGTCGGCCAGCACATGGCCGAAGGAGAAAACGCCGACGGCGGTAACCGCGTCATAGGATTCGTCATCGACATTTGCCAGTCCTTCATTGAGATCGGTTTCAAACAATGTGCGGTACACGCCTTTCGTTGCTGCCTGCTCGAGCATTTCGGGCGAAAAGTCACAGCCTGTCAGATTGCTGTATCCTGCCGCGGCCAGGGCAACACCTGAGAGACCCGTTCCACAGCCTGCGTCGAGGATCCGGATGGAACCGGCCGGAGCCACGGCGTGCAGCGCTTCAGCACAGCGCCTGGGCTGGGCATAGTCGTTGTCTTCGCCGATTTCCTTGTCGTAGGTGGCAGCCCAGGCGCGGTAATGCTGAAGCGTTTCATCGGCTGAACTCAACGAGTAGGCATCGCTGAAATGGTCGTCGGCATCGCGGCGTTTGGACATGGTTACAGCTTCCTTCTCCCATTGTTCCAAAGCGGGATTATCCACCGCTTTCTGTGCCCAATGTGCAACACACGTTTAACATGTTCTTGGCTATAAGCCATCGCGTGGTGGGTTGCCGTTTTTCAAACACAAAGAACGCCCACGCGAACGTTCACGGCATTCGTCGCGAGCGCAGCCAATTTTGCGATGAATTATAAAGGGCCTGAAAAAGCATGGACGCCAAAACATTCGACAAGAGCAATTTGCCGAGCCGACACGTTACCGAGGGAGCCGCACGCGCACCGCATCGGTCCTACCTCTATGCCATGGGCCTAACATCAGATCAGATCCACCAGCCCCTGGTCGGTGTTGCCACCTGCTGGAACGAGGCTGCTCCATGCAACATTTCTTTGATGCGGCAGGCGCAGGCGGTCAAGAAGGGCGTTTCCTCGGCTGCCGGCACACCCCGTGAGTTTACGACCATAACGGTGACTGACGGTATTGCGATGGGCCATCAGGGCATGAAGGCTTCTCTTGTGTCGCGCGAAGTTATCGCTGACTCGGTCGAACTGACCATGCGCGGCCATTGCTATGACGCGATGGTCGGCCTTGCCGGTTGCGACAAGTCTCTGCCGGGCATGATGATGTCAATGGTTCGGCTTAACGTTCCATCGATCTTCATTTACGGCGGTTCCATCCTTCCGGGTACCTTCAAGGGTCGTCAGGTTACTGTACAAGACCTGTTTGAGGCTGTCGGTGAACATTCCGTCGGCAATATGAGTGACGAAGATCTGGACGAATTGGAGCGGGTTGCGTGTCCTTCAGCCGGCGCCTGCGGTGCCCAGTTCACGGCCAACACCATGGCGACGGTTTCCGAAGCGATTGGACTGGCCCTGCCATATTCGGCCGGAGCCCCTGCACCCTACGAAATTCGCGATCGATTTTGCATGACAGCCGGCGAGAAGGTCATGGACCTGATCGCCCGCAACATCCGTCCGCGCGACATCGTTACGCTTAAGGCGCTTGAGAATGCAGCCACGGTTGTTGCAGCGTCTGGCGGGTCCACCAATGCCGCGCTGCACCTGCCGGCCATCGCCAATGAAATCGGCATCAAGTTCGATCTGTTTGACGTCGCCGAGATATTCAAGCGCACACCCTATATCGCGGACCTCAAGCCGGGTGGGAAATATGTTGCCAAGGACATGTTTGAGGTGGGTGGCATCCCTCTGTTGATGAAGACCTTGCTGGATGGCGGTTTTCTGCATGGCGAATGCCTTACGGTTACGGGCCGCACAATTGCCGAAAACATGGACTACGTGAAATGGAACGATGATCAGGACGTCGTCTACCCGGTTACCAATCCAATTACGCCCACCGGTGGTGTTGTCGGGCTGAGGGGCAACCTTGCGCCCGAAGGAGCAATTGTAAAAGTGGCAGGCATGGCCAATCAGCAGTTCACCGGTCCGGCCCGGTGTTTTGATAGCGAAGAATTGGCGTTTGAAGCTGTCAGTGCCAAGCAATATGAAGAAGGTGACGTGCTTGTCATTCGTTATGAAGGCCCCAAAGGCGGGCCTGGCATGCGCGAAATGCTTTCAACCACCGCAGCGCTTTACGGTCAGGGAATGGGCGACAAAGTCGCTTTGATTACTGACGGCCGTTTCTCCGGGGCCACCCGCGGCTTCTGTATTGGCCATGTTGGTCCAGAAGCTGCGGTTGGAGGCCCCATAGGCCTGCTGAAAGATGGCGACATTATTGAGCTTGATGCCGTGGCGGGCACAATGAACGTTCAGGTATCCGACGAGGAGATGGAAGCCCGGCGCAAGGAATGGAAGCCGCGCGACACCGACTATACGTCCGGTGCTATCTGGAAGTACGCCCAGACCGTCGGCTCGGCCGTCAATGGTGCTGTGACCCATCCGGGCGGCACCGTAGAAAAGGTGTGCTATGCGGACACCTAAGCTAAATCTGCTGGCTGCAACAAGCCTCGCCGTGTTTACCACGGCGGGCAACGCGCTGGCGTTTGACCCTGAAAAGGTGTTCAAGCCAGACGAGCAGCCGCGCTCGATTTTGAGCTATGGTTTCGAGGCCCTGAAAAGCGGACGTAACGCTGATGCATTGGGGGCGTTTAAGTACGGAGCAGAGAAAAACCATGTTCCAGCTGAATGGAAGCTGGCCCGCATGTTTCAGACAGGCGAGGGCGTCAAGAGAGATCACTTAGCTGCGTTCAAATTGTTCTCAAAGATTGCAGATCGTTTTTACGAGCATATGCCGAACCGCTATGACTTGCCCTATGTTTCCCATGCGGTTGTGTCTTTAGGGCATTATTCCCAGTACGGCATCAAAGGAACACCCGTTGTTGCCAATCCGCGTCGGGCCGAGAACTACTATATGAGGGCTGCGGCCGCCTATCACGATGCAGAGGCTCAGTACCGACTTGGAAAACTCTATCTGGATGGGTTGCTGGGTGCCAACAGGCAACGTAATGCAGCGCGCTGGTTCAGCGCCGCCACCAAAAAGGGCCATGCCCTCGCGCAGGCGGAACTGGGGCGCATGCTTTTCTACGGTGAAGGCGTCAAGCGTAACCGTGTTAGAGGTCTGGTTCACCTGACCCGCGCCAAGGCCCGTGCGGCCCGAAAGGGTTTGAATTCGGTCATTGAGATGGAAGCGGCCGCCTATGCTGAAGCCGATAACGAGCAACGCAGCGCTGCAGCTCGAATTGTCGCCCGTTTGAATGCGCAGGCCAGACGAACTCTCGGTCCGCCTGTCGGTCTGGCCGTACCAGCTGAACGAACGACGGTTTCCGACTAAGGCAGTTCCGAGCCAACGGTTCCTGCTGCAGCCCTTTTCTCACGGATTCATGCAAAACGAGCGCAGTGC
>CALIOE010000070.1 GCA_938044775.1 uncultured Rhizobiaceae group bacterium
CAAAGGTGAAATAATCGACAAAGTCGTGGGTTTGGAGGTGGGTGCCGATGACTATATTTCCAAGCCTTTTCATGTGCGGGAAGTTCAGGCCCGGGTGCGTTCGCTCTTAAGGCGAAGCGAATTTCGTTCACAAGAGCAAGGTGAACTTTCTGCAGTTGCTCTTGCCGATGACAGACCGGTCTATTCTTTCAATGGTTGGAAGGCTTATCCGGACCTGTTTGAACTTAGGTCACCAGATGGCCAGATCTGCGATCTTACATCAACTGACTTTCGCTTGCTGATGCTCTTCCTCGGTGCCCCAAAACGGGTGCTTTCCAGAGACAAGATCATGGGTGATCTCAATGGTGCAGGGTGGACCGCCTATGATCGGACGGTTGACAATCAGGTCGCTCGGCTAAGGAAAAAGATTGAGGTCAATCCGTCATCCCCCAGAATCATCAAAACCGTTAGGGGTGTCGGCTATACCTTTGCTGCAGATGTCTGCAAATCCAACCCCGTCAGTTCAGAAGGCGATGCAGGTTCTCGGCCAACTCACTGAGTTGATAAGGTTTGCGGAGAAGCTTGAGTCGTTTGACTTGAAGCACATCTGCGTGGACCAGGTCCTCTGCGTATCCCGATGTCAACAGAACGGGCAGATTGGGGAATTTCCGAGCCAGTATTTCGGCCAGTTCATAACCTGTTATTCCCCCAGGCATGATCAGGTCCGTGAAAACCAGCTCAACATTTGAGTTACCGGCGAGCACATCCAGCGCTTGCTTGCCGTTGTCCGCGACCAATACCCTGTAATTTAGAAGTTCAAGCCTTTGTGCGGTTAATTTCTGAACCCTTGGATCGTCCTCTACCGCGAGAACAAGTTGGCCATTGCCTCGATGCTCCGGGACAGCCGGTTCTGTTAGACGGTTTTCAGCAACTTCACCGGTGTCGCGTTCTTTTGGTAGATATACATTCACCGTCGTTCCTACGCCGAGTTCGGAATAGACGGCTGCATGTCCGCCGGACTGTTTGGCAAATCCATAGACCATGGAAAGACCAAGACCCGTTCCCTTACCCGGGCTCTTGGTCGTGAAAAAGGGTTCAAAGACCCTGCGCGTCGTCATTTGATCCATGCCGACGCCCGTATCAGAGACCGAAATGCACACATAGTCACCGACAGCCAGTCCCGTTTCCAGAGACATCGGCTCATCATCGATTGTTACATTGATTGTTTCGACCACCACCCGTCCGCCGTCGGGCATGGCGTCTCGAGCATTGACTGCCAGATTGAGGAGGGCGCTGTTGATCTGACCTGGATCAACACGCGCAATCCATAAGTCGTCTGCAAGCCGGGTCTCGAAGACGACATCGCCGCCCAGTGAACGTGCCAACATGTTGCTGAGCTTTTCGACTTCAGCATTGATATCCACGCTTTCCGGCTGCAGGACGCTGCGTCGAGCAAAGGTGAGCAGTCGGTCAGTCAGGTCCGCTCCAATTGCCGCGGCCTCCTGCGCCTCCTTGAGCAGTTCGATGCTTGAACCTTGTTGAAGCTGGATCTCCAGCAGTTCCAAATTGCCGGTAATCACCGTCAAAAGGTTGTTAAAGTCATGAGCAATTCCACCAGTGAGTTGACCGATGGCTTCCATTTTTTGTGAAGCCATCAACGCGGCTTCAGCGCGTTTTCGATGACTGTAGTCATGGATGATACCCGTGAAAAAAGTCTCTCCACTGACCATATATTCGCTGACCGACAGATGTATCGGAAAGACCGTGCCATCTTTGCGCTTACCCTCGACTTCACGGCCGATGCCAATGATTTTCTTTTCGCCAGTTGCTCGATAGCGCCTTATATAGTCATCGTGTTCGGACGCCCACGGCTCCGGCATAAGACACCGAATATTGCGTTTTGCGATATCCTGGAATGAATAGCCGAACAACGTTTCCGCAGATCTGTTCATAGATTGAATGTTGCCATCGATATCGATCGTAATGATGGCATCTACAGCTGCATGAAGAAGTGCTTCCAACTTTGCCACGTTATTTGTTCTGTCAGACGACGTTTGAATTTCTGACGAGTTTGGCATGGGACGAAAATCCATCATTTTGATCTGAATCAAAGTTTTCCGGCGGCACTTTGATAGCTGAAATGTCAGCAAACACCCAATTCTAATGGAGAACGCAATGATTAACGATGCAAATCTGAAGCAGCTTGTTCTTGATGAGCTTAAGTGGGACCCTAAGGTTGATCATTCACATATTGGAGTAACAGCCCAAGAAGGTGCGGTAACTCTGACGGGACATGTGAGCAGCTACGCATCAAAATTTGCTGCGACAGATGCTGTGAAGCATGTGCGTGGCGTCAAGGCGATTGCAGACGAGATTGAAGTTAACCTGCCCACCGAGCTGCGGCATGATGACAGCGATATTGCGACAAGAATTGCCCATGTACTGGAGTGGAATGTGTCAATTCCGGGCAACACGGTAAAAGCATCAGTACGCAATGGCTTTGTAACGCTGAGCGGCCGCGTCGACCATCAATATCAACGCGAGCACATTGAAAAGCAGGTGCAACACGTCGGTTCTGTCACGGGAATTGCCAATCGCATAGCCCTGAAGAATGTCGCAACGCCGGGCAATGTTCGCAAGAAGATTGAGGACGCTTTGCAGCGCAGCGCAGATCTTGAGGCAAAAAATGTCAGCGTGGACGTTGCTGGTGACACCGTGACGTTGAATGGCAAGGTGAAGGCCTATTATGAGCGGGAATTGGTTGAGCGTGCAGCGTGGACGGTACCAGGTGTGAAGCGTGTCGTAGACCACATCACGATAGCCTGACGGCGGTATTCTTGCGGACTGGAGATTGGGGCATGACTAAGAACTGGTGGTCGTCGCAGGCGTGTTTCGATATCAGACATAATCGATCCGGCAAATTGATCTCGCTCAACATGCCTCAATTTGCAGTGTTCAACCTCGCGAAAAGGCAAACGCGGAAGGTTGAATGTTGGAACACGGTCACTCCGATGACGAGATCCGGGCGCGGATCGGACAACCGATCGGCACCGAGCACCTGAAAGATTTCGTCTATGGCGGCATTGATGGTGCTGTAACCACATTTGCTATCGTGGCTGGTGTCCATGGTGCCAGCCTGTCCCATAGTGTCATCATTGCCCTGGGGATCGCAAATGTGCTGGCTGATGGTTTCTCGATGGCAGCCAGCAATTACTCGGGAACAAAGGCGGAGTTGGACGACGTAGAGCGCATAAGAGCGATCGAACGCCGGCACATTCGAGAAGTGCCTGATGGAGAGCGGGCAGAAATCCGGCAAATACTTCAATTGAAAGGCTTTGGCGGCCAGACATTGGAACGCGCTGTTTCCTATATCACGCGTGATGAAAAAACCTGGATCAACATGATGCTGGTTGACGAGTATGGCAAATCCCCCATCGACCCAAGACCTCTTCCCGCCGCCCTGGTAACCTTCATCGCATTTCTGATCTGCGGGTTCATCCCGCTTGTCCCCTTCCTTTTCGAAGTGACCAAACCATTCGAAGTCGCTGCCGTTGCC
Source organism: uncultured Rhizobiaceae group bacterium (assembly GCA_938044775.1). Taxonomy (GTDB): domain Bacteria; phylum Pseudomonadota; class Alphaproteobacteria; order Rhizobiales; family Rhizobiaceae; genus Pseudahrensia. Next base: position 3,536 of record CALIOE010000070.1, read on the forward strand.
ACCGCGATAGCCTTCTTTTCAATTGGCGTTCTCAAGAGCGCCTGGTCACTGCAACCCTGGTGGCGTTCGGGCTTAGAAACGCTGGCGATTGGCGCATCCGCTGCGTTCATCGCCTATGGTGCGGGATATCTCGTGAGCGAGCTGGTCGGTTGAATTGACCCTGATCAATACGGGCGGTGCTGATCAACTGAAAATGTTTTCCAGAACCTGGAGGCCATGAAAAATGAAACCGGTCCGAACATGGATATTGATCGCCAACAACGGAAAAGCGCGTATCGTCGAGAACGATGGGCCGGGAAAAGGCCTGTATCAGCCACGCGGTCTGGCACACACAAGCCCCGGTGGGGCCGACTTCGACGATCAACCAGGGAGGGCATTCAGCAGCGTCGGTGAAGCGCGCAGCAAGATGGAGCAGCATCAAAGCGGAAGGCTGCAAAGCAATGCATTTGCCAGCGAGTTGGTTGATGAGCTCATTTTGTCGAAGAGGAAAAAACAGTTTGACAGGCTGATCATTTGTGCACCTCCCACAATGCTCGGACGGGTCAGGGCGCTGCTTCCTGACGATCTGAAATCAGACCTGATTGCCGAACTGCCCAAAGATCTCACCGGAATTCCGACTTCCAACCTGTCTAATCATTTCACAAATTTCCTGGCGGTTTGATTCATCTCAATTTCAGAACGGACCGCGCCACTAATCTGATCGCACGGCAATTCAAGCCACAGCAAATTCAAACCAGATGGAGACTCATGATGAAAACTTCACTATTGCCCTCCGTTTTCGGAAATGGAGAGAAGACACCCCTCGCTTTCAGGTCGCTCCACAACGAGATCGACCGTGTGTTTAACGAGTTTCGCGACGTCTTTCCAAGTTTCAATACAGAAGATGAGTCGGTCGGAAATGGTCAGATTGTTCCGAAGATTGACGTCAGTGAGACTGGCAAGATCGTAAAAGTCGCAGCCGAACTCCCAGGTGTCGATGATGGGGATATCGATGTATCCGTTGCCGGAAATGTACTCACGCTGAAGGGTGAAAAAGCCACCAGCCGCGAAGAAAACGAGAAGGACTTCAAACTGGTGGAACGATCCTATGGGAGCTTTTCCAGAACTCTTCCGTTCTCCTTCGAAATCGATCCAAAGAGCGTAAAGGCGGCATTCAAGAACGGTGTTCTTGAGATAGAGATCGAGAAGCCACCGGAAGTTGTCGAGAAAACCAAAAAAATTGAGATTTCAAAGGCGGCCTGAGCCCCCGCAACAATCATGTGCCACCGGGTATGCGAGATTGTGACCCCTCGTTGTTCCCGTGGCACATCTGGAGAAAATGATGACAAAAAATGTGGGTTCAGCAGACCGTGTCCTCCGGATAATCTTCGGTTCGACTCTCTTGATCCTGGCAATTGTCAATCCGCAGGTTCCTTATTCCTACGGCGGTTTGGTCGGTGTTCTGCTTCTGGGTACCGGCCTGTTTGGCTGGTGTGGCCTTTACAGACTGCTCAGCTATTCGACACTCACAAAAACCGGCGCCTGACCATGACCTACAAGACCATACTCGTATGTCTGACAACGGAAGCCAGCGCCGACCGGCTGATGAATGCCGCTTGTATTCTGGCGCGAAAATCCAATGCGCATCTCATCGGTCTCCACACCCTGCAATCAGTGGAAGTGTATCCTGGAATTGTCGTAGACATGCCGCGTCAGGCAACACTGGATTTTGATGAGTCGCAGACCCAGCAGGCAGACAATATCAAAAGCATATTCGAGAAGCATACGGCAGCTGAGGATTTTGTCTCGGAATGGCGATTGGTGAAAGCGCAGTCGACTCACGTAGCTGACCGCTTGGTGGAACATGCTCATTGCGCCGATCTTGTGATTATGGGTCAGGCAGATCCAGAGCATGACAGATCGGATCAGGTTCATGCTCAAGAGGCAGTGATAAAGCGTTCCGGGCGGCCGGTTCTCGTGATGCCAATGGTCGGAGATTTCGAATCCTTCGGCGAGCGCGTTCTCATGGGATGGAGCGCCACGCGCGAAGCCAGCCGGGCGATCCATGACGCAATTCCTCTTCTTTCAAGTGGGGCCGAAGCAACAGTATTGTGGGTGTCCCACTCCGACAAGGACGCTGCGTATCTGGAGAATACCGCCCACGCGGTGGCCAGCTGCCTGAACAGACATGATGTAAAAGTGACGGTTGCGCACTGGCAAAATTCCGAAATTTCCGTCGGTGACGCCTTGCTGAACGAGGCCTTCGAGAGGGGAGTCGACATGATCGTCACCGGCGCGTTTGGACACTCAAAGTTCTATGATTTTGTTATCGGAGCGACAACGACCAACCTGCTGGAACACATGACTGTACCAGTCCTTTTCTCCCACTAGCTGCGCCTTTCAACGAAAAGGGACTTCACCTTTAGCTGTCACCAGTTGGCATTCTTGCCGACTTCACAGACACTATAGTTGATACCGCCAACCCGAGAACTCGCGGCCGGTCCGCGGTGCAACCGGACGATCGTTGGTTCTGTCAGATCCCGGCTCGCCCGAAGCGTGCCATCGTTTCAAGCCACTTTTCTCGCTGTTTGCCATCTTTCGCATCAACCGACCCGATCAGGCTGGTCCGGACGGGCTTGATGCCGCTGAACTTCAAAATGTTTCGTTCGAAGCTTCTCAGGCTGTGGGCGAAGTAGAACAGGTTGTAGAACAGCGCCGGCATTCCCATGGTCACGACCACCCGCGCAGTCTGCCCACCGACCCGGGCTTCCCATGCTTTGCCGCCGCGTACGACATTGAAGACGAAGCCGGACCTGAAAACCTGCTCAAGCCAGGCTTTCAGAAGGGCAGGCATCGTGCCGAGCCACAAGGGGTAAATGAAGACCAGGTGGTCTGCCTCCTCAACAACTTTTTGCGCATTGGTGACGAATGCCGGCAATTGATCGGTAGATTCCCATTCAGCCTTGGAGCGCAGGATCGGAAAGTCGGTCTCGCCCAGATTGATCATCGTCACGTCGTGACCCGCCGCGAGCGCAGCATTGGCATAGGCTTCAGCGAGCGCGTGACAATAGTGTCTGGTGCTGCCGTCGGGGTGAGCCTGGATGACCAGAATGTTCTTCATGCGGAGATCTTTGCTCCCGAAGGGGCCAAGACTTCATTGTCCTGAATATCCAGGCCAAGACCATTTCGAATTGACAGATATGTCGTTAGATCTGCAAGCGCAACGACACCGAGTAAGACTCCGTTTTCAGCCACCATCAGTTTGCGAAGATCACCTTTCACCATCTTCGTGAAGACAGCCTCCATCGAAAGGTCAGGTGATACTGTGTTTTTCCCGCTGGAAGATTCATAGACATCACCCACTTTGGTTTGCGCCCTGTTTTCGCGTTCTATCTCCTGAAGAATTTGGGTCGAAACGAATCCCAGAACATGCTCCCCTTCGGTTACGGGCACGAAGGTGACGTTGTGCTTCAATATCACGTCCTCAATCACCTGTTGAACCGAGTCGTTGGGATCGGCTGTACGAACCGTCCTGGTCATCAGTGTGCGCACCGTCTGTCCCTTCAAAGCGTTGGAAATCAGAAGTTGCTGATAAGAACTGCGCGAAGCGTTGAGCACGAAAAACCCAATCAGTATTTGCCATAGCCCCCCTACCGCGCTTGCAGAGAAGAGCGAGAAAATACCGGACACGATGAGCAAGAATCCGAACGCTGATCCAAATGAGCTGGCAACCAGTGTTGCCGAGACAAGGTCCTTTTTGAAGTGCCACAACATGGCTCGCAAAATGCGCCCTCCATCCAGCGGGAATGCAGGAACCAGGTTGAATGCTGCGAGTACGAAATTGATGACAGCGAGATAAGTGAACATGGCAGCGAGCGGCTTTGACGCCTGTATTCCCTCGATTGAAACAGCAGCGAGATAGAACAATCCGGCCAGCGCAAAACTCATCGCCGGCCCGGCGATCGCGATCCAGAACTCCGATTTCGGGCTTTTAGGTTCGTGTTCAAGTTCGGCGACGCCACCAAAAATGAAAAGTGTGATACTGCCGACCTTGAGCCCAAACTGCCTTGCTACCAGGGAATGTGAAAGCTCATGAAATATGAGAGAAGCAAACAGACCCAGCATAGATGCGGTGCCAAGCGCAATATACTCGTAGTTGGAATAGCCGGGCAAAATTTCCGGAAAGTAGGCGTTTGAAAGGCTCCAGATTATTAATGCCGCAATAAGCAGCCAACTCGGGTCTACCCGAATTTTGAAGCCGAACAGGTCGAACAGGTTGATCGCGTTTTTGAACATCATGAGATATCGGCCAGTTGATGCGTCACGGCCAACAAGCTAGCGTCCTCGATTTTCTTTTGTTTGATCTGCCTCAATTCCAGACGGAACTCTGACCTTAGCCTGCTTTCATTGGGAACCGCACCCATAGCTCAAGCTGAGGAACAAAAATCATGAAAACCCTTCTTGCGATCCATGACGTCGAGCAATCGACCGATGGCGTCAAACCGGTCATTGAGCTAGCCAAAAAGGCCGAAGCTCACCTTAATGTTTTGGTTTTTGGCGTTATCCAGGTTGTTCCCGTTGCGGCTGCACCGGGCGTACCTGCTTACTATTTCAGTAAGGAGAACGACGAACTTCTTCGGCAAGGTAAGGATCGAGTGCAGGAGATTGAACGCCTGCTTCAGGACGAAAACCTTTCGGCATCGGTTTCGCTTGAGTGCCGTGATGCGGCTCTGACGGAAGAGACAATTCTTCAATACGCCATGCTCGCCGACGCCACCGTGTTTCCCAATCAGGCCGTTTTAGCCACTGAGCGGAAAACCAGAGCCTTCAACGGCGCATTGCTAAATTCCGGCACACCCGTGATCATCATGGGAGCCAACAGCAAAAATCTTCCGAACGTCAAAAAGGCGATGTATGCCTGGAACGGTGAGCCAGAGGCCGCCAAGGCAATTCATCAGAGCCTTAGATGGCTGAGCGGCACCATCGATGCCCATATAGTCATTGTGGATCCTGATGGAAACCAACAAGGACCAAATCCCGGCGATGATGCCGCTGCCTATCTGGCCCGTCAGAAATTTGCTGTCACGGTTGATCGTATTCCAAGCGGCAATCGCGATGTCTCGGAAGTTCTGCTCGAACATGCGGCAGACATCGATGCTGATATCCTGGTGATGGGTGCTTACAGCCATTCGCGGTTACGGCAATGGCTGCTCGGAGGCACGACCCGCAGCATCCTGCAAACCGCCAAACTACCCGTTCTGATGGCCAACTAACGCATCGGAAACGAGGACTCATGATCAACATGGTCAAAGCAGGAGTGCTCTACTTCTTTGCAGTCCTGCTTGCCGGTTCACTGCTTGGAACGGTCCGCGTCTTCTGGTTGGAGCCCCTAGCCGGAGAGATCGCTGCAACAGTTCTGGAATTGCCCTTCATTCTCACATTCTCCTGGATCGTCTGCACCAGGATTATCGAATGGTGTGCCATTCCTCAGCATTTCTTTCAAAGGCTTGGCATGGGAGTTTTGGCATTCGTGCTTTTGCTGATGAGTGAATATGGGCTGGCGCTGCTCATCTATGATCAAAGCCTGGACGTTTTTCAGCAAGAACTCCTGACGACAAACGGCACCATCGGTTTGATTGGGCAAGCCTTCTTTGCGTTCTTCCCCATCCTGGAGGTGAATGTCTCATTGGTCCGGGGCGATCTCGCAGAACGCAACACACGCTAACGAGCTTCAATAAGACTGCCGTCCTTCAGAACATCATTGGGATATAGAATCACGCTTTCATCCCGATCCACACCGCTCAGAACTTGAGCTGTTTCATCATTCATCTGACCAAGTTTCAGACGGCGTGTCTGGGCAACTCCGTTCTCGACAGCAAAGGTTGCCCAGTCTCCATCTGAGCGAAACAAGGCTCCAATTGGAATCTGCAAGACCTCATTTTCCTTCCAGGTAACAAGATTGGTCACAACGCGATAGCCGTGCCCAAGAGCAGGCGGAGCGTCCTTCAGGTCGATCACAACATTAACGCGCTGCTCTTCGATGCCCAGAGACGATACTTTGGTGAATGCTGCGGGATCGACCCGGCGGACTGCGCCGGCGAGAATATTGGAACCTCCCCATTCTGAAAGTTGTACTTCGGCGCCGATCTCGATCTTTGCTGCGTCACTCGACAGCAGATCAACGACAACCTCCAGCTCGCGGGGGTTGCCAATTTCTGCAATACGGGTTCCCGGAGATACCGGCTGTTCGCTGCGGGCAAGAACATTGAGAATCACGCCATTGATTGGGGCTGTGACATTCACACAGCACCCCTGCCGGTTCACTGGTTCATTCACGTCGGAGGGTTGCTGTATGCGTATTTCTGCACTGACCAGCTCTGCCTTTCGTAAATTGATAGCGGCTTCGGAGCTTTTCACCTGTGCCTTTTGTAATTCAAGTGCGTTGAATGCCTTTTCAAGCTGGCTGAGAGGCAGAATCTTACGCTTTGCAAGGGCCGATGCTCTGTCGAACTCCGACTGGGCGAGTTGTAGGGCCATCTTACTTCTCTCGAATTCAACCTGTGCAAGGGCGACGCCCGACTGAGCGGCCGTAACGGCGGATTGCAACTCCCTTCGGGTCCGGGTGTCGAGGAATGGAGGGCCCAGAGGGCGGATTGAAGCGACTATTGTCTCATTGGCCGTAACATCGTCACCTTCATCGAGACTGATCCGGGCGAGATTTCCGGCCATGGGAGACGAGACGGTATAGACGTCGCGCACACGGGTTTCCCCCTCCTCCTTTATGGAAACCTGCATAGGGCCCGACGTGACCAGCGCCACATCCACACCGACGGGTCTTTCGCGCAATGCGTAGTAGAAGCCTCCAACGACCAGGACGAGGGCAACGAATCCAATCGTCCGCTTCAACCATTTCGGCATGATTCATTACTCCCTGGTTTTCAGAACCCGAATGAGGTCCAGTCGATCCACTCTGCGTCGGACAATCAGGGCCGACACAATCGCCGCGGCAAGGCTCACCAGGCTGGAAAGGGCCAGTGCGCGCGGGCTGACGACAAAGGGAATCCTGAAGAGGTCACTGGAAATTAGAGCGGTAACACCCCATGCAAAACCGTAGCCCAGGATCCATCCAAGCGGCTGGGCTGCCAGCACAATCACAGCAAGTTCGATCATGAGCACACTGGAGACTTCAGCGCGGGTAAAACCGAACACGCGGAGACTGGCCAGTTCCCGGGCTCGCTCGGAAAGCTGAATACGGGCTGAATTATAGATCACTCCAAAAGTGATGATGACAGCAACCCCAACGTAGAGAGCTGTGTTCGTCGTGATGTTTTGTTCGACCGTGTTCTGGAACTGCCGCCGTGACAGATCCTGGAGAGCAATTCCGGCCATCGCCGGCGTTGCCTTTATGGCTTTGTAGATTGTGTCCAGACCGTTGGGATCGACTGTGACGCGTCCACCGGATATGCGCCGGCCGTCGCGTAGCATCCGGTTCAAAACACTCAGCCTGGTATAGGCGGTGAGGCCCACCAGTCCCTGTGACAGACCGACAACCGTCAGGATTTCCACACGCCGGTCTCGTTCGAGCAGTGTCACTCCGACGCGGTCTCCTATGCTCAGGTCAAGCTTGGAAGCCACATGTTCTGACAAAACGATTCCATTTGGGGGCGGATCCATTGGATGCATGTCCGCATCCAGAATCCGAGAAAGCTCCGCCCCAGGAGAGATGCCGACAATCGACATGCGTTGAGTGCGATGACCATTTACCAGATCGACGGGGGTCTGACGAAACGGCTCGGCTCGCAGAACCCCCGGCAGTTTCGCAATGGAAAACAGGCCGCCTGGAGCGGTGTCCTTCGCCAGTGTGATCGTTGCATCCTGTCGATCAGCGCGAAAGAAAATCGTATCAATCATCTCGTCGATCGCATCGTAAGAAAACAGCGACGTTATCAGAAGAGCGACCGACAGCGAGGTACCCAGAGTTGTGAGAAACGCACGCACGGGCCGTTGCACCAAGTGTCTGAATGCCATTATCGACAATTGAGAAAAGGCGCCAAGTCGCTGTAAATGCCCAACCAGCACATTGCGGTAATTGGCCGGCGCCGGCGGACGCATGGCCACTGCCGGCGGCAAAGCGATGACGGAAGATATTGCCTTTGCAGCACCCAGCAGAGCGGAGATGATCGTCAGGCCACCAGCAATGGCATACAGATCAATGCTTTGCCGGAAGATTAAAAACGGAAAGGAGAAAAAGCTCGCAAAGAGCCTGGTCAGGCCCCGCCCTGCCCAAAATCCGAACCCGGCTCCGATGGCCAATCCCACCAGAGCGATCACAAAGACAAGCTTTGCATAATGAGCTCCGATGGCCAGATTGCTGTAGCCGATTGCTTTCAAAAGCCCCACCTGCTCGCGTTCCAGCGCAACGAGCCGAGACAGGATCATGTTGACGAGAAAGGCCGCAACGAGCAGAAAAATGGGCGGAATAATCGATGCCATGCCCCTTAACTGGGTCATTTCCGCATCAAGGAACGCGTGAGAGACGTGATCTTCCCGGGTGTGTGCACCTGCCCCGCCGTAAGGCTTCAGCAGCGCGTCCAGTTTGACGACAATATTGTCTGCGTTTGCGCTTCGCAAAGTTCCAAGACTGACATTGTTGAATGCCCCTTCCATGTCAAACAAGCCCTCCAATACGGACTCCGTCATGAAAAAGATCCCAAAGCGTCGTTCGTCGGGAACCATGTCTCCCGGACCAATTGAGTAGATGTATTCCGGTGATAGGACGATACCTGCAATTCGCAGTCGGACTTTGTGCCCGGCCATGATGACTTCAAAATGGTCACCGGGCCGGAATCCGTGCGCGTTTGCAAATCTCTCAACGACCGCCACTTCATTGGGGCGCCCTGAAACCGGCAAACGACCGTGCCTGACATAGAGCTTGTTGACCCTTGCCTCTCTTAAATCCGGAATAGAAACTGCTATGCCAGATGCCGGTTCTCGTTGTCCTTCGATATCGAGCAGAACCGGTTTGACAATGCGCAGTTCGACCGAAGAGACACCCGATATCCTTTCGATATTGGCTTGCAGGCGGCGCGGTGCGCGATCCGCAGATGCGAAGACCGAGCCGAATCGATAGCGGTCGTAAAACGCAAACTGCGTTTCCTCCAGCGAGCGATAGGCACCGATAAAGGTGACAATGGTCCCAACACCGCATGCCATAACAAGTGCAATGGCCAGACCTTGAGCCCAAAGTCTGCCGAGATCGCGGATGAGCTTTTTGTCCAATGCACGCATCTTACCAAACCACTTCGGCCGGCGCGATTCGGTGCTCATTTGTTTGAACGTCAATGATCTTGCCGTCCCGAAATGACAAGACCCGATTGGCTATCGCCTGTATCCCTGCATTGTGCGTAATGACCGCTGTGGTGGTGCCAAGTTGCTGATTGATGTGGGAGAGTGCCTCCAACACAATCACGCCGGTTTTCGAGTCGAGGGCGCCTGTTGGTTCGTCGCACAGAAGGACTTTCGGCCGCTTTGCAATCGCCCGCGCGATGGCGACCCGTTGCTGCTCTCCGCCGGAGAGCTGAGCCGGAAAGTGGGTGGAGCGGTTGTCGAGGTCAACCATAGCCAGCGCTTCATCGGGAGACATCGGATCAACCGAAACCTCCGTGACCAGCGCAACATTTTCCCAGGCTGTGAGGCTGGGGATCAGATTGTAAAACTGAAACACGAAGCCGACGTGCTCTCTTCGGTATCGGGTGAGCTGACGCTCGCTCAGAGAGGTCAGTTCCAGATCTTCGTAGAACACGCGCCCGCTCGATGCCCTGTCCAGCCCACCCACGATGTTCAGGAAGGTTGACTTTCCACTGCCTGACGGACCCAGCAGAACGGTCATTTCACCCTCATTGAGGGCCATTGTCACACCATCGAGCGCCCGAACCTCGACATCGCCGCTGCCATAGATTTTGGTGAGGTCCTTTGTGCGGAAGACCGGCTTCGACATTGTTACGCGCTCCAGATTGCAATCGAAGTTGCCAGAGTGGCGCGCGGGACGATTGATCCTGGTCAATTTGCCGGGTCGGAACAGCAGTAGGATCGGGCCACATTGATATGCTGCGGAGTGGTGGCCGTGAAACTGCTTACGATAATGTCGCTGTGTCTGATGCTGGCATTTTCCTTTGCCTCATCCGGGCATTCGCAATCCAGCGACCCCGGGTGGTTGGATTCGCTGCGCTCTCAAATGGCATTTGATAAGGATTGTGAAGTTGCATACTTCCTCAACATTCGGGAGAGAGAAGAAGCTGTTGGCGTCTCCTATTCTGCACGCGTCCAGTGCGTTGATGGTCGGCAGTTTGATGCGAGGCGAGGCGCTGATGACACCAGTTTCACAATCGAAACCTGTGGAGTTGCCGTATGTGGTTTGGACCGAGAGGTTTCGCCGAAAGCGTAACCCGGGCACCAATCTCTGAGCGTGCCGTGAAACAGGCGTTGGTTGCGAACTGCATGTCTAATCGACGTGGGTGTCGAAAAATAAACCGGTCGCGACAATCCGGCATCGGCACTTGCGGGCTCTGTCCGGCCTTCAGATCATGCGCTCCCGGTCAGTCTACGCCACGATGCGGATTCGATCGCGTTTGGCCGTGCTGCCGTTCAGTTTTTGAATCAACGCCGGAACCTCTGAGGCGGGGACCGGGCGTGAATAGTGATATCCCTGGGCAATTTCACAACCCAGTGACTTCAGAAGATCGAGCTGTTCCAGTGTTTCAACGCCTTCAAGAACCAGCTTGAAGCCGAGTTTCTGACCCAGTTCAAGAAGCGACTGGATAATCGATTGATCGGCTTTGTCGTTGACCACCTCGTTGACAAACGATTTGTCAATCTTGACCGCCGAACACGGCAGTTGCTTGACCTGCGTGATGGACGAAAACCCGGTGCCGAAATCGTCGAGTGCAATGTAACATCCGGCTCTCCGGAGGTGCTCCAGTTGATTGATGAAGGCCTGGCTGTTTGAACCAAACATACACGTCTCGGTAACTTCGATAGCCAGGTTGTTTGGCTGAAGGCCACTACTGACAAGCTCGGAGATGATATTGAGTGCGAAACCAGGCTGTAACAGGTCGCCTTCGCCAACATTCAACCCAACGCTCTCGAAAGCGACCCCCGTTGATTTCCAGCGTTTCATATCCTCAACGATCTTCTTGAACATCAACGAACCCACCATCGCACCAAGCTCGCGATCGCTGAGCATCTCTTCAAACACATAAGGGGTCAGAATTCCTCTCGAGGGGTGGTCCCACCTTGCGAGAGCCTCGAATCCTTCAACCTGTCCTGTCTTCATATTCACCAGGGGTTGGTAGAACGGTACGATCTGGGATCTCTCAAGCGCATCCCTGAACTCGTCGCGCAGATCGAGGCGTTCGTAGAATTCGATGCTCATCTGTGCGTCGTATTCTACCGTGTAACCGCCGCCGCCGGCTTTGGCTGCATGCAATGCCATGTCGGCATTTCGCATCAGCTCTTCCAGGTTCCCGCCATCTCGCGGAAACCTGACGATGCCCGCAGAAATGTTTGTTTCGATGATTTGCCGGTTGTCGTCGATCGGAACCCGGACCGACTCCGGAATGTCGATGATCTCCGTGACCTCGATATCACCACGCGAGAAACCGCCAATGATCATTGCGAACTCATCGCCTCCCAACCGGGCAATCTGGGAACCTTCGGGAGCGATTTCTTTCAGTTTTTCCGCAAGGGCACAGATGACGAGATCACCAGCATCCTGGCTGTGGTAGTCATTGACTTCCTTGAAGTTGTCGAGGTCGAACAGAAAGATCGCGGCTGACTTGTTTCTGGCAAGGCAGGATTGCAAGATCTTCGACGCCTTTCCGTGGAAGGCGTTGCGATTGCTGACGCCTGTCATGACGTCGTGGTTTGCCAGAAAATGTGCTTCCTGGTCGGCTTCCCGTTGTCTCGTTGATGTGCGCAGGTACTTTGTGGCTGGATAGGCAAATGCAATCAGCAGAATGAGCAGGACAATTGCTGCTCCGGCATACAATGTGGCCGCAAAGCGAACGCTCTCTTCCTCGAGATCGACCATGACTCTCAAGATGTATGAGAGTTTACCACCGACAGTGACGGAGTGATAAACTTCGGCAAATGTGTGGGGCTGAGTTTGTATGTTCGAATTGTGGAGGACAATGTCATGACTAAGGTTTTTGGCAATCTTCTGCAAAAACGCGCGGTCCAGAGCAAAACGATTGTCCGAGTCACCAAACAGACTTCGGGACTGGTGGAGACCTGAACTCTCAAAAACGTGTTGAACAACCCCTTTGGGCGGCGCTTTCGTTGTGTTGTGCGTGCCTTTCAGATGCGGTTGGCCATGTGACCCGCCGTGACCCGAATCTCCATGGCTATGCGTATGAACAAGATTGCCACCGCCGGCTGCACCTGACTGCTTTGCTGCATAAGTGCCCAGACTGATATCGCAGTAGCAATCGGGGTTAATGACATCGACCTGGTAGATGTTGCCGACCGACAGCATCCCGTTGATCATGTTTGTGAACTCGACTGAACTTGGAGCTCTTTTTCCGTCTGAACGGGAATCGGACTCGACGATATCTGCCAAAGTCGGTGTTCGGGCTTCAATATGGTGAGCCCAGTCCATTCCTGTTGAATGGGCGTGCTGCACCAACAGCGCTCTCACCGCATACTGGATTCCAAAATGGACCGAAAGGAGAAAGGCGATTGCTGCCAGGATCGCCGCAATCCAGGTGCCGCTGAATATTCTGGGTGTTGAGTCTTCCGAGGCAGCCAGAGAATTCGCCTGGTGACCGGCCATTGCTGGTTGATTGCGACGAAAAAGCTTTATCACGACAGACTCCTTGCTTGGGAGCCTAATGCTCCGACATCAAGAAATCATTTCCCGGCCGCGTAACAATTATCGATGAAGCTTAAAGATTTTCTTGCCGATCCAGTTAAACTTTTACGACCGATACCGAAGGGCATTCCCCAAGGTATATCAAAAGCCTGAGCAGCCTTCGGCACAACGTCCGGATCGCGTTGCAGCAAGGCAGCATCTGTTGCATTCTTCCCCTCCAGCCTTTCCATTTCGGATAAGAAGATGATTGAAGCCCCGCCAACGCTAACAGTCAAAGCGACGTTTCGGCGCCCGACAAAATCACAGATAGCGGCGTTTCAGGGCGTGCCGACCGGTTATGTCGTTGATGCGTTGTTTGGAGCAGGCGCCCTGTCATCGGGAATTCAGCCGATTGGAGGTGGGCGTGATTTGCGCTGCGTCGCGTCGGGTCCTGCCCTGACGGCCGATTGTGGTGCTGCCGATGTTCTCGCAACATTTGCCGCTCTCAAATTTGTTCAAAGCGGCGACGTGGTCATATCCGCCTTTGCCGGACATAGCGGTTGCGCAGCAGCAGGTGATCGTCTCATTGGCATGATGAAGAACAACGGAGCAGCCGGTTTTGTCACCGATGGCCCGGTCCGCGACTACCAGGGCATCATTCCTGTTGGTCTGCCGGTCTGGTGTACCGGTCTAACGCCTGCATCGCCTCACATGACCGGGCCTGGATCTGTCGGATTTCCGGTGCAGATCGGGGGGCAAGAGGTTGAGACTGGAGACATGATCGTTGCCGACCAGGATGGCGTCGTTGTGGTTCCCTTTGAGCGGCTCGACGAGGCGATCCACAACCTGACCCGGATTACCGAAATGGAAAAGTCCCTGGACGCTGGTGTTGCAGCAGGATTGAAGGTTCCCGACTGGGTCGAAGAATATCTGGCAAGTGACAAGACGGTCCAAATCGACTGAGAGAGCAGCACGCGAACGCCGACAGTTGTTTGTGAAATCAGGAATTCCGCAGGAATGCCAGCGCCTGTTCTTCCTCGTCCAGGCCAAAGGCCCGGATCTCCAGACCAGGAATAAGCTTTCCCTCGATCTCGGATCCTGTCTTGATCCATCCGGCATCGGCCAAAACGGCAATCCTGTCGAACTTTCGGAGCAAACTGAGCAGGCCTGGCAGTTTCCTGAACTCCACAGCCAGTGCCGACAGTCCCGGAAACTGGAAGTTTCGAATCGTGTAGAGCATTGTGCCATTTTCAATATTTTCGGAAAGACGGATTAATTCATCAAGACCGACAGCCATTGATTCGGATGTGATCTCGCCGTCGATATTGAGCGCGATCATGTTGGGTTCTTTGGAGTCAATTGTCATCATAGGCTTGCTCCTTCTCTCTTTGATATAGGGGTTTGGAGCAGGTTTTGAATGGTTGCAGAGCGTATTTGTCGATTGAGATCACATGGTCAGATGATGACCAGAGCGACAGCGCGGCTGCCTGGCTGGTCGGTAATCAGCATCGGGAGATCTGACTGTGCTGCGCCGAAGACGGGCGCGCCAGGCTTGTTGTCAAACTCTGTGCTGGTCAACAGCCGCTTCTGACCGGGTAAATTTGCCGTTACCGCTGGAGTTCTTTTACGAAAACTAACGAATTGCGTGAATAATTGTGCATCAAGTCGGAGGGCTGGAAGATGCGAAAATCCGGAGCAATTCTCCTGATCGCCTGTGCAATACTGGCCATGTCCCTGTTGCCCGGCCGCATCCAGTACTGGGAAGCCGCCGAGGCGGATTATGCGATTGCTGCTGGGCGTGTTGCAGCCATCCAACCAGGTTCGCGTCAGGATCTTGATCTTTCTGACCTGATTCACCTGAGTGCTCTGCCGGTTGAAATTTCAACCAAGTCAGACCTCACCCGATTAAACCTGTCCAATACCAATATTACAGATATCAGTTCACTTGCGGGCCTGAAGAAGCTTGGCGCGTTGTCTATGAACAACGTGCCAATTGTGGATTTGTCTCCCCTTTCCGGACTTCGCAGACTGGTTGACTTGAGCATATCCAGAACCTGGGTTTTTGATTTGGCACCGATTGCGGGCCTGTCGAGACTCGAGCAGCTCAACCTGAGTTACACGGCGGTGAAATCACTGGAACCGCTTCTGCAGCTGCAGGAACTACAACAGCTCACGCTCTACAGCTCCTATGCCCATGATGGCTCGCAACAATATTTTGAGAAACTCGGACGCTCCGTACACCGGCTGAACAATGGCGTCGCTTACGAGCAGAATTATCGGCCTGACTGGCAGTACCGTCTGAAAATTCGCTATCAGCGGTTCAGACAGAGCTGGATGCTCAATCGGCCCGATATCACTTGAAACTGCAACAACGTTGATGATCCGTGTTCGCTCCGGTTGTGGACATGAAAGCACGGCCGACTTTGCGATGAAGTGGTATCACCGTTCATTGTCCTTCATGAACTCCAGGGTGCTTGCGCTGTGCATCTTCACGTGAAAATGGGCAGGGTCGCCGGTCAGCAGCTCGGCGAGATTGTCGATTGCAAACGTCACCTCTGTGGCAGTTTTGTATTCGGGGCCACCAATTTTTGTGCCTCGGAGAACTGTGATCGCGCCTGCCCGGCCTTCCCGGAGCTGATTTAACGCCAATTTCGTGTCGAGACTTCCGCGTCGCGCTTTTCCCACTGCCTGATTCCCCTCATGCTGACAAAAGTAGGATAATGTTCCTATTTTATTCTTGCAAGTGCCTTCTCTGATTAAGTGTCAAATCAAGAAAGCCCATCATCAGGAGTGATGGGGCGCATGCAATTGGCCGCCGGCTCGGCCCGCAAAAACCGTCAATTTCGCGAGATTTCGAAATATGTGCGGTTGAACACATCAGTTGGATGATAAGCGTCGCACATTCTGTTCGTTAGCAGGGAGTGGAACAGAAAATGACCATTATCTTAGTCGTGGCTTCAGCCACCGTTGCATGTGTCGCCTTAGCGACTTTGATTGAGCAAAAGGACCGGCGCCGGACCGACGAGTCAGAAGCTTCCCGGATGGCGCGGCGTTACGAGCACTGACCAGGGTGGATCAGACTCAATCAAAATGCCGCTCCAGGCACGGTGAGAACTAACGGGCGCCGAAGATCTATCTGGCTAATCAGCAATTTGCGCCCGCATTGTTACTAGTGCTCACTGTCATCAAGGATCGGAGCCATCCCGACGCGCTTCTCCGCTTCCTTTATGCTCAATCGGGTGTTTTCGACGAACATACGGAAAAGAAGAACCGCCAATGCTGACATAGAAATTGCGTAAACCACTGCGATTGCTGTCATAATCAAGCCTCCCAAAGTATTATGAACATACTCTAGTAACTATTCCGGAATAACCTTGCGTTAATATTTTCGGGTGGATTTATCCCGTTTTTCATTCGCTATTGATGAAAAATGAAGTGTTCTTCAGCCCGCACCCTTCGATCGTGAGATCGAAGCTGCGCCCGAGCATATCCACCTGGATGCGGCAGGCAGGAAAATACAGGTTTTGCGTTCCAGCACTACGCTGCTGATGTCTCTGAAGAGCAACCTTGGGGAGAAGAAGCTCGAGCGACCCGCTGCTGAAGATGGCCAGTTGAGTTTTCAATGTCGACTATCGCTTATCATGCGATCTAAAGATCAATGACAATGCGTCCGTCTTTTTGGCTGGCGCGGGACTGGCAGGTGATGATTTCCTGTGTCCGCTGCTTGTTGGACAGAACAAAGTCCCGGTGCTCGACATCGCCCTCCAACAGCCCGCATTTGCAAACCCCGCAGATGCCATCTGAACATTTGACATCGACCGGCACCCCGTTGGCAATAAGCACGTCAGACAAGGTCTCATCAGCCTCAACGCTGAGTTCCTTGCCGGACCGCGCCAGGGTGACCGTGAAGGCGTGGTTCACATAGTCAGGCTGATCGGGCACCGAGAAATATTCCAGATGCCGGGCTTCCTCCGGAAATCCGTGACGCTCCGCTGCCTGTATGACACCATCCATGAAACGGTCCGGCCCACAAGTATAGACATGCCAGCCGGGCTCGTATCCTTTTAAAATTTCATCCAAATCGGCACGCGTTCCCTGATCGGAAAAATGACACGTCACGTGATCCGACCAGGGCATCGACTGGAGATCGTCAACATATCCCGCGCCATCCCTTTCGCTGGCTGAGTAGTGCAACTCGAAGTCTCTGTTCAAAGCATGAAGTCGATGCGCGAAGGCAATCATCGGTGTAATTCCAATGCCGCCACCCATCAGAAATGTCTTGGTCGCGTCTTCAACCAACTCGAAGTGGTTGATTGGCTTGGAGAGAAACACACGCCTTCCTTCGTTGAATATCCGATGCATCATTCTGGAGCCGCCGCGACCATCGTCTTCGCGCAAGACACCTATTTGATACTTGGCTGTATCCGCAGGATCTCCTGACATGGAGTATTGGCGCAGGAATTCCGGCGTCACCACCACGTCCAGATGCCCGCCGGCAGTCCATTTGGGAAGCGGAGCACCATCCCAGGACGAAAACTCGTACTTCGTCACATAGGGCGTCATCGCTTCGACTTTGCTGATCCGCGCCATAACGACCGGAGCGTCCTTAAAATCGGGACGCGAGTGTGCAAGCTCCTTGGTCTCGCCACGCGCAAGCCGCGCTTTGTACTCCGATGCCGGGATCATGTTCTGATAGGCCTCGATGCCTGCTTCTCTGTCCATCGGAAATGGATAGGGCCAGGGCCAGGGCGCGAGATTGGCCGGATAGACGGCCAGAGTCTGATCCTTGTATTTGATATCGAGGTCGGGATCGAGTTCGCGGCGGTTGACCGGTGCTGCAGGCTCTTTGTAACCGCCGTCAGGTTTCAACTCGAGATCCCACCACCACTTCTTGGCATCATTGAGCCCGCCGTTCCCCAACTTGTCGTCGAGCCTGGCCAGCAGTGGTGCAGCCTTGGGCATGTTCATCGCTGCCCAGCGGAAGGGCTTCTCCTTGAATATGCCCTCGAGGTTCCAGGGGCACGTTTTCATGCAGCGGCCGCACATTGCGCCGCCTTCAGTCGTGATCCGGTAGGTTGTGCATTTCTGGCTATCGGACTTCCAGATCTCATAGCCATTGAACATGAGCTTGGGACCCGCGGTAATCGCCCCTGAAGGGCACTCGCGTGCGCACTTGTTACAACTTTCACAGAAATTCTGAAGTCCAAAGTCAATTGGCTTGTCATGGGCCAAAGGCATATCGGTCGTCACAGCACCGGACTTGAGGCGTGGCCCCAGCAGCGGATTTAGGATTACCTCTCCGATGCGGCTGACTTCCCCCAAACCCGACAACAGCAACAATGGCGGCTGAAGGACCTCACCGTCCATGACAGAGTGCGCCTTGGCCTTATAGCCGAGGTTTCGGATTTGCTTTGCAATGATTCCGCCCAGCAGCGAAAACCGCAGATAGGCGCGCATGGATTGTGCGACAGCAATCCAGTCGTCGCCTGAGGCGCCTTCCATAGTCTCATAGCCCTGGTCGATGATCATCGAGATGGCGTTGTGATGGGGCGGATCTATCGGTGCGCCCGTGGCATCATGGCTGTACCAGGTCCAGTCCGGGCAACGCGAAATGCCAACGGCATCGATTCCCAGAAAATAGCTCGCCGCCTTCACATTAGCTGAATTGCGTTCAGCATCCGTCGGCTTTTGAGCAACCTCACTGCTCTCGCCATCTTGCAACAGCACAAAGGCTCCCAGCATCCGGCGTTGTGCGAACGAATGGGCGCTCTTGCGCGCATACCACCCTCCGGATGCAGCTTCCTGCTGTTTTTTGCCAAGATCGCCAAATTGCGAACGCGCGAACATGTCAGTGCGTTTGGGTACGCGGGCCACACGTTCCTCATCAATATATGTTGTCGGCGTATCAACTCGTTTCAGTTTTTCAAACGGGTGAGCACCATCAACGTAACGCCTGCGCGCATATGGATCGCGGTTTAGCGCGCCTTTTTGTGTGCCTTTGCCAATCCACCAGGATGGCAGGGTCGGTTGCTCGGAATGCGGTGCTAACGGCGCATCACAAGCCATTTGCATATTGGTCGTCACCGCAGCGAGGCCAAATCCCTTGATGCCAAAAGGTGCTTTGAGTGTATTTTCTTCCACGGTGGTCAGGCCTGCAGCAACCGCCAGCTTGTTCAAATCCACATCTGAAGAACTGGCTGTATGCGCACGCGCCTGAAAACCCAATAAATGGAGGTAACTTGATAGGATCACCGCCGTCTCGGTTGCGCGCAGAGCTGCGCGATGGTCTTGAACATTGATGATCCAATCAGCGCCGGCCTCATCCTGTTGCGGATTTCTGTTGTGCTCCACGAGGATTACGATGGCATGGGTGTGACCCTCGATAGAGCCGAGCGGCGCCTCAATGGATTCACGCAGACCGGCCATGATTTCATCAATGCCGGACGCCAGCGTCTTGGTTTGTTTCGTTCGAATATCATGGGCGAGACGGTCGATATCCGCGTTTCGCGTAGCTTCCGCCAACAAGGCCTCATCTGAGATCTTGCAAATACCGATCATCGAGCTGTCCTGAAAATAGCCGAAAGCCTTCATATGATTGGCGCGTTCTTGTGGGTCTTCCGGTGCGCTTGCCGGTTCAGGATTGACCAGGCCGTCCCGAATGGCGTCCATCATTGCCTGGTATTCGCCCATCGAATTGACCAGGGAATGGGGCGTTTCGAGATTGCGGAAATCAATGCCGGCGGCACTGGGAACAGACCCGAGATCGGGCATGTCCTCGGCGCGCGCGAGACGTTCCAGCGGATAGGGGCCCATGTGAAACGGGCGATCTTTTGTTGAGAAGAAGCGCAAACCCATGATCTATTTCTGTCCAATAAACATCAACGGAACGATCGCCTCGAATTTCCGATCGGATTGCGACGACATTTGTTGTCACCGCTAACTCGTTTCATTGCAACTAAGTGCCCAACGGTACGACCGAATCTTCATATTTGCCTGTGCTCATTCCGCCCCTGGGAAGATGCCATGACCTGCCCTCCCACTCACTGGCGTCTGCTCACTTTTTCTTTGCAGGAGCCTCCGAGAGGCCGCTCATCCCGTCTTCGATATTCAGCCCCAATTCTTCGCCGATCTTTTTCAGTGCCGGCAGTTGAACGGCCATTTCCATAATGGAATCGAGTGCCTGATTGACAGGCGGTTTGCCGCCATCGCCACCGCTGCTGCCGCCACCGCCACCTCCAAGATGGTTGATGCGGATAGAGTCGATTTTTTCTGCCGGCTTGACCATCTGCTCGATGATTTTGGGCAACGCTTCGAGACGGGCGATATCCGCCTTCAGTGCGATAATTTCCTTGTTGAAAACGTTTTCCGCTTCGTTAAGTGCCTTCTGACCCTTGGCGCGTGTCTCCATGTCTTCTTTCATGGTTGCGATACGCAGTTTGGAAGCCTCGGCTTCGGCTTTGGCGTTTTGCAGGGTGCTCTTAGCCGCTTCAACGGCCACTTCGGCTTGCGCCTTGGCGCCCGCAATCAGCTTTTCGGTAGAAACCTCCGATTCCTGCTGAGCCTGCAAAAGAGCGATCTGCTTTTTGCGCTGCGCTTCAGCGAGCGCGCGAGCTGTGCCGATTTCTTCGGTCGCCTTCACGGCTTCCGCCTTTGCCAGATCTGCCGCCGCGCGGGCTTTGCTTTCGTCTTGCGTCTTCTTGGAAACTGCTATGACTCGGTCCTGTTCGGCGATCTCGATTTCGGTGGTCTGATCAATTTCTGCCTGCCGGATCGTTTTTTCACGCTCGATATCGGCGGCGCGAATGTCACGCTCCATCATGATGCGAGATTCGTGAATGGCCTTTTCGCTGTCCGCTTTTCGTGCTGCGACTTCCGCAAGCTGAGCTGCGCGAAGACTTTCGACGGCTTCCGTCTGACGAATCTGCGCCTCCTCCTGTTCCAGATCGATTTCCAGCTTGCGCTTTGACGCTTCCATCGACGAACGGTGGACAGAGACTTCTGCGTCCGCATCGATCTCTGCTCTCTCCTTTTTCGACTTGGCAATTACTTCAGCGAGCTTACGCATACCAACGGCGTTAAAAGCATTGTTTTCGTCGAGCGCCGAGAAAGCTGTTTGGTCCAGGGCCGACAGCGATACGCTTTCCAAGGCCAGTCCGTTGCGCATGAGCGGCGTTGCGAGAAGCTCAGCAACTTCCGAGACGTAGACCGAGCGCTGCTCGTGCAATTCATCCATCGTCATCCGCGCTGCGACCGACCGCAGCGCATCCACAAGCTTGCCCTCGATCAGTTCGCGTAAACGGTTGGCATCGAACGTGCGGTCGCCAAGCGTTTGCGACGCACGGTCGACAGCTTCTTCTGTGGGATCGACAGAAACATAGAACTCTGCACCCACATCGACGCGCAACCGGTCTTTCGTGATGAGCGAGCTTTCGCCGGTCCGGCGCACTTCGAGTCGCAGAGTCTGCATGTTGACCCGCGACACATCATGAAAATAAGGAATCGCCAGCACGCTGCCATCAAGCGCAACCTTGCGCCCTCCTACCCCGGTTCTGATCAGGCTGATCTCACGAGTGGAACGCTGATTAAAATAGGCCGCCAGCACGACGACGATGGCAACGATGATTACCGCCACAATGAGGAAGGTGATTGCACCACTCATGACTTTGTCTCCTCAAGCATGTTGTTTTTTATGTGCAGATAGGACGACATGCCACCATCTGCGGGAATGTTAGAACCGCGTATCCAGTGGGTCATGTCCGACAGCAAAAATGCGACGATGGGCGCGATGTCTTCGGGCACGCCAGGGCGGTCCATGGTCTTTCGATCTTCGGTAGCGCGCTCGCCCAGTGTTTCCAGAAAATCTTTCAGGATCGGCGTTTCGACCGGCCCTGGCGAAACTGTGTTCATGCGGATGTTTCGATCACGCCACGTCCAGCGATTCATCATCGTCCAAACGACCAGTGCCTCCTTGGAGAAGAAGTAGCTGCGACCGCCCTCGTTAGAAATACTGTGCCGGATGAGAAAGTCTTCAATGTCTTCAAAGGCGAGATTTTCGCTCGCCTTGATGGCGGGGATTGAATTTTGCCATCCGAATCCGGCCAGTGAGGCAATGTTGACGATAGAAGCACCGTCATTCAGTTTCGGCACCATCAATTCAGTGTAGTACTTGAGACCAACCAGATTGACTGCAATGACGAGATGAGCCGGCGCCGTCGGCGGCAGGCCGGCGCTATTGACAATGCCGTCGATGCGGGTGGGCATCGCCTGAACCAGGGCTTTGATGGTGCGACGGTCCGACATGTCTGCGATGTACAGTTCGTCGACATTTTCTTCGGTCTTGTGGACGTCAACGCCCAGAACATCGCCGCCGAGTTTCTTCACCAATCGCGCGACTTCCTTGCCGATACCGGAAGAGCAGCCGGTGACCACAATAGTCTTGTCAGCAAGCAATTTTCCATTGACCCAGGATTCATCCATCGTCGTTTCCTCTAGAAGGCGGGCGGAATTTTTTTGCCGCCCCGCTCCACTGTGATCCACCGAGTTTCAGTGAAATTTTCCATGCCCCAGCGTCCGCCGTAACGACCGACGCCGGAGGACTTCGCGCCGCCAAATGGGGCATTGGGTTCGTCATTGATGGGTGAACAATTGATGTGAGACATGCCGGTTTGCAGCCCTTCCGCGATAGCTAGCCCGCGCTGTTCGTTCGACGTGCAGACTCCGGACGAAAGGCCGTAGGGCGTGTCGTTGGCAATCGCGATCGCTTCAGCGTCCGTGCGAAACGGAATTACCGGAGCAACCGGTCCAAAGGTTTCGTTTTGGTAGACAAGCATATCGGGAGTCACGCCTGTCAGGATTGTTGCTTCCACATAGCGGCCATCCACCTTGCCACCGACTTCGGCTTTTGCGCCTTTTGCGAGGGCATCTTCGATCTGCTCTTTGACCATCGCCGCCTGCTTGTCGTTGATCAGCGGGCCGATGACGTGGTCGTTGCTTTTCAGAGGATCGCCAACTTTCAGTTTCGAGGCACGTTCGCGAAATTTCCGCATAAAGGGTTCGTAGATTTTCTCGTGTACGAGCAGCTTTTCGACGCTCATGCAGATCTGGCCCTGATGCATGAAGGAGCCGAAATTGGCGAGCTGCGCCGCGTGGTCGAGATCGGCATCTTCGCAAATTATGAGCGCGTCCTTGCCGCCGAGTTCAATGCAGCATTTCTTCAGGTGAGCTCCGGCTTTAGCGGCGATTGAGCGGCCAACGGCAGTTGATCCTGTGAAACAAATACCCTTGACCGCTGGGTTTTCGATCAGCTCGTCACCCACGGCTCCGACATTGTCGCGGGAGCATGTCACTACATTGAACACCCCAGCAGGCAAGCCAACGGCATCGCAAACTTCAGCAAAGAACAGACCGCCGCAATACGGCGTTTCTTCCGAGGGTTTTAATACAATCGTGTTGCCCGCAACGAGTGGAAAGGCGAACTGGCGGGCCGACAGAAGCGCCGGCACGTTCCATGGACTGATGACCGCAACCACACCCATGGGGCGGCGGATGGCGATCGACATTTTCCCGCTGGCGGATGGCAACACTTCGCCAATGTTGCCGTAGGCGGCACCGGCAGCGGATTTGAAAATTTCCTGCAATGCGTTGGCCTCATGGACACCTTTGCCGAACCAACCCCCGCCTTCACCCTGAACGGCCTTGATGAGATCGTCCCTTCGCCGCTCAATTTCAGCCGCGATCTTCAACATGTAGTCGACACGTTCGGTGAACGGCAAAGCAGCCCAGTCCGCAAAAGCAGAATGGGCACTTTCAATGGCCTTCTTTGTGTCACTCAAGTCGGCGTCGTCGACAGAAGCCCACAATGAACCGTCCGCCGGATTAAGACTTTCAAACTTGCGGGAAGCGCGTGTCCACCGACCGCCTGAGTAAAAGCCTTTTGGTTCGTAATATCCCATCTACTTCTCCTTCACTCGCATCAGTTCGCCGCCAGGCGCGCGTCGATACACTTCGAGTTTCGTTCGGCGGAAGACCGGAATTTTTGGCAGGTTTTCATCGTCAACTACAGGGTGGATATTGATGTGGCCGTGGCTCGGTATTTCGTTGCTGGTGGAGTGTCTGGATTTTTGCGCCTCATTGGCTGCTGTTTCGAAGTCAGCAAGCAATTTTTGCACGTCGGAGTTGCCAGAGGGCATCGAAGTTCCGTGGATTGCACCTGTCGTGCTGGCCGCTGGCGTGTTGGATAGGCGGGGCGCCGAAGCACTGGATACGGAAACATGTTGCTTGACTGCAATGTCGGAAGCGCGATCGACCAGCGATCCGATATCGATGCCCGCCACTTGCTCACGCACCCCGGAGAGCTCGCCGGCAGGAAGCGGCTGAATGTATCTTTGTGGTGACGCCGATGGCGGCGCGGTTTGTAGTGTGCGGTCTGCCTCATCGGGCGTGATGATATGCGTTTTGATCTTGGGTTTGCCGTGGGTATTTGTTGGTGAAGCCGCTCCTCGCGCACCGCCGAGATAAGCTGTTTGAACAGCGGGATCGTCCATCATATTCTTCGCGGTGTCTTCGCTGGTGATCGTGCCGTTTTCCAGCAAATAGGCCCGATCAGATATCGCAAGCGACTGCTTTGCGTTCTGCTCCACCATCAAAACGCCGATGCCGGTATCGCGAATGTGCGAAAGGTTCTGAAACAATTCCTTGCACAGCAGGGGAGAAAGGCCAAGTGACGGCTCGTCGAGCATAAGTATCTTTGGATTGGCCATTATGGCACGGCCAATGGCCACCATCTGTTGCTCGCCTCCCGACATGGTTCTGGCCACCTGTCCTGCGCGTTCTTTCAGCTTTGGAAAAAGCTCGTAGACGCGGGAAAGGTTTTTCTCCTGATGCACCCGCGCTTCCGTCGCATGGGCACCGAGCATGAGGTTTTCGGCGACCGTTAAGTCACCGAAAATTCCACGGCCTTCCGGCACGAAGGATATGCCACGCACGACGATCACCTCAGCCGGCAGCCCCGTCAGGTCCGCTCCGTCGAGCTGCACATTGCCCTGAACCTTGCCTTCGCTGGTGCCGGCAATCGCTTTCAGCAGTGAGCTCTTGCCGGCGCCATTTGCACCCAGAATGACGACGATTTCGCCTGCATCCACACGTACTGCGGCATCTTCCAGGGCGCGGTGTGCGCCATATATGACCGATATGCCTGAGACGTCCAACATCACTCGTCCCCCAGATAGGCTTGGATGACATCCTTGTCCGACAGGACTTGGGACGGTGTGCCCTCAGCGATTTTCGTGCCGGAGTTCATAACCACACAACGGTCGCACAGAGAGCGGATGGCGTCCATGACATGTTCAACGAGAATGATGGTGCGGCCTTCCTTGCGAAGCTGCGAAACCAGATCGATTCCGATTTGAAGCTCCGTCGGATTTAGGCCCGCAAGCCATTCATCGAGTAACAACACCCGTGGTTCGCCAGCCAGCGCGCGGGCCAGTTCGAGGCGTTTTTGGTCGATATAGGTGAGCGTGGAAGTGGGCTGGTGCATCTGTTCGTCAAGTCCCAGACGTTCGAGCAGTTCTTCAGCCTGATGCCACGCCTGATGACCCCATTGGCGATGATGACCGAAAGCGGAGCCGGCCATGACGTTTTCGATGATCGACAATCCGGGCAGAATGCGCACAAGCTGGAAAGTCCGCGCCACGCCAGCACGGGATATCTGGTGAGCGGGCAGCGTCGACAGTCTGCGGCTCTGCATCGAGATCGTTCCACCGGTCACCTTCAACGCGCCGGAAATCAGGTTCATGATCGTCGTCTTACCGGATCCGTTTGGTCCAATCAGGCCGAGCACTTCATGCTCCTTGACGTCAAAACTGACATTGTTGACCGCCACCAGACCGCCGAAACGCTTCGTAACATCTTTGACCTGTAAAAGCGTCCGCCCCGTCGTCATGCTCGCATCCTTGACCAGTATTTCTCGATCAGGCCGGCAAAGCCATTGGGGATGAAATAGACAATCAACAGAAAGGCGATACCGAGGAACAGGGTTGTTGAATTGGGGAAGCTGATTGTGATCGCTTCCCAAATCAGCGTAAACGGAATGACACCGACAAGCGGCCCCCAGAGTCGGTGGGCGCCGCCCAGCAGTGCCATAATCACGACAAGAAAGCTTAGTTCCGGCGAAAAAACCTGATTGGGCTCAATGTAGGAATAGCGTGGCGCAATGATGACACCGACAAGGGCGCCAAAGAAGCCGGTCGTGGTGAACAGGATGACCTTGGATAGTGCTGTGTTGATTCCCACATGCTTGGCCACTTCCTCATCGTTGCCGATGATTTTCAACGCGAAGCCCAACCGGTTGCGTGACAGCCACCAGCCGAAAAGAAAGATCGCAAGACAGACGGCAAGCAGCATCCAGTAAATATGATCTTCCGTGAAATCGGTGAGCACGTAGAGGCCGCGTGAGCCGAGAAAATTGTTCTGCACCCAGGACACGAGGTTGCGGATCATTTCCGCCAGGCCCAGCGTAAAAATCACGAAATAGACGCCGGAAAGACGCAGCGTCGCGAAGCCAATCAGCGCAGCCACGACGGCGGAAACGATCGGCGCGATGAACAACATCAACCAAAAAGACAATTGATAGTCACTCATGGCCGTGGCGACGAGGTATCCGCCAATGCCAAAGAACGCGCCACTTGCGAGAGATATGTAGTGGGTCGGGCCTGAAAAGAGTGCCCAGCTTGTTGCGAGCGCCGTATACATCGCGATCGTTACGGCAATCGACATCCAGTAGCCGTCCGCCACATACGGTACCAGTGCCGCCACAATAAATAAGACGGCCCCGACAACAGGCCCGACCCAGCGCGCTTCCATTACACTGACCTCCGCCCGAACAGACCCTGCGGCCTGAACAGGAGTACCAGCAGGAAGATGAAATAGGCAGCGACAAGAGTAAGACCTGGATCGACAAGCGTCGCGACTGCGGTTTCGACAATGCCCAGAATCAAGGCTGCGATGATCGCACCGCGAATATCACCCACGCCGCCCATTATGACGATGATCAGGGCCTTCATCGTGAAGATCACGCCGATTGAAGCGTCGAGCGTTATGAAAGTGGAGATCAGAACACCGCCAGCGGTTGCGATGGCACCGCCCAGAGCAAAAGTCAGCGCGCTGACCCTATCGACATTGATACCCACAAGACGGGCGGATTCTGCATTCACCGCGACGGCACGAACCGCCGTCCCGCTGCGCGTATGTCTGAGCCAGAGGAACAGGCACGCGCCGATTACCACCGCAATCAGAAAAGCGACCAATCTGTTCTGGGCGACTGTCGTGCCAAGAATTTCGATCGGATTGGCGAGGAAGGAATATGTGAAATAGGCACCATGTATCGACACCATGATGCCAACCAGAGCGAACGAAATGCCAAAGGTCGCGAGGATGGAGTCGACTTCCAATTGTCCCTGACTCTTTGCCCGCCTGACGAGGGGACGCAGCAGAATCTTGTAAATCAGCCAATTGCCGAAAAACGACAGAGGCACCGCCACCAGCAAGGTGACCAGCGGCGAAATCTGATAGGCCGTGAAAGACCAGAACGCCGCCAGCGCTCCGAGCACAATCATCTCACCGTTGGCGAGATTCATGATGCGCGCGACGCCATATTGCAGGTTCAGCCCCATTGCGATCAGCGCATAGGTGCCGGCCAGCAGCAATCCGGAAACAAAAATATCCATGGGTTCTTACCGCTCAATCGCAGGGCCGCTTTGGCCCCGCGATCAAGTACTCAGCCGTCTAGTTCCAGCCACCTTTTGCGATGACCGGGAGGGCACCGTCGACATTGACCGAAGACACGCCGTGGAACACACCGTCCTGCCATTGGCCAACTGTCCAGAACTTGTTCGAGAACTGGTTCTCGAATTTGATATCACCCATGATCGTGTCGAACGTATTGTCCTTGATATACTGAGTAACCGCCTCCTTATCCAAGGAGCCGACACCTTCGATGGCCTGTTCGAGGATTTGCAGCGACACGTAGGTGTTGGCGGATGCCCAGTAGTCGGCGTCCTTACCCGTGATCTCTTTGTGCGCAGCGCGATAGGCCTGCATTTTGTCAGAACTCACATTAACACCACCGGCGCCGAGAACACCGTTGATCTTCGATCCGAACTTTCCGCCAAATGCCGGGAAGCAGGTAGCCACTGCCGAATAATAGGCTTTGACATCGAGGTTCTCGATGATGGCCTGTTCCGCGAGGGCAAACGTGTCCGGCGGATAAGACCAGGCAACAAATGCGTCAGGGTTGGAAGCCTTGGCTCCCTTCATGACAGGCGAAAGGTCCGGCGTGCCGAGCGGGTAAGACTTGTCATAGACAATCTCGAACCCCGCTTCCTTGAACAGCGGACGGGCCGCATCCGCCAGTTCAATGCCAAAAGCATCGGCCACGTTCACCATTGCTATCTTGTTGCCGATCTTTCCGTCGTTTTTCATTTTGACAAGAATATCGCGAACACCTTCGGCAAAGGAAGTCGTCGTTCCCAGGGTGAAAAAGAGGTTCGGATAGCGTTGTGTCAGTTCTTCGATTTTGTCCGAAATGGCGCTGACTGCAATCTGCGGATATCCGTATTTTGCGTAGATCGGCGCGGCTGCAATGTTGAAGCCGGTACCAAATGGCGCGACGATGAAGTCGACCTTATCCTGCGTTGCCAGACGCTGGACGGCCTTGATGTGCTCGGCCGGATTGGTCTTGTCGTCATATTCGATCAGTTCGATTTTCTTCTGACCGTCTTTAAGCTTGAGGCCGCCGCGGGCGTTCACCTGCTTCACCCACAATTCCACATTCGGCCACTGCGTTACAACGGCGCCGCCAGCCAGCGGCCCAGTCTTCGGCGCAACAGCGCCGATCTTCACCGTATCAGCCGCATGTGCGCCCAAAGTCATCGTCAAGCCTACGGCGGCAGCCATTGCCGTCGATGCGCAGACTTTCAAGAGTGTTCTTCTTATCATGGTGTTCTCCCTGAATTCATACTTTTGCAGCTCCTCCCACAGGGCCACGAGGCGTAAAGCCTTGCATCTGAAAGGACATCTGACAATCAGCCGAATGAAATAAGTCGGGCAAGATCTGTGAGACAGCTGCGAGGCGTGACACGTGTGGTGCCACCTGCTGATTCTGTTCCAAAACTGGTCCATCCTGTTCTTGAGCAAATGGCGGAGAAGAAAGGCCAGATCCCGCGAACGATGGTGTTAAGCGGCAAGTCATTGGCAAGGCCCTTCACGACGAAAACATTTAGTCCCACGGGTTCGGTTGGCAGGTTAAGTTTTTGTCGTCGCCTGCCAGCGTCGCCAGACACCGGTTATTGCAAGTAGGAGACCACCGCATCCTCATAAACACCCGATCCCATCGCATCTTCGGGGAAGATGTTGCGCTCAGAAATCCAGGCGAAAGAATCGTCGAAAACCTCTTTCGTATAGGGTTCGAAGACAATGCGCTCTCCTGGACCCCAGCGGCGGGTGTCGATCTCGGCGAGATACTTTTCGGGGAATTCATTGCGGTAGTGGTGGGTGTACAGCTCGGGCCGAAGATCGATATCGCGCTGTGCTTTTCTGAGCGCTCGGTAATATTTCTGCACATCTTCCGGATCTGCATCATGATTGACCGATCCCGCGATCATGAATGTGGAGTCGATGATTTTGCGGAATCCCAGTTGCTCGGCGAAATAGTACGGCCCGCTGAAAAGAGCAGCGGCCTGCACTTCGCCCTCGATCAAACGTTCCATGCGCCCGAACAACATGCCGTCGCCGAAAGCCAGATTTATCTGGTCGCCCGGCATGTATTGCTCCAGCACCTGGATCGTCGAGTAGTGGCTTCCCGACTGATAGCCGACGGATATCGGAACTCCGGCAAGGTCTTCCGGCGACTTGATGGGTGAGTCCGCGGGCACAAAAATTCCCGAAGGCGAGACAGAGTAGGCGTCCCCATACAGTTTGGCGTGACCCACCGAAGCTGCAACGTTTACCGTCCAGTGACACGCACAGTTGACGCTGGCTTCTCTGCCCTTCTCCAGGCTCTGGAAAGCACCAACCTTGTCTGCGGTTTTGTGATGCTGACCGTCGGTCGCGCGGATGAATTCCCTAAATTCATAGTCGAGCCCCTCTTGCGCGAAATAGTTTTTCTCTTCTGCCACCCATTCGTGCAGCCTGAAATGCGCTTCGATCAGAAATTTGCTCATGGGTCCCTCCGTTTGGTTTCCTCACGGCCCGCCCTCCGGCAAAGGCTCTTGTGTGGCAGGCTCGCACTTTAGCATGCATAGACCAATCCCATAACACTGATATATGTTATCGAACAATTCGATGACCATGAAATGATGAAGGCATAGCGTGATGAGAGATAAGCTGCGCGGAATCGATTTTGCGGCGCTGGAAACGTTGCAGCTGGTTTACCGGCGAAAGTCGTTCACTGCTGCAGCGGAGGAATTGAACATTAAGCAATCGTCCGTCAGTTACACGATAGAACGGCTGCGCAAGGCTTTCGCCGACCCACTGTTCGTTCGTCAGGGTAACGGAATATCCGCTACTGAACGGTGCATCGAGATAGTGGAGGCTGCCGAAAGCATTCTCGGCACGATCGAGCAAGCTGCTCTGCCATCACAATTCGATCCGCTATCAATTCAGGCCTCTGTAACGATCTCTGCGACATATCTGTCGCGTTCGATCCTAATGCCGCAATTCGTCCGTGAATTACGCGAGGAGGCGCCCGGCATTTCGATAGAGCTTATCACCGGCTTCACCGATGCCGGCGAACAACTGCTCGCTGGAAGAGCCGATCTTGCCCTGTCACCCGTTGCGATCGATGAGAGTGGAATACACGGGAAATTCCTGTTCGAGGATCCGTATTTTTGCCTTATGGATCGCAAAAACCAGTTGACGAGAAGCGAATTGACACCAGAGAGTTTTGCTGCCGCCTCGCACCTGATCATACATTACGGCCAGAAATGGAGACCGATTTACCGAAACGTCCTTCAAAGCCGCGGTCTGAAAATGCAGGTCACCATGAGCACCCCGGATCCCGAAGACGTTAAATTGTTCATCCCGGGGACGGATCTCGTCGTCGCCATGCCTTCAAGAATTGCTCAACAATTTGCGACCGGGTTGTATATGTGTCCATGCCCGGTTCCTGCTATCGCTGAGCTTAACATGTATTGGCCCGCCAGACTTAACCAGTCCCCACTCCACACCTGGCTTCGCGACAAAGTCGTTCGGTTAGCAACAGAGCTGCCGGACATCTAGTTTGGGGAGTTTCTGAAGCAGGCATTTGCACCCGCGATTTGACATTGCAGTGCGGCGAAAACGGGTTCTGGGTCATCCGGTTATCGGCGGTCGCAGGGCGTTCGGCGGACAAACTGCATTTGGAGCGATTGAATAAGGGACGAAGCTGCTAAGATAATTGGTGCACCCGGCGCGATTCGAACGCGCGACCTCTGCCTTCGGAGGGCAGCGCTCTATCCAGCTGAGCTACGGGTGCTTGAGGTCAGACATAAACGGGCTTTGGCCGTGCGGCAAGGGGTGATTTCCGGCGTCTGAGACTGTGATCAGTGCAAGGCTGAACACGACGCCAAATCCCTTCTGATCTCCGTCAACCGTAGGTGTGGACAGGCATTCCGGCCAGTGCTGCCATATTGATCAGGCCGCGCACTGTGATCGACGGCGTTACGATATGAGCCCGGTTGCCCATGCCCATGAGGATTGGGCCGACTTCAATTCCTCCGGTCACCGATTTCAGGCTGTTCTTAACCCCGCCTGCCGTTTCGGCGTTGGAGAATACAAATGCGTTCGCCTTGCCGGTCAGGCGCGACGACGGATACATGCGGTTGCGAATTTCCGGATCAAGTGCAGCGTCAACCGGCATTTCCCCTTCATAGACAAAGTCCAGATTCTGCGCATCGAGAATTGCCAGCGCGGCGCGCATGCGTTTCGCCGACTCAGTGTCCAGTGTGCCGAACTGCGAATTCGAACAAAGCGCTATGGCGGGCTCAATTCCGAACCGGCGAATATGCCGAGCAGTTGCGATCACGGTGTCGGCGACCTGCTGTGGTGTCGGCTCGGGGTGCACATAAGTGTCGGCTACAAATATCGGGCCGCTGTCGAGGATCAGCATTGAAAGAGCGCCGATCGGCACGAGGTCTTCGGTCTGCAACATCTCGGTCACGTATCGCATGTGCCATAGATAGTTGCCGAAGGTCCCGCAAATCATACTGTCGGCTTCACCACGATCCACCATGACGGCGGCGATCACCGTCGTGTTGGTGCGCAACACCGCCTGCGCCAGAGTGGGCGAGATGCCGCGTCGGCCCATGCGCTCATGATAGGATTCCCAATAGACCCGGTAGCGTGCGTCCTGTTGCGGGTTGACGATTTCAAACTGGTTGGTGATGTCGATGGGTAAACCATGCTTACGGCATCGGTGTTCGATTATTTCCGGGCGCCCGATGAGAATTGGCCGGTCTGATGTTTCCTCGATCATGGCCACAGCAGTGCGCAAAATCCGGTCGTCCTCACCCTCCGAGAATACAATGTTGCGCGGGTGATCGCTGGCCTGATCGAACACCGGCCGCATGACCATGGAAGACCGGTAAACCGATGCCTCGAGCTCTTTGACATAGGCTTCGATGTCGGGAAGCGGCCGCTGCGAAACGCCGGTTTCCATGCCGGCTTTCGCCACCGCGCCGGCCACAACCGCCAGCAACCGCGGGTCAAACGGCTTGGGGATCAGATATTCCGGTCCAAACTGGAGATTCTCGTCGCCATAGACTGCCGCTGTCTCGGCAAATGTGGTTTTGCGGGCCAGTGCTGCAATACCTTCGACGCAGGCGACCTGCATTTCGTCGTTGATGATTGTTGCGCCCACGTCCAGGGCACCACGGAAGATAAACGGGAAGCACAAAACATTGTTGACCTGGTTGGGATAGTCGGACCGGCCCGTGGCGACGATGGCGTCGGGCGCCACAGCAAAGACCGCTTCGGGCATGATTTCCGGAGTCGGATTGGCCAGCGCCAGAACGATCGGTTTCGGCGCCATTTCAGAGACCATTTCGGGGGTGAGCACACCTGGCCCTGAAAGGCCGAGAAACAAATCCGCTTCGCCGATAACATCGCCAAGGTCGGCCTTGGTGCCTGGCTGGGCAAAGGCTTTCTTCTGAGGCGTCATATCCTTTGTGCGGCCCTCGTAGACAAGTCCTTCTATGTCGCAGAGCCAGATGTTCCCGCGTTTGACACCGAGCTTGACCAGCATGTTGAGACAGGCAATGCCAGCGGCTCCGCCGCCGGTGGAGACAACCTTGATGTCTTCGAACTTCCGTTCTGTAAGCTGCAACGCATTGGTGACTGCCGCACCAACCACAATGGCCGTGCCGTGCTGATCGTCGTGGAACACCGGTATGTTCATACGCTCGCGGCAGATTTTCTCGACGATAAAGCAGTCAGGAGCCTTGATGTCTTCCAGATTGATCGCGCCGAAGGTTGGCTCCATGGCAATGACGTGTTCCGCCAGCTTAACCGGATCGGTTTCGTCAAGCTCAATATCGAAGCAGTCAATGTGGGCGAACTGTTTAAACAGAACGGCCTTGCCTTCCATAATCGGCTTCGACGCCAACGGGCCAATATTGCCAAGACCCAGGGCGGCAGAACCATTGGTCACAACTGCAACCAGATTGCCGCGCGACGTATAGCGGAACGCATTCAGCGAATCTTCCTTGATCGCCATACAGGCATCCGCCACGCCGGGTGAATAGGCTCGCGACAGATCGCGCGGATTGGCAAGCGGTTTGGTCGGCCGGATTTCAAGTTTCCCGGGTTTCGGGAATTCATGATAATCGAGCGCCGCGCTGCGCGTGGTTTCATCGTCGGATTTGGTCATGTGGTGCATTTCTGGTCATTTTACCTGATCCATGACCCTGCGACGGCCTGTTCCCACCAGTCAACAATTGCTTTGGTTCTTCGGCGCTATTGTCGGTGAATTAGCCCGGTGTCTTTGCATTTGCGGAGCGCGAAGCGGCGTTCCGGTTCCGCGGTCAGAGGCGCCTTGTGCCTCGTTCAAAACAAGTCAGGCTTTCGACCGCTTGTCGACCACCCGCACCGCCTTGCCTTCGCTGCGTGCAACGCCGCCCGCGCCGGCGACGCGTATATCCGCGCTTATGCCGATTACGCTCTTAATCTTTTTTGTCAGGTCGCGGGCAGCAGCCGCTTTGCTGTCATTATCGCTGCTGTCTCGCGTGGCTTCCACATGAACGATCATGGCGTCCATGCGCCCCTTTGTTGTCAGTTCAATTTGAAAATGCGGGGCCAGCGCTTCGACCTTCAGCAACTGCTCTTCAATTTGAGTCGGGAACACGTTGACGCCGCGTAGAATAATCATGTCGTCTGAGCGACCGGTGATCTTTTCGATCCGCCGCATGGAACGGGCCGTTCCGGGCAGCAGCCGCGTCAGATCCCGCGTGCGGTAGCGGACAATCGGGCATGCCTCCTTGGTGAGAGAGGTGAAAACCAGTTCTCCCTTCTCCCCATCTTCCACAACCTCACCGGTCTCCGGGTTTATGATTTCAGGGAAAAAGTGATCCTCCCAGATCACAGGTCCGTCCTTGGTTTCCACACACTCATTGGCGACGCCGGGACCCATGACCTCCGACAGGCCGTAGATGTCGACGGCGTGCATGTCGAAGGCTTCTTCCACCTCGGTCCGCATCGCATTGGTCCACGGTTCGGCTCCGAAGATGCCCACCTCAAGAGAGCTGTCGCGTGGGTCGATACCCTGGGCGCGGAACTCATCAAGCACCGAGAGCATGTAGGACGGGGTGATCATGATGGTGGAGGGTTTGAAGTCATCAATCAATGTGACCTGCCGCGTCGTCATCCCGCCGGAGACGGGAACAACGGTGCAGCCGAGTTTCTCGGCACCGTAATGGGCCCCAAGCCCGCCGGTAAAGAGGCCGTAGCCATAGGCGATATGAACCATGTCACCAGGTCTGGTGCCCGAGGCACGCATGGACCGGGCAACCAGGTCGCCCCAGACACCAATATCATTGGCCGTGTAACCAACAACTGTGGGCTTCCCCGTCGTGCCGGAAGAAGCGTGAATCCGTGCAACCCGCTCACGGGGGACAGCAAACATGCCGAAGGGATATTGCGAACGCAGATCTTCTTTGACGGTGAAGGGAAACTTTGAAAGATCGGACAGAGTTCGCAGATCGTCGGGATGCACACCCGCGGTGTCGAAGCTTGTTCGATAGTGGGGCACATTCTCGTAGGCATGGGAGAGGGACCACTTCATCCGCTCCAGTTGCAAGGCAGCTATCTCGTCGCGGGATGCAATTTCTATTGGGTCGAGCGCGGCCCGGTCTGGTGTCAGGTCTTTCATGCGGCCCCCTCGTCAAACAACTGACCCTGGACAGTGCGCGAGCAACCGCGGAACAGAGCAATGGATTCGCCGTTTCCATTGGTCACCGTCACATCATAGATGCCCGAACGTCCGCTGCGGGAGACTTCGACCGCGGTGGCCGTCAGAGTGTCCTCCAGCTTTCCCGGTGCAACATAACTGATGGTGTTGTGCTGAGCGACTGCGCTTTGATTGTAGGTGTTGCAGGCAAAGGCAAAAGCAGTATCAGCGAGCGTAAAAATATAGCCGCCGTGGCACATGCCATGTCCATTGCAATGGTGCTTTTCCACGGTGAAGGTGCACGTTGCCTCGCCCGGCGCAATCGCTTCAATCTCGATCCCGAGAAATTTGCTCGCCGCGTCTTCCTTCCACATGGCAGTGGCAGCCTTCTCAGCTCGCTGTTGCGGCGTTATTTCGCTCATTATGTTACATCGTTTTGTGCTTGCGAGAATTTATGTAACGCTTACACGACGCGCGTAAGTGGTCAATACGGCCGAAAGCAATGGAGGATGGCATGGGACTGATTGACGTCAAGAGCTATGTTGCCGGCAACTGGGTTGGCGCGGCGGGTGATCCAGGTTCGGGTGCCCGAGACATCCATTGTGCGGTAACGGGAGAAAGGATCGCGGTCACTGGCAACGATGCTGTCGATCTGCAGGCCATGCTGGAACACGCCCGCATTGTTGGTGGACCGGCACTGCGCGCCATGACATTTCATGACAGGGCCCGGGCTTTGAAGGCGCTTGCCGGCCATCTGATGGATCACAAGGAAATGCTCTACGAGCTGTCATTCCTGGCCGGGTCTACCCGGGCCGATTCACAAATTGATATCGACGGCGGCTTTGGCACATTAATGGTCTTCGCTTCAAAAGGCCGTCGCGAACTGCCCGATGCTCAAGTCTACCTGGATGGCGACCTGGAGATGCTTTCGCGCAGCGGGTCATTTGTCGGTCAACACATTTGCACACCAAAGCAGGGTGTCGCTCTGCACGTCAACGCGTTTAACTTCCCGGTTTGGGGCATGCTCGAAAAACTTGCGCCCTGTCTGCTGGCGGGCATGCCTGCAATCGTCAAACCGGCGACGGCAACATCGTATATCGCAGAAGCCTGTTTCCGCTTGATGATCGAAAGCGGCACGTTTCCGTCGGGTTCTTTTCAACTTTTGACCGGAGGGGTCGGAGACGTATTCGAGCGGCTGACCAGTCAGGACATTGTCAGTTTCACGGGCTCGGCCGATACCGCGCTTAAGTTGCGCGCCAATCCTCACTTGCTGCGACATTCGATTCCCTTCGTTGCCGAGCAGGACAGTTTGAACGGGTCGGTTCTGGGACCTGATGTTACACCAGGGGCACCGGAATTTGATCTCTTTGTTAAAGAAGTCACCCGTGAAATGACCGCCAAAGCAGGACAGAAATGCACGGCCATCCGACGCATCATGGTGCCTGAACTCATGCTTGAAACCGTCAGTGAGGCGATCGCCGCAAGACTGAATGACGTCCGCATCGGCGACCCCGCACTGGAGACGACCCAGATGGGTGCACTGGTCTCCAGCAGTCAGCGTGCAGACGTGCTCGCAAAAATAGAAGCTTTGAAAGCCGAGGCAAAAGTCGTGACCGGTGATCAAGCGGTCGATGTGGACGGAGCTGACGCCAAAACCGGAGCCTTTTGCGCGCCGACTTTGCTTGTCTGCCCGGAACCCGACGGTTCCGACGTGGTGCACGGCACCGAAGCTTTTGGCCCAGTATCCACCATCATGCCTTATCGTGATCTGGAACATGCCTGTACACTCCTGAACCGCGGCGGCGGCTCGCTGGTCGCGTCACTTGTGACCCATGACCCTGCCGTTGCGCGTATGGTGGCGGTCAACACAGCCGCCTGGCATGGTCGCCTCTACATCAATGACAGAACCTCCATGAAGGAGAGCACCGGCCACGGTTCGCCGCTGCCACATATGGTGCACGGCGGACCGGGCAGGGCCGGCGGGGGCGAGGAGTTGGGAGGTGTCCGGGGTGTGATGCACTACATGCAGCGCACTGCCGTTCAGGGCTCACCCGATATGATTGCTGCTGTGGGGGAGACCTGGATACCCGGCGCCGCGACCACGAGCCCTTCTGCCCATCCATTCACACGAAAATTCGGCGAGCTCGAACTTGGCGAAACGATTGTAACGGCTTCGCGGACCATCACACTGGACGACATCGAACAGTTCGCCCATTTCACAGGAGACACGTTTTATGCCCACATGGATGATGAGGCGGCAAAGGCCAATCCGTTTTTTCCCGGCCGTGTTGCCCATGGTTATTTGCTGTTAGCGTTTGCAGCAGGACTGTTTGTCGAGCCGAATCCCGGCCCTGTTCTGGCCAATACCGGGCTGACCAATTTGAGTTTTCAGAAACCTGTCGCCGCAGATGACAGCATTCGTGTGACACTGACAGTCAAACGCAAGACCCCGCGAACGGAAGACTACGGCGAAGTCCGCTGGCACGTAGCGCTGGCCAATCAGGATGACGAACCCGTCGCGAGTTACGAACTTCACACGATGAATTCCTATTGATGGACAACACCGCGAAAGAAATCGCAACCTGGTTGCGCCGCACCGGTCGTCTGCGCATATGGTCTTTGATCATTACATTGTTTGGCGATGCGGTCGTACCGCGCGGCGGCCGGGTCGCGTCAGAAACCATTACCCAGCTCATGACCCATATGGGGGTCGAGCCGGGAGCCGTGCGCACGGCATTGTCACGGCTGACAAAAGACGGCTGGTTAGTGCGCGACAAAGAGGGCCGGAACACGTTCTACAGCCTTGCACCGGAACGATTGGTGGAGGTTGAGCGGGCGTCGAAACACATCTACCGACGCCCATCTCAGTCGGCACCCGACACGAACAGCTGGCATGTTGTAACGTTTCCCGCGCAAGGCCAGGACGTTGTTGAAGCACTTTGTGTCAAG
This sequence comes from uncultured Rhizobiaceae group bacterium, assembly GCA_938044775.1. Lineage (GTDB taxonomy): Bacteria > Pseudomonadota > Alphaproteobacteria > Rhizobiales > Rhizobiaceae > Pseudahrensia. The sequence continues at coordinate 41,725 of CALIOE010000070.1, forward strand.
GCCGGAGGCGTACTTATTGATCGAAGGACGATGCTCGTCAGCCGTTTGTCCGGCGCGCTGAAACTTGAAATTGGTTCGCAGCGCGGGATGATCGTCTCGGGCGCGATCGGGTCCGTGCCCGATTGGCTGAGAGAAGCAGTCCAGCGTGAAGATTTTGGCGAAGAAGAACAGCTCTTGCGCGATGTTGTGTCCGTCCTGGCTGATGGTTCTGTACCAGAGCGAGGCCCCGCCTGCTCAATCGAGTGTGCTGCGACGCGTTGTCTTCTGGTGCATATCTGGCGGCGCATAACGCTGAACACACCTCCCCTGGTTCCGGAGCTCGAGGTCTGGCGGTCCATCGGTGAAATGCACGCCGATGTGGCGCAGGTTTATCGACAATTGGAAGAGGATGCGGACAGCTGGTTTGATAAGGCGATTGGCCGAGGTCAGAATCGGGATTCGATGCGGCGGTTCTGACAATATGTTACAAAATTTGCATTGAGCGCATAATATTGTAACATATCAGGCGCTGCAGCAAGCGGGAGATCACCCATGTATTCGCAAGGCCTGACAGGCGAGCAATCTGAACTGGAAGAAACGCCCGAATTTCTGGCGGCGTTTCAGGCGCGCATCGACCGTGAGGAAAAGATCGAACCCAACGATCCGATGCCCGCGGCTTACCGCAAGACATTGATTCGACAGATTGGTCAGCATGCGCATTCTGAGATTGTCGGCATGTTACCGGAGGGAAACTGGATCACACGGGCGCCCAACCTGCGGCGCAAAGCGGCGCTGCTTGCGAAGGTGCAGGATGAAGGAGGGCACGGCCTGTATCTCTATGCCGCAGCCGAAACACTGGGGGTTTCGCGAGAGCAGATGACCGAAGAGCTTCTCTGCGGCAAAGCAAAATACTCCTCCATTTTCAATTACCCGACTCCGACCTGGGCCGACATAGGCCTGATCGGCTGGTTGGTGGATGGTGCTGCGATCATGAATCAGGTGCCGCTGTGTCGTTGTTCCTACGGCCCTTATTCGCGGGCCATGATCCGGGTCTGCAAAGAAGAGAGTTTTCATCAGCGCCAGGGCTACGAGATTGTCAGAACGCTGGCGGAAGGATCAGCCGAGCAAAAAGAGATGGCACAGGACGCGCTGAACCGCTGGTGGTGGCCGTCTTTGATGATGTTTGGTCCATCGGACAGCGACAGCGTAAATTCTGATCAGTCCATGAAATGGAAAATCAAGCGCTTCACCAATGATGAGCTGCGCCAGAAATTTGTCGATGCGACGGTGGTCCAGGCCGAGAAAATCGGGCTCACAATTCCTGATCCTGACCTGAAGTGGAACGAGGAGCGGGAGCATTACGATTTTGGAGCCATTGACTGGGAAGAGTTCTGGCGTGTCGTCAAAGGTGGCGGTCCGATGAATCGCGACCGCATTGCCGCCCGGAAAAAAGCCTGGGACGAAGGTGCATGGGTGCGTGAAGCCGCGCTTGCCCATGCCCGAAAGCGGCTTGAGCGAGAGGCTGCTGCAAAGGAGGCCGCAGAATGACATTGACTCTGACCCCCCTCTGGGAAGTCTTTATCCGGCCGCGCAATGGGCTGAACCACAAGCATGTGGGTTCCCTGCACGCTGCCGATTCGGAGCTCGCCATGCAGGCGGCTCGCGATGTTTACACACGGCGTGAAGAGGGCAATTCCATCTGGGTGGTGGCGTCTTCGGAGATTGTCGCTTCGGATCCGGACAAAGCCGGTGAGAATTTCGAACCGGCTGCCGACAAGGTCTACCGCCATCCCAGCTTTTACGACATCCCTGATGATGTGGGGCATATGTGATGGCGTCGAATTCTGAGCTGATTGATGTTCTCGTCACGCTGGGCGACGACCACCTGATTCTTGGCCACCGCCTGTCGCAATGGTGCGGTCATGCGCCGATGCTTGAAGAAGATCTGTCGATGCCCAACATGGCACTGGATCTGATCGGCCAGGCGCGAAATCTCTATTCCTACGCCGCGGACCTGGAGGGACGGGGCAGGACCGAAGACGACTTTGCCTATCTGCGGTCTGACCGGGAATATCGCAATTGCCTGATGGTTGAACGTCCAAACGGCGACTTTGCCCACACCATGTTGCGGCAATTATATTTCGCTGCGTTCATGAAGCCGTTCTGGGAACGCGTGGCTGCGGGGTCGGACGACAGGCTCGCGAGCTATGCCGCCAAAGCCGTCAAAGAAGTCTCCTATCATGTTCGTCACGCCGGTGAATGGGTTGTGCGTCTGGGAGACGGCACAGAACACAGTGCTGCACGGATGCGGGAGGCGGTTGACGCGCTGCACCCTTATACGGATGAGCTGTTTACAGTGACTCAGCCTATGCGAAAAGCAATAGAGAAAGGGATTATTCCGGATCCGAAAGATATAAAGGATGACTGGATGGTGACGATCAACCTGGTGTTCAACCAGGCCTTTCTGGCGGTTCCCGAAGTCGCCTTTCCGCAGCAGGGCGGTCGCGAAGGATTGCATACTGAATCCCTCGGTCACCTGCTGAGTGAATTGCAATACATGCAGCGCGCCTATCCGGGTCTGTCATGGTAACGGCTCTCGACATCAACACCTCCCGGGAAAGGGCCCGGGCATGGGCTGCAGCCAGTGTCGTTCCGGATCCGGAAGTACCCTGCGTCAATGTGGAAGAACTTGGCATTTTGCGCAGCGTGGATGTGGTTGATGGCGTTGCGATTGCAAAAGTCACTCCGACCTATTCAGGTTGCCCTGCGGTGTTGGCAATCGAACTGGCCATCGAGGCCGCTTTGCTGGATGCGGGTTTTGAGGCCCGGATAGAACGGGTGTTCTCTCCGGCATGGACAACAGATTGGATAACCCCCCGGGGCCGGGAGAAACTCAAGGCCTACGGCATCGCGCCGCCCGTCGATGGCACGTCCTCCAGGATGGAGTTGTTTGGCGAGACCCGCGTATCGTGCCCACGCTGTGATTCACAACAGACCGAAAAACTGTCTGAATTTGGTTCCACGGCCTGCAAGGCACAGTTTCGTTGCCTCGATTGCGGTGAGCCTTTTGATTACTTCAAGTGTCTCTAGTTCCGGTTTGAACATGGCCAAAATGCAGTTTCACCCTCTTCAGATCAGCCACATCCGCCCCCAGACCGCTGGTGGCATAGCCCTCAAGTTCGATGTACCGGAAGCTTTGCAAGCAGACTTTGCATTCGCGCCCGGTCAATACCTGACCCTACGATCGACGATAAACGGGCAGGACATCCGCCGTTCCTATTCCATCTGTTCGGCAGAAAACGACAACGGCCTGGAAGTCGGCATCAAGCGCGTTGATGGCGGGGTTTTCTCAAATCATGCATTCGGTCTGTCGGTTGGCGACACGCTTTCGGTCATGCCGCCACAGGGCCGTTTCACCGCCAGAATCGGCGGCACCCACAATTACCTGCTGCTGGCAGCCGGGTCCGGCATCACCCCGTGCCTGTCGATCGCAAAGTCGGTATTGGCGGGCGAACCCGACAGCAGCATCACACTGATCTACGGCAACAGTGCCACGGATAGTGTGATGTTTCGCGATGATATCGAGGCGCTGAAGGACCGATATACCGAGCGCTTCACCCTTACCCATGTCATGAGCCGCGAGCATCAGGATGTGGAATGCCTGAACGGGCGCCTCGATGGCACCCGAATCATGGCGCTGCATGAGCGTGGTCTCGTGGATACAACCGCCTTTGACGATATCTATATCTGTGGTCCGCAGCCGATCATCGAGAGCTGCTCAGCTGCGCTCGGCGATCTGGGTATTGCCGATGACAAGATCCACTTTGAACTCTTCACACCTGCCGACGGAAAATCAACAGCAGCCCGGCAGACCGTTCCCGACGTTGTGTCGGGCGCCAGCGTCGAAATTATTCTTGACGGCACCCGGCGGACCATCAAGGTGGACGGCGCACAACAGACCGTTTTGAAAGCGGCGCAGAAGGCCGGTCTTGATCTGCCGTTTTCCTGCGCCGGAGGCATGTGTTGCACCTGCCGTTGCCGGATTGTATCGGGTGAAGCCGCGATGGATGTGAACTACTCCCTGCAGGACTGGGAGGTCGAGGCAGGATTTACACTGGCCTGCCAGACCCGGCCAAAGACAGACAAGCTGGTCATCGATTTTGATGCGCAATAGCAACACTGGCTTCACGCGCTGACTGCTGGCTTCTTGACCCCGCCCACCGCGTAGCGCATCGGTTTTAGCGCCTTAGTGCCCCTGATTCGGAGCATCGCTTGAATCTGACATCGATCGCAGAACGCGTTATCTTGCTTGAGGGCTGGCGTGCCGCTTTGCTTGCATTTGCAGCAGGGGCCGTTTCTTCATTTGCGCAGGCTCCCTATCACGCCTGGCCGATTCTCTTTGTAACCATGACTCTGTTTGTATGGCTTCTGGACGGGGCGGTTGCACCAAGCCGCGCGCGGGGCCTCGGTCGCTTCTGGCCCTCGTTTCGAACCGGTTGGCTGTTCGGATTTGGTTATTTCTGTTTCGGACTCTGGTGGATTGGGAACGCCTTTTTGGTGGATGCCGAAGAGTTCATCTGGCTGTTGCCCTTCGCGGTGACGATTTTGCCGGCCGGCATGGCCCTGTTTTGGGGGCTGGCCGCAGCACTGGCACGGCTCGCATGGCGTGATGGCTGGGTGCGATTGGTGGCCCTTGCTGCGACATTGACATTGGTTGAATGGCTGCGGGGAACCGTGTTTACGGGATTCCCGTGGAACACACTTGGGACGGCCTTCATGCCGACACCGGTGCTCATGCAGTCGGCTTCGATCATAGGCACTTACGGCGTGACGTTTTTTGCCGTGTTTGTTGCCGTTGCGCCTGCGGTGTTTGCGCCGGGTCAGGGTGCGCAGCCCCGCGGCATAAGGCCCGTTGTCGCGCTCGCCGCCCTCGTGCTTGCAATCCATACCGGCTTCGGTTTCTGGGTCCTTTCTCAGGCAGAAACAGAAACCGTCGCGGGCGTGAAGCTGCGCATCGTGCAGCCGGCAATCGATCAAACCAAGAAATGGGATCCGGAAAACGAACCGGAAATCATGCAGCGCTATTTCGACCTTTCGAATTCCAACACCGGACCGGACACCGCTTCCGCAGCCGCATTTACACACGTGTTCTGGCCGGAATCGGCTTTTCCCTTTATCCTCACACAGCGCCCCGATCAGCTCTCCAAAATTGCTGATCTGCTGCCGCAAAACACCAGCCTGATAACCGGCGCCATGCGCCTTGAGCCTGGGGTTCCAGGAGTGAGCCGACGAAAAATATTCAACGCGCTCATGGTCATCAATGGTGACGGCGAGATCGTGGCGGCGCGTGACAAGACTCAGCTTGTGCCTTTCGGGGAGTTCCTGCCGTTTCAAGGTACGCTGGAAAGTCTGGGCTTTCAGCAGCTGACCCGACAACAGGGCGGATTTGCAATTGGCAGCAGCCGCAAACCCTTGTCTCTTCCCGGCGTGCCGGCGTTTCTGTCGCTCATTTGCTATGAAATCGTCTATCCCGGCACGGTGATACCACAAGACACAAAGCGGCCCGGATGGTTGGTCAATCTCACCAATGATGGCTGGTTTGGGATGACGGCCGGGCCCTATCAGCATGCCCACCAAACCCAGATAAGGGCCGCCGAAGAGGGATTGCCCATTGTCCGTGCGGCAAATACCGGCATCTCGATGGTTGTGGACACCTATGGCCGCATCCTTGATAGCCTGCCGCTCGGAGCACAGGGCGTTATTGACGCAGACTTGCCGGCCGCACGAAAGCCAACATTTTATGCAACCATAGGTAATGTTCCGGTGGTGCTTTTTGTTTGCATGGTGTTTCTCATTTTGGTAGCCCTGCGCAACTTTAACACCAAGGGGTTGTAGCGGCCGGCCCTCGGGTGTTTGTTAAATTCAAGGGAATATGGGGATATGGCTGAAAAGAAGAAACCGAATCCGATTGATATCCATGTTGGCAGCCGGGTAAAGCTGCGCCGTACAATGCAGGGTATGAGTCAGGAAAAACTGGGCGATGCGCTCGGCATCACATTCCAGCAAATTCAGAAATACGAAAAGGGCACCAATCGCATCGGCGCCAGCCGCATGCAGCAGATTGCCGCTGCGCTGAAAGTCCCGGTGGCGTTCTTCTTTGACGATGCGCCAAAGGGATCGACACCCACCGGTGAAACCACTGAGGTCGGTTCCACGTCCTACGTGGTCGACTTTCTTTCCAGCACTGAAGGCATCCAGTTGAACCGCGCCTTTGTGCGAATCAGCAATCCCGCAATTCGGCGCAAGATTGTGGACATGGTGAAAACTCTGGCCGATGAGGTCGGCAGTCCGGAGAGCTGAGGGACCGACCAAACACTCCGCTGCGGCATGAGCCGGCGCACCGGTCCGGCAAGGCCATCGAACCTGGTATCGGCAGCGCCAGAGCCAATGCATAATTCTGCCCGAAAGTTGCCCTTTGAGCGCTGCATTCAAAACGCAGCCGCCCTCTCGGATACGATATAAGGACTTGTGCATATGCGCTTGACTCGCTTGGCCCGTTCAACGTAAGTCACGCGAGTCATTAAGGGCATATTTGCACCCTGCTTGTTGCGCCCTGTTCTCCTGATGCGGCTACCGTTCCGTACAACTAAGCAAGGTCTTTCTTATGCCACGCGCTAATTACACATTCACGTCCGAATCCGTCTCTGAGGGCCATCCCGACAAGGTTTCAGACCGGATTTCCGATGAAATCGTAGACTTGTTCTTTGATCGCGCCATCAAGGACGGCATGGATCCGTGGCAAGTCCGAGTTGCGGCTGAAACACTCACAACGACAAACCGGGTGGTCATTGCCGGTGAGACGCGTGGTCCGGAATCCATTTCGAAAGACGAAATCGAGGAGGTGGCCCGGGCGGCCATCAAGGACATCGGCTACGAACAGGATGGATTTCACTGGAAGAATGCTCAGGTCGACGTGTTGCTGCATGAGCAATCGGCCCACATCGCACAGGGTGTCGATTCAGGTGCTAACAAAGACGAGGGCGCCGGCGATCAGGGCATCATGTTCGGCTACGCCTCGAAAGAAACCGATGCACTTATGCCGGCGCCGATCCATTACAGCCACAAGATTCTCGAAGTGCTTGCTGCAAAGCGTAAGTCGGGCGAACTCGACCAATTGCTGCCTGATTCGAAAAGCCAGGTTTCTGTAGCCTATGAAAATGGCCAGCCGGTTCGAGCCACTTCGATCGTGCTTTCCACACAGCACAAAAACGAAAACCAGACCTCCAACATCGTTCGTGATATGGTCGAGCCAACGATCCGCGACGTCCTGCCGGACGGCTGGATCACGGACGAAACAGAATGGCACGTCAATCCGACGGGCACTTTTGTTATCGGCGGGCCCGATGGTGATGCCGGCCTGACCGGACGCAAGATCATCGTCGATACCTATGGCGGTGCAGCGCCGCACGGCGGAGGCGCGTTTTCGGGTAAAGACTCCACCAAGGTTGACCGCTCAGCGGCCTATGCCGCTCGCTACCTTGCCAAGAATATTGTGGCTGCCGGACTTGCTGACTGGGCGACCATTCAGCTGTCCTATGCCATCGGCGTTTCGCAACCTCTGTCCATCTACGTGGACACCGGTGGTCAGGCCGATGAAGAGACCCTTGAACGCGCCATTGCCGAGACCATGGATTTGTCGCCGCACGGTATTCGAAAGCACCTCGACCTCAACAAACCGATCTATGCCCGCACCGCAGCTTATGGTCACTTTGGTCGTGAGCCCGACAGCGATGGCGGCTTCTCCTGGGAGAAGACAGATCTGGTCGACGCGCTGAAAGCTGCCGTCTGACCGCTTCTCTATGAGTGAGAATAAACCGCAAGGATCCAGAGCGACCGAAGCTTTTTTCGGCCGCCGCAAGGGTCAGCAATTGCACGGTCGCAAACAGCGTTTGATGGACGAATTGCTGCCGGTTCTTCGGCTTGACCCCCGATCCGAACCGGTCAGCGACCTTTCCGAACTATTTTCTGGTCACCATGACCGGTTTCATCTCGAGATCGGATTTGGCGGCGGTGAGCACCTCGCCGGTCAGGCCGTCGCGCATCCCGATACGGGATATCTGGGGGTCGAGCCATTCATCAATGGCATGGCCAAAATGCTTGGTCAGATCGACGATCACAAATTGCAGAATGTGCGCTTATACGATGATGACGCGACCCAGCTGCTCGACTGGCTTCCGGCCAATTCACTCGACCAGATTGATCTGCTCTATCCCGATCCATGGCCCAAGAAGCGGCATTGGAAAAGGCGGTTTGTGGGGCAAAAAAATCTCAAACGTTTTGCCCGCGTGTTGAAGCCGGGAGGATGCTTCCGCTTTGCCTCCGACATCGATACCTATGTCAACTGGACCCTGCGTCATACCTGGCAGGGCGGCGATTTCCTGTGGCTTGCCGAGACGGCGGATGACTGGAGAATGCCGTGGTCGGGCTGGACACGGACGCGCTATGAGGCAAAGGCTATTCGAGAGGGCCGCGCACCTGCTTATCTGCGATTTCGACTGTCCTGAAGGTTGCTGCTCATAAGCCCTTTTCAAATCAGCGGCAACTGTTGCACACTGTGTGCGGGACCCGGGGCACAGCGATAGGAGAATGGAATGACCGTTTTGAGAATGCTGGAACAAAAGGGCCGGGATGTGTTTTCGGTCGAGCCGGACAATTCCGTGGAACAGGTTGCCAAGATACTAGCCCAAAAGAAAATCGGCGCGGCACTTGTTCTGGAGGGCGGCAAGGTGGCCGGTATCCTTTCGGAACGTGATATTGTGCGCCACGTCGCAGCGCATGGAGCCATGGCGCTGGGCCAGCCGGTCTCAAAATGCATGACCAAAAACGTCGTTTCGTGCAGCGAGCATGATTCTGTCGACGATGTCATGGAGAAGATGACCCAGGGGCGGTTCCGACATATCCCGGTAATCGAAGGCGATGAACTGCGCGGGCTTCTCTCAATCGGCGATGTTGTTAAACGAAAGATTGAGCTTTCAGTGCGCGACGCCGAGGAATTGAAGCGCTATATAGCGGGCTAGACCCTTCCGGGACTGGAATCCATTCCGGCAAAACCATCAGGAAATCATCCATGCGCATGGAAGCGATCAGGATTGGCAACAATCCACCCAACGACATCAATGTCATTATCGAGGTGACTGTTGGCGGCGAGCCGATCAAATATGAGATGGATAAAGATTCCGGGGCACTGGTCGTTGACCGGTTTCTCTACACGCCGATGCGCTATCCGGGCAATTACGGTTTCGTGCCCCACACTCTTTCAGACGATGGTGACCCGCTGGATGTGCTTGTCGCCAATTCCCGCCCGCTCATTCCCGGCTCGATAATCAATTGCAAGCCGATTGGCGTGCTGCTGATGAAGGACGAAGCAGGTATTGATGAGAAGATCGTTGCGGTGCCGTCTCCGGGTGTGTCACCGATGTACGACGATGTCACTGATATTTCCGACTTGCCTGAGATTGTGGCCCAGAAAATCGCCCACTTTTTTGAGCATTACAAGGATCTTGAGGGCAGCAAATGGGCTAACCTTGATGGTTGGGGAGACTCAAAAAAGGCCCGCGATATCATTGCCAAAGCCATTGAAAACGGCGCAAGCGGCTGATCGATTTTGCAGTTGCCCCGCCACGGATTTAGGCGCATCGTCGGCATTTGATCTCCATCTTGCGGCTCTGTCATGACCTCTTCGTTTCCGGCGAGCGGGAAACCTTTTGCGACACATATACGGGCGACACTCGTGCTCGGAACGCCGCTGGTTCTTGCTCAACTGGCGCAAATGTCGATTGGCGTTACCGACACGATCATGCTGGGCTGGCTGGGGACAAAGGAGCTGGCGGCCGGAACTCTCGCCTTCCAGACCTATTTCGTTTTCCTGATCTTCGGGCTCGGATTTGCCAGCGCTATGGTTCCGCTGATCGCCGGTGCTCTGGGAAAAGGTGACGAGCGTCAGGTTCGCCGCTCGGCCCGGATGGGATTATGGGGTCTCGCCGGTCTGGCCGTGGTCTTTATGGTACCGCTCTGGTTCACACGAGATATCCTGATCGCCTTTGGCCAATCGGCCGAACTCGCCCAACTGGCCGAACACTACATGCGCATTGCACAATGGTCACTCCTCCCCGCCCTGATGCTGGTTGGCCTGCGTTCATTCCTGACAGCGGTGGAGCGTGCGCAGGAAGTTTTTTGGATAACCCTGTTTACGGCGGTTTTGAACGGCTTCCTGAACTATGCGCTGATCTTCGGGAACTTTGGTGCTCCGCGCCTGGGTCTTGAAGGAGCCGCGATCGCAACCCTGATCGCCAACACGTTGGGCGCTCTGGTAACATTCATCTTCATTTCCCGGGATCGACGGTTGCGATCCTATGCTCTGTTCAACCGTGTGTGGCGTCCGGACTGGCCGGCGCTGCGCGAAGTCGTCCGCCTTGGCGTTCCGATCAGTCTGACCATATTTGCAGAAGTCGGCCTGTTTACCGCATCCTCCCTGATGATGGGCTGGATCAGCACGATTGCGCTGGCTGCTCACGGCATTGCCCTGCAGCTTGCGAGCCTCTCGTTCATGATCCCGTTGGGTTTGGCGCAGGCCGCCTCGGTTCGCGTGGGCAACGCTCATGGCCGTGAAAGCCCCAAGGATATCGGACTTGCCGGAAATGCAGCCACAGGCCTCGCCCTGTGTTTCGCCATTGTGGCCGCTCTCTTGTTCTGGCTGGTGCCATCACCCCTGATCAGCCTGTTTCTGGATCACGAAAATGCCGACGCCGGGTTGGTTTTGGCCTATGCAGTTCCCCTGATCTGGGTGGCTGCAGCCTTTCAGATTGTCGACGCCCTTCAGGTGGTGTCAGCCGGCAATCTGCGGGGCTTAAAGGATACACAAAGGCCGATGGTTCTTGCCGCGATCAGCTACTGGCTGGTCGGCGTGCCCGCTGCCTATATTCTGGCTTTCCCGCTGGGTCTTGAAGGGCGGGGAATCTGGGGGGGACTTGCCATTGGCCTGGCAGTTGCCGCTCTGGCCCTCACCTGGCGGTTCCACAAACGCGATACGCTTGGGCTGACCGCATCCAGCTAGCGTTTCCTTTGCTCACGAGAAAGTCACTACAAGTGCAACAAGTTGACTTTGTATCCCTCCTTTCGGGGCTTAGTCTCGCTGCAACTTATGGAGGAGAGGAGTCCCAACCCATGAAAAAAATACTCACAGCAGGCGCGTTCATGACCGCCTTCTTCGCATCCTCAGCTGCCCTGGCGGCGTGCGAGACCGATGTAAAGAAAGACGACATCACGGCTGAACAGGCGACCGAGTTGTACGAGTGCATTAAGGAAAAAATGCGCGAAGGTTATGGTTCAGCTGACGCACCGTTTTCGAAGGAATATCAGGCCTGGAAGGTAACCGCTACAGCACCTGCGGCTCCCGGTGCCCATGGCAAACGCTTTTTGATTACCTATGCCAACGAGACTGCGCATGGTGAATATGTAAAATTTTCCGAAGAGCGGGCTGATAACCCCATGCCCGTCGGCTCGATTCTCGCCAAGGAAAGCTTCGGTGTGACAAAAAAGGGTGCCGTGAAAGCCGGACCTTTGTTTGTTATGGAGAAAGTTGCAAAAGGCTCAGCAGATGAATTCGGCAACTGGGTTTATTCGGCGGTGCAACCCAAAGGCAAGGTCATGAAAATCAAGCAGGGTTTCTGCCATGGTTGCCACGCGGCCTTCGAAGATCAGGATGCGCTTGGTTACCCTGTTGAGGAAGTGCGCCTTAAACCGTAAGGTTCGATATGAGGGAATGAGCGGAAGGCCGGTGAAGATTTCACCGGCCTTTTTTGTGGGCGCACGGATCCATCTTCTGTCGTTCCGGGTCTGTTGTGTTGTGGCGGGCAACGTTTCACAGTCCTGTCATGTGCGAAAACACGCGAACTAAAACGCAGACCCAGTATGCTTCCGGAAAAAACCTCCATGCCAGAGGAAATTTTCATGCAACCTACAGCAACAAAAACTGGTTCAGATGGGTAGCCGACAGGCTCACACTGGCACCTGGTATGCGGCTTTTGGATGTCGGCTGCGGGGCAGGCTGGTTCTGGGCCAACATCGCCGGCTCATTGCCGAAAGGCCTGCATTTAACGCTTCTCGACCAGTCACCGGCCCTGCTCACAGAAGCCGGGAAGAATGTGCGGTCAACAGGGCGTTTTGCCGAAATTGATGTCATTGTTGGTGACGCAACCGAGCTGCCTTTCGATGCCGAGACCTTTGATGTCGTCACCGCCATGCACATGCTCTACCACGTGCCGGCGAAGTCGGTTGCAATGGAAGAAGCATTCCGCGTCTTGCGACCTGGAGGAACAGGCCATGTCACCACCAACAGTGAAGAGAATTTTCGCGCCGTGATGACGCTTGGCAACGCGGCATATGGAGGCCCCGACCTCGACCCGGCCGCGGTACTCTTCGGCCCCGAAGACGCAAGCAACCTGCTTCAGGATAGATTCACCGACATTGAAACCCGCGTCTATCAGGACACCTATGCCGTTGATCATGCGCCGGATGTCGTTGCCTATCTGACGTCCATGCCGCCGGGAAATGAGGCGTCAGACGAACAGCTCGAGCAACTTCTTTACTTGACGGAAGCAGCAATTACCGCCGGAGGCGGCGTGCTCAATGTGCTTCGGGAATCGGTACTGGTGAGCGGTAAGTCCACATAAGCCTTTGCCGGCCCAACATCACTCGCGGGCCGCCCGCCGCGGCCAGCGCCCGCGAGAGAGCTCTGATCCTTGTTCTAAGCAGCAACCGTCTTTTGCTTCTGCACGCCCAATCCCTCGATGCCCAGTTCCATCTCATCTCCGGCTTTGAGGTATACCGGCACCGGTTTCATGCCCATGCCGACGCCGGGAGGCGTACCGGTGGATATTACATCACCGGGCTGCAGGCTCATGAACTGAGAGAGGTAGGCAACGATATGAGCGACGCCATAGACCATGGTTCCGGTCGTGCCGTCCTGCATTCGTTTTCCATTGACGTCCAGATACATGGAAAGGCTTTGTGGGTCCGGTACGTCGTCTCGCGTCACCAGCCAGGGCCCCATGGGGCCAAATGTGTCGGCGGATTTTCCCTTCACCCATTGGCCTGAGCGCTTGTTTTGAAAGTCCCGCTCCGAGATATCGTTGATCAGGCAATAGCCGGCGACGTGGTCAAGTGCGTCTTTTTCTTCGATGTATTTTGTCGGCTTGCCAATGACGACGCCGAGTTCGACTTCCCAATCAGTGGCAGTGGATGTGCGCGGAATTTCCACGTTATCGTTCGGGCCGCAAATAGCCGAAGTTGCTTTGAAAAAGACGACGGGTTCCGGTGGGACCTCATGACCAGATTCTGCGGCATGATCTGAATAATTCAGCCCGATACAAATGAACTTCCCGACATCGCCGACACAGGGGCCGATGCGCGGGGCGCCGGCAACAGCGGGAAGCTCGGCCGGATCAAGGGCACCGAGCCTGGCCAGTTCGGCATCACCCAATACGGCGCCGTTTATGTCGGACACGTGGTCAGAAAGATCACGCAGGTTGCCGTCGGCGTCGAGCATGGCAGGCTTTTCGCTGCCTGCTTCGCCATAGCGTACAAGTTTCATTGGGGGTCCTCCCGAAGTTCCAAAAAATTTCTGCCTAGAGCGCCCAACCACCGTCAATACAGTGGGCCTGTCCGGTTGTGAATGAGCTTTCGTCACTGGCGAGATAGACAGCCAGAGATGCGATTTCCTCAGCAGTACCGAGCCTCAGCATGGGCTGGCGGGCGATAAAATCAGTCATCGCCTTATCAAAGTCGCCGGTGGCGCGGAGACGATCGTGAAGCGACGGGCTTTCGACGGTACCGGGACAGATCGCGTTGCATCGAATGCCCTGGGTAACAAAATCGGCGGCAATGGATTTGGTCAGGCCCAGAACGGCAGCCTTTGACGCGCAATATACCGCGCGGTTCGGCACCCCTTTGATGGATGAGGCAACCGACGACATGTTGATAATCGAGCCGCCGCCGTTTTCCAGCATGGCGGGAACAACCAGCTTGCACATGCGATACATGGCCTTGGCATTCAGCTCAAAGGCGAAGTCCCAGTCTTCTTCGGTGCTCTCAAGAATGGAGCCGGCATGAACGAATCCGGCGAAATTGCACAAGACATTGAGAGCCGGCAGCGCCTCGACGACAGCTTCGAGTTCCGGCTTGCTGGTCACGTCCAGCCGGATGGCATTGACGCCTTCGAGGGCCTCGAGTTCGGCCAGAGTGTCTTCGTTGATATCAGCGGCGTAAACATTGGCACCCTCGCGCACAAAAGCCTCTGCCGTTGCGCGGCCGATGCCCTGGCCTGCCGCTGTTACCAGCGCGGTTTTTCCTGCAAGTCTCATGGGTGAAATTCGTCCGTAAAATTGCCAAAATCTATTGGGAACGAAAATGAGTTTTTAAGGGCACCGGAGTCAATCGATTTGATGACTTACGGTCTGAAAAAAGGCCCGCATTGCTCAATAGGGAAAAGAATCTGAAAAAAGAAGACGGAGCAAAAAAGGGCGGCCCACCGGACCGCCCTTGGTAATTGTCACAGTCGGTGGCGTTTAGGCAGCCTCGAACTGGTTCATGGTGTTGTCCTTACCGGACGCTTTCAAGGCGGCCTCACCTGCGAAGAATTCTTTATGGTCGTCACCGATGTCCGAGCCGGCCATGTTCTGGTGTTTTACGCAGGCGATGCCTTCGCGGATTTCCTTGCGCTGGACACCGGCAACATAACCGAGCATGCCCTGATCTCCGAAATATTCTTTCGCCAGGTTGTCTGTCGACAGGGCAGCGGTGTGATAGGTCGGCAAGGTGATCAGGTGGTGGAAAATGCCGGCACGTTTAGAGCCATCGGCCTGGAACGTGCGGATTTTTTCGTCGGCCTCTGTCGCCAGTTCCGTTTCATCGTAGTCTGTGCTCATCAACCGGTCGCGGTCATAATCGGAAACGTCTTTGCCCTCTTCCGCCCAGGCATCGAAGATCTGTTGGCGGAAATTGAGTGTCCAGTTGAAGGACGGCGAATTGTTGTAAACCAGCTTGGCATTGGGAATAACCTCACGAACCCGATCCACCATACTGGCGATCTGTTCGACATGCGGCTTCTCAGTTTCGATCCAAAGCAGGTCGGCGCCGTTCTGCAGCGACGTGATTGAGTCCAGCACGCAACGGTCCGCGCCGGTTCCTTCGCGGAACTGAAACAGGTTTGATGCAAGGCGTTTGGGCCGCAGGAGTTTGCCACCCCGGTTGATGACAACGTCTCCGTTGTTCAGGTCTTCGGGCGAAACGTCTTCGCAATCGAGGAATGAATTATACTGGTCGCCGAGGTCACCGGGTTCTTTGGAAACCGCGATCTGTTTCGTCAGACCGGCACCGAGGCTATCTGTGCGGGTGACAACGATGCCGTTCTCAATGCCCATTTCCAGGAAGGCGTAGCGGCAGGCGCGGATTTTGGCCAGGAAGTCCTCGTGAGGGACCGTGACCTTGCCGTCCTGATGGCCGCATTGCTTTTCGTCGGAGACCTGGTTTTCGATCTGCAGGGCGCAGGCGCCGGCCTCAATCATTTTCTTGGCCAGCAGATAGGTCGCTTCGGCATTGCCGAACCCGGCATCAATATCAGCGATGATCGGCACGACATGTGTTTCATGATTGTCGATTTCCTTTTGAACGGCTGCAGCCGTAACCTCGTCGCCGGCATCCTTGGCTTCGTCCAGCTGCCGGAACAGGTTGCCGAGTTCGCGGGCATCCGCCTGACGCAGGAACGTGTAGATTTCCTCTATCAGGGCAGGGACGGATGTTTTCTCGTGCATCGACTGGTCGGGCAGCGGGCCAAATTCAGACCGCAGCGCAGCGACCATCCATCCGGACAGGTAGATGTAGCGTCCTTTGGTGGTGCCGAAGTGTTTTTTGATGGAGATCATCTTTTGCTGCCCGACAAAACCGTGCCAACAGCCCAGCGACTGCGTGTATTTGGCCGGATCCTTGTCGTAGGCATCCATGTCGGCGCGCACGATATCGGCTGTGTACTGGGCGATTTCGAGGCCGGTGCGAAACCGATTCTGGGCGCGCATACGGGCCACGGATTCCGGATTGATGGCGTTCCATGAGCTGCCGTTTTCTTTGACCAGGCTGGAAACAGCCTCAATGTCCTGCGAATATGTCATCTTCATCTCCTTCGTAAGGGTCACGATCTGTAAAATCTGTCACAAAACAGATTTGAGAGGATTGTTCGGTGCTGATTGTCTCTGCTTCCCGACGATGAAGACGGTATTACGCCCCAAATTCGCTTTTGCGGCCCATAATTGCTCAGATGCGGCCAAATTCGAGTCAATTTGTGCCGCAGGCATTTTTCGCCAGATGTAAAGTTGTAAAATTTTTTACACGGTTGAGACACTGAACGCCGGGTGAGATATCCAGGCACGAAAGATGCCTGACATCGTCATTGATCCCGACTCTCCCTCATCTTGGAGTTCGGATTCCAGATATCCCCGGACATGTTGACATGCTGGC
>CALIOE010000071.1 GCA_938044775.1 uncultured Rhizobiaceae group bacterium
CTCGACGCCTGCACCGTCGATGAAAGCGACATGCTCGCCGATATCCATGCCACAGCACCCTATCGAGCCAACCTCGTTAAAGTCATGGCCAAACGCGCAACAACAGCTGCCGCAGACTGAACAAAACGAAAAAAACAAAAAACAAAACCAAAAGGAGGCGAAAACAACGCCTCCTTTTTTATGGAGCTGCTAAAGACGATGTCAGCATCACCGGATCAGGACTTCTCCGACATCCGCAGCGAGGTTGCTAAACTCTGCCAGAAATTTCCCGGAGAATACTGGCGCAGGCTTGACAGGGAGATGGCTTATCCCACCGAATTTGTAGAAGCGCTTACCGAGGCAGGCTATCTTTCGGCCTTGATACCGGAGCAGTATGGCGGAGCCGGGCTGACGCTGAGCGGTGCGGCTGCCATTCTCGAGGAAATCCAGCTTCAGGGTTGCAACGGCGGAGCCTGTCACGCGCAAATGTACATCATGGGCGCCCTGTTGCGCCATGGCAGTGAGGCGCAGAAGCAGAAATATCTGCCAAAAATTGCCAGTGGCGAACTGCGCTTACAGGCCTTTGGCGTGACCGAACCGACCAGCGGCACCGACACAACCTCGATCAAGACTTTCGCCAAACGCGATGGTGACGATTATATCATCAACGGCCAGAAGGTATGGACCAGCCGCGCCGAGCATTCCGATCTGATGCTGCTTCTGGCCCGCACGACACCGAAGGACCAGGTTGAGAAGCGTTCGCGCGGTCTCTCGGTATTCATCGTCGACATGAACCGGGCGAAGCAGGATGGCCTGACCATTAAGCCCATTCGCACGATGATGAACCACGCAACCACCGAAGTTTTCTTTGACAATGTGCGGGTACCAGCCGCCAATCTGGTTGGCGATGAGGGCATGGGTTTCCGGTACATCCTGTCCGGCATGAATGCGGAGCGCATTCTCATCGGAGCCGAGTGTGTGGGCGACGCCAAGTGGTTCATTGGCAAGGCCAAAGACTATGCTGGCGACCGCTCTGTCTTCGGGCGACCGATCGGCCAGAATCAGGGTGTCCAGTTTCCCATTGCAAAAGCCTATGCCGACATGCGGGCAGCTGAATTGATGGTCAAGGAAGCCGCCGGTTTGTTTGAGGCCGGCGACGACTGCGGTGCCGAGGCGAACATGGCTAAAATGCTGGCTGCAGACGCCGCCTGGGATGCAGCCAATGTCTGCGTTCAGACCCATGGCGGATTTGGATTTGCTGAAGAATACGATGTTGAGCGAAAGTTCAGAGAGACGCGGCTCTATCAAGTTGCTCCGATCTCGACCAACCTGATTCTGTCCTACATCGCCGAACATGTCCTCGGGCTGCCGCGGTCTTACTAGACTGGTTCATACCTGTGGTGACGCCCCGTTCTGTCCTTGCGACCTTTTGGCTGCCTTGTGCGGTAGGATGTGATAGTCTTGCCCGAAGACGGATTTTGCGCTGTGATTGGAGGGAATGGGTCTTTCCATTGCCGGGTGTCAGACGATATCCGAGGCCGACCGAATGAATAAGCCCCGTCGGCTTCAGATAGGAGTTCGGAGCGTGAGGGCTCCGAACTCCACCTTTTACACCGATTAATCGCTCCAGGTTGTGTGGCGCTTTATCCCGGTTATGCGGATTGTTGCTGAAATCGGAAGTTTTTCTGAGTGCGCAGTTTGTGTAGCAACCGGCAGATACAGATGTCAGATGCCCTGGTCGGCTTTCAGCCGTCGGCGGAACGACCTTGGCCTGGCACCCCGTCGGTTGAATGGCCACCGAAAAGAGAGGGCGGCCAACCTCCTCCCAGAAATTGGCCGCCCGACTATGCAGCCAAAAAGGGGCAATCTTTGGCTACCTATGGTGCAAGCCTAGCACGAATTGGTGCCTTTGAAAATGTGATCTCATGCGCCCTGGGGAAAAGACTGATCCGGGCCTGGAAGTCGAACCACTGAAGAGTGGAGATTGCGCATAGTCAATCACGCCCTCGCAAAGGTGTCTGGCATGTCGGGGCGAACTGGACCAGCTCACGGAGTCCGGCCTGGCCACAATTGCCTGCCAAGGAATGGCCTGCCGGACGCGTTGTCCGGCAGGGATAGCATGTTTGCTTGTCTGATTATTGTGGGCGTGCCGGGCGCAAAATTGAAAACAAAAGCGTTTCAAATCAACGGTCTGCGCAGCGCCGGAGGCTTATTTGGGTGACAGGACCATCATCATCTGGCGGCCCTCCAGCTTTGGTTCGGCTTCCACTTTGGCAATCTCCTCGGTGTCTTCCTTGACCTTTTGCAGCAGATCCATGCCGAGGTTCATGTGTGCCATTTCACGGCCGCGAAACCGCAACGTAACCTTCACTTTATCACCATCTTCAAAAAACCGCCGCACAGAACGCATTTTCACATCGTAGTCATGAGTGTCGATGTTAGGACGCATCTTGATCTCTTTGACCTCGATGGTTTTCTGCTTCTTGCGGGCCTCCGAGGCTTTTTTCTGGGCGGCATATTTATATTTGCCGAAATCGAGAATCTTACAAATCGGAGGGCGGTTGGTGGGGGAAATCTCTACCAGGTCAAGCCCGGCGTCGCGTGCAAGTTCAAGGGCTTCTTCGAGACCAACCGTTCCCCGGTTGTCTCCTTCTGCATCGATAAGTTGAACTTCTGTTGCGGTAATCTCTTGGTTTGCGCGCGGGCCCGTTTTCTGTGGTGCTGCGGCTCTGTGTGGACGGCGAATGGTCGTGAACTCCTTGGTTGTTGCTCTGCCAGTGGATCAAAGTTGCGTCATCGCGACTCTGGAAGGCGTGGCAGCCTGCATTGCTAACGAGTTTATAGCATGTTTGCCAGCGAAAAACACCTTGTGTCTTATATGGTTTCCATATCATGACGGCATGAGGTCTTCGTAGACCTGCAGTGTTCTACGGCACATCTGTTGCAGCGAAAAACGGGCGGTCACGTGTTGACGGGCGCGTTGACCAATCCGGTCGCGCTGCTGCGGATTCATGTCGAGCGCCTGCTTAAGTGCATCTGCCATGGCGGCCGGGTCATTCGGCGGGATTTTCCAGCCGGTTCGTGTCTTGTTGTCGCCGGCCACAACGGTCTCCTGGACCGCACCAAGATCAGTTACGATAACCGGTTTTTCCAGTGCACCTGCCTCAACGGCCGCACGTCCAAATGCCTCCGGTTTCGTCGATGCGACCACGACAATGTCGGCAAGTGAGACGGCTGCGGCGGGGTCGCTGCAATGCCCCGGCAATATAACTTGACCGTGCAGTCCCAGATTGTCGATCTGCTTCTCAAGCCCGGCCAGATATTGATCGCGCCCCTGGGCATCACCCGCGAGAACGAAAGTCACTGGTGAGCTGTTGTCGGGCAGCCGGCCGGCCGCATCGATGAGCACAGACTGGCCTTTCCAGTCCGTCAGCCGGGCGAGATGCAACACGATCAGCTGACCGGGTTCGACTCCCCATTGTCGCCGGAGCTTTTCTGTACGTTCACCGGATATCGCCGCCTTTGAGAAGCGGTCCAGATCTGTACCGCGGGGAATGATTGTAATCCGGTCTTTGGCGAACGGATTTCGTTCAGCAATAAGTTGTGCGGTCCATTGCGAATTGGCAATGACCCGGTCGGAGCGCGCCATCACAGAATTGTACAGACCCTTCAGCCGGCTCTGTTGCTTGTACGCGCCATGATAGGTGGTGACGAAAGGAACACCGGTCCGCCGCGCAGCGATCAGGGCAGACCATGCCGGGCCTCGAGAGCGCGCGTGTATCACGCTGACACCGCGCTCGCGCACCAGGGATTCGAGGCGTTTGGCGTTGCGCCAGAGCGCAAGCGGATTTTTTGTATTCAGCGGCATGGTGATGTGCTCGCTGCCGCCGGCGACCACATCATCGTGCATTCGTCCGCCATGACTGGCAACCAGAGACGTCCACCCGGCCTGCACAATTGCATTTCCCACGTCGAGTGTGGTCTGCTCTGCGCCACCGGTGCCGAGCGCTGGTATGACTTGCAGGATTACGGGTTGTGGCATCGTGTCGTGTACCGTTTATTCAAAAATTGAAACGAGCGATTCGAGAGAACATCAGTGGCTTTGGAAGAGAACTATACCCACAGGTATCAATATGCCGGGGCCGGGGAAAGCGTTGATCTTGCCGTAAAGGTTGCAAAGGCCTCAGACGGTTCGGTTCCGGGCTTTGTCTGGCTCGGTGGATTCAGGTCAGACATGGCCGGGACTAAGGCTGAGGCAATGGTGGAAGAGGCCGAGCTTCTCGGTGCTGCGTCCTTGCGTTTCGATTACTCAGGCCACGGGCAGTCCGGTGGTGCCTTCACCGACGGTACGATTTCGCGCTGGGTGTCCGAGAGCCTTGATGTGTTTCGCGCTTACACCCACGGACCTCAGATTCTGCTTGGATCGTCCATGGGTGGTTGGATCGCTCTTCGTCTGGCGAGCGAGCTCAAGCGGCTTGGCGAAACTGATCGGCTGGCCGGCATGGTTTTGATTGCGCCGGCCCCCGATTTCACCAGCGAACTCATGGAGCCGGCCTTTACGGATCAGCAGATATTGGAACTGGCGGAACAGGGCTTCATCAGCGAACCCAGCGACTATTCCGACGAGCCAAGCATTATCACCAAGGCGCTGATTGACGACGGCCGCGCCAACCAGATATTCGGCAGCGCGCCGGACACCGTAAGTCCGGTGCATATCTTACAGGGCATGCAGGATCCGGACGTGCCCTGGCAGCATGCCATGCGGCTGTTGACCGAACTGTCGGGAGACGACGTGTCGATAACACTCGTCAAAGACGGCGATCACCGCCTCTCTCGGCCCCAGGACATCGTCCTTGTCAAACGCACCATGCGTCACCTGCTGCAATTGCACTCCATTTGAGTTTTGTCTCGCTTTCGCGCTACGCTCAGTTCGTGGCGCGGAGCGCAGCGCCACCCATAGCAACCGGCGGGTGCGAGTTGATCTGAGATGGCAGAACTGTCAGGCCGGGATGGGGCCGAGATAGACCGGCAAGATATTGAAAAAACGCTCGAAAATATTCTCGCGTCGGAGCAGTTTTCCGGCTCGCAGATCCTTGTCAACTTTCTGAGCTATATCGTCACCAAAACGCTCGACGGCGAGGAGAACGAAGTCAAGGCCTATACCATTGCTGTTGACGCGCTGGGCCATGGTGATGACTTCGACCCCCAGAGCAACGCCGTGGTTCGCGTCGCGGCGGGCCGTATGCGCCAGGCGCTTGCGCTGTACGATGCCAGTCAGGGCGCAGCGTTAGACCCGGTAAGAATAAGCCTGGAGCCCGGCTCATATGTGCCTTCCTTTTCGGTCCGCGATGATTTGCCTTCAAAAAGCGAAGCGGCGTCTGCAATGCCGCTCGACATCGATCCAGACACGGCAAATGTCTCCATCGATACCGCGACCGAACCGGATGCAGAGCCACTTGTCCGCACGCCGATCCCCGAAGCACGCCGTCACGCACCCTGGATCTGGGCCACCCTTTTCGGATTCGGATTGGCGCTATTGGCTGTCTATATCGGCGCCTATCTGTTCAAGGAGCCCGTTGCTGACAATGCGCGCGTGGCCGGAGGCGGGCTGGAAACGCAAAATCCGTCTGAACTGAAAGCCGACCGGGCGCTTCGTCCGACGATTATCGCGACGATGCTCACCCCCGATGCTCCTTATCCGGCGTGGTTCAATCCAAGCGAAACCGCTAACGCCATCGGTCTGGTGATTTCGCGTTTCGACGACTATCGCTTTGACGGCATCGAGATGATCGAGGAGCCAACCCAGGGCGGCAAGCGCAAGGCTGACTATCAGATGCTGGTGTCGGCAAATCGCCGCGGCGGCACGGTCCGGGTATTTGGCCGGCTTGTTCGCGAAAACAGTGGTACGGTAATCTGGTCGGCTGAGCGCTGGTTTTCGAAGCCGGCTACCCCCGCAGGCCGCAACGTCACCGACATTGCTGGGCGGTTATTTGCCGGTGTCGGCTCCCCCTACGGTGTCATCTATGCCGATCTGGTGCGTGATCCAAAGCCGAGGCCGGAGCTCGACTGCATTATCCAGGGCTATCAGTATTTCAGCACCGAAAGCGATGAAAAACATGCCCTGGCCCGCAACTGCGCTGAGGCGCTGGTGGAGCAGGGAACCAAGCTGCCCGTTGTTCATGCGCTCCTTACATTTCTCTATCTCGATGAATTCCGCGAAGGCCGGAACCGCCGAGATCGTGATGCCGTAGAAGCGGCGCAGCGCTCGGCCCGCCGGGCCATAGAACTTGGGCCGCGCTCGGCACGTGCGCATCAGGCGATGTTCGCAGTCCGAAAGGTGCAGGGTGATTTCAAGGCTGCACGCGAGGCCGCGGAAAAAGCGTTGCGGTTGAACCCCTACGATACAGATATTATGGGCGATTATGCCGCATGGCTGATCTCGGTTGGCGACAATGCCAAGGGCCGGGAATTTATCACCCGTGTTGAGGGCATGCTGGACGCCCGGCCTGCGTGGCTCCAATTCTATCGTTTCCTCGGTGCCGAACTGGCCAGCGAGTTCGAAACGGCCGACGACATATCGCGCCTTTTGGACATGAAGCGCTCGCCGCTTGTGGCCGTTGCTGTGGCAATCGGGGCGCATCGCCGCAAGGAGCCTGGAAAAGCTGACCGTGCGATCGCCGAACTGGTAAAGACGGAACCGGGGTTTGGAGCTGACCCAAAGCGGCAATTACTCAACCGGGGTTTTGCTCCCGAGGTGGCCGATACGGTGGTTGAACGTCTGATTGCGGCGGGTCTCAAGATCAAGCCAGAAGGTTGAGAACGACGCCAGTACAACCTATGCGAATTGTCGAATTCGCCATGTAAACGCTTGCAAAAGTTCTGCCAAAGCGCTTTGAGTCTCAATTTTTGATTGCCTAACACATTGTTTTTATTAAAGATATTACATATTACCTGCACGTAACAGTAAGATACGTGCCGTGTTCAGACCAACTCACTTAGATCAGCGTCAAGTCAGTTCGATGAGTGGGGCAAATCCCGGATTAATTTCCGGGCATGCTTCGGTTCCAGAAACCGCGGCAAGCTCTTCGAAATGACACATGTGAGACGGACCGGTTTGCAAGTGGCCGGAAAGCTTGTCCCGCATGTCAGGAGCCACGGCGTTGTCCGTCGACCCATCCCTCATATCGATGTTGATATGCGGCGTGGCTCCGTCTCTTTCTGACCGGGCTCTGCCCGGGCTTGATACTGTTTCCGGGGAAGGCGCCACACGGCTCACCGGATCGGGGAATACTTGGCACACCGCATTGCGGTGCGGTTGGCAGCGTCTGGAACGCAAAGTCGGGGCTTGGGGGCTGGACTTTGTTGGGGCACCAGGTTTCAGGCGTTGCCAATCAGTATGCCCGCCGCAAGCACCAGCGCTCCTCCCAGCACGATCTGCAGCGCTGCCCGGAAGAAGGGCGTGTCCATGTACCTGTTCTGTATCCAGGCAATCGCCCACAATTCAATCACAACAACGATTCCGGCAATAATCGTGGCGGTCCAGAAGTCAGTGATCAGATAGGGCAAGGCATGACCCAGGCCTCCCACCGCTGTCATAATGCCGGATGCCAGCCCGCGTTTGACGGGTGAACCGCGGCCGGTCAGCCTTCCGTCATCTGAAAGCGCTTCGGTGAATCCCATGGATATACCGGCGCCAATGGAGGCGGCAAAACCGACAAGAAAAGTGTGCCAGGTGTTGTGCGTGGCAAAAGCCGCCGCAAAGACCGGAGCCAGTGTGGATACTGATCCGTCCATCAGTCCGGCAAGGCCAGGTTGAACATAGGTCAGAAGAAACTGTCGTTGTTCGGTTTCCTTTTCTTCATCGACAGCGCCGCTCTCGGTGATCGCATCCGTGAGTTTGCCGGCCAGCGATGCATGAGACTGTTCGGCCTCAGCCAGATCGCCGAGCAGTTTGCGGGTATCCGCATCGCGGCACAACTGCGCTGCTTCCAGATAGAAGCGATGAGCCTGATGCTCCATGGCGACAGCCTGCTGACGCACATTGTCGACACCAAGCGGCCGCACCAGCCAGTCGGGCTTTCGGCCATAAAATCCTCGTACATGCTCGCGCCGAATCAGCGGAATAGCAGGTCCAAAACGCTGCCCGTGAAGGTCAATCAGGCGCCTGCGGTGTTCGTTTTCCTCTTCTGCCATTGCGTCGAACACGCCTGCAGACGCCGGATAGTCGTCGCGCAACCCATCGGCATAGGACTGATAAATTCGCCCGTCCTCCTCTTCAGCCGATATGGCCAGCGCCAGAACCTCTTGTTCCGACAGAGAATTGAAGGGTCGTTTGTGAACATCCCTGAGCCAGGTCAGAACCATGATTGCGTGACTTTCGAATTGCAGCGTCCGGGTCAGTTTTGACCAGCCCTCACGGTGAATGCAAATTTCCGCGAAGGTGATTGCAACATGCTCTGCAAGACACCAATGTTCTATGGGTAACAGGGAGGTAGATTGTGAGCGGCGAAAAGACACTGCTGGACCGCATAGGAGGCTGGATCGCCGGAAAGATCACGGCACCATCGTCTGGCTACGAACCCTATACGCCATCTGATCCCGAAATCCTTTTCGAGGTCCTGAAGCCTGGCGACATTCTGCTCGTCGAAGGCAATCAGAAAGTTTCCGCTGCGATCAAGTATCTCACCCAGTCGACCTGGTCTCATGCGGCGCTGTATGTCGGTGAAGCGCTGCCCAAGCCGGAAGACGGCTCTGAGCGACCACGGCTGATAGAGGTTAATCTGGGCGAGGGTTGCGTTGCCGTTCCCCTGTCAAAATATCGCTCGTTCAACACCCGCATATGCCGTGCCGTCGGGCTGACCGATGGCGAACGCGGGCAGGTCGTGGATTACATGACTCAACGCCTCGGGCTGGCCTATGACATGCGCAACATCATTGACATGGCGCGCTATCTGTTTCCGGTGGTGCCGGTCCCGGTGCGCTGGCGCCGTCGCATGATCGCATTTGGTTCAGGCGATCCCACCCGCGCCATCTGTTCCACCCTGATCGCCCAGGCCTATCAAGCGATCAAGTACCCCATCCTTCCCGATATCACGAAGCTGGAGGCTTGCCTGGACGACGATTGCGAAACCTTTGCACGCAACGAGATTCTTCACATCCGGCATCACTCACTCTTCGCGCCGCGTGACTTTGATCTTTCACCCTATTTCCGCAACGTGAAACCAACCATCGAACACGGTTTCGACTTTCGGAAACTGGAATGGGGCGAGCGCAAGCCGGAGGGAGAGGTCGAAGTCCCGCCGGCGGCGTAAAAGAGAGCGAGCCGATCAGTCTCCACGTTTAGGGCGACGGCAACCGAATGCCGGCACTGCTCAACCACTGCTGCCGATGACGAACAAACAGGCCAGGGGAAGGCTGCCGAAATCTTGTCTCACGCAGCGATGAACAATCCCCTTGCGGGCGCTCGCAGTGGTGATACAAGACGCGCCATGACCACAGAACTTTCCCGCATTCGCAATTTCTCGATTGTCGCCCATATCGATCACGGCAAATCAACCGTTGCCGACCGCTTGATCCAGATGTGCGGCGGACTGGCGGAGCGTGAGATGTCCGAGCAGGTGCTCGACAGCATGGATATCGAGAAAGAGCGCGGCATCACGATCAAGGCGCAGACCGTGCGGTTGCCTTACAAGGCGAATGACGGGAATGAATATATCCTCAACCTCATGGACACCCCCGGCCATGTGGACTTTGCTTATGAAGTGTCCCGTTCGCTTTCGGCCTGCGAAGGTTCGCTCCTCGTGGTTGATGCGTCACAGGGAGTGGAAGCCCAGACGCTGGCCAATGTTTACCAGGCCATCGACAATGACCACGAGATTGTCACCGTATTGAACAAGATTGATCTGCCAGCGGCCGAGCCGGAGCGGGTCAAAGCACAGATCGAGGAAGTGATCGGGCTTGATGCCTCGGATGCGGTGGAGATCTCCGCCAAAACCGGCCTTGGTATGGATGCCGTGCTGGAGGCCATTGTCAATCAGCTTCCGGCGCCAGGTGAAGGCGATATCACCGCGCCGCTTAAGGCCTTGCTGGTGGACTCGTGGTACGATGCGTATCTCGGCGTTATTGTCCTGGTGCGCATCATCGATGGCGAGCTGAAAAAGGGCCAGACGATCCGCATGATGGGCACCGATGCCAAGTATCCGGTGGACCGTGTCGGTGTGATTTCTCCCAAACTGGTCGAGGTCAAAAGCCTTGGTCCGGGCGAAATCGGTTTCATCACAGCTTCAATCAAGGAAGTCGCCGACACCCGTGTTGGCGATACGATCACGGAAGACAAGCG
Source organism: uncultured Rhizobiaceae group bacterium (assembly GCA_938044775.1). Taxonomy (GTDB): domain Bacteria; phylum Pseudomonadota; class Alphaproteobacteria; order Rhizobiales; family Rhizobiaceae; genus Pseudahrensia. Next base: position 10,319 of record CALIOE010000071.1, read on the forward strand.
TCAGACCGAACAGGCCCTGCCGGGCTTCAAGCCGGCCCAGCCGGTCGTGTTCTGTGGCTTGTTCCCGGTTGATGCTGCCGATTTTGAGGACCTGCGTTCTGCGGTCGGAAAACTACGGCTGAATGACGCGAGCTTTTCCTTTGAGATGGAGTCGTCCGCCGCACTTGGGTTTGGCTTCCGTTGTGGATTTTTGGGGCTGTTGCATCTGGAAATCATTCAGGAACGGCTGGAACGGGAATTCGATCTCGATCTGATCGCCACCGCACCCAGCGTCGTTTATGAAATGCACATGCGGGACGGCACGGTCATGAACCTGCACAATCCTGCCGACATGCCCGACGTGATGAAAATCGATGAGATTCACGAGCCGTGGATCAAAGCGACAATTCTGACGCCGGACGAGTATCTGGGCGCAATTCTCAAACTCTGTCAGGACCGCCGCGGAGTGCAGACCAACCTGACCTATGTCGGCACGCGTGCCATGCTGGAATATGAATTGCCTCTTAACGAGGTGGTGTTCGACTTTTACGACCGGCTCAAGTCAATTTCGCGGGGCTATGCTTCATTTGACTACCAGATCCACGAATACCGTGCCGGTGATCTGGTGAAATTGTCGATGTTGGTGAACGCGGAACCGGTTGATGCGCTGTCGATGCTGGTACACCGTTCAGTGGCCGCTATCCGCGGTCGGGTTATGTGCGAGAAGCTCAAGGAGCTGATCCCCAAACACCTCTTCAAAATTCCGATCCAGGCAGCAATCGGCGGTAATGTAATTGCCCGCGAGACCATCTCGGCGATGCGCAAGGACGTCACCGCCAAATGCTATGGCGGTGACGCGAGTCGCAAGCGCAAGCTGCTCGACAAACAAAAGGCCGGCAAAAAGAAGATGCGCCAGTTCGGGAAAGTGGAAATCCCCCAGACAGCCTTTATCGAAGCGCTGAAAATGGGGGATTAGGGCCCAACAGGCGCCTACCACATTGCCACGGGATTGATGATCATCTGCACGGTGCCTTTGATGCGGGCCTGACCGAGCACGAACATAAACTCCTTGACGCTTTCTTCAGCCAGCCGTCCGGTGTTCATGGTCTCCAGAATATAGATGCCTTTTTTCTTCAGCAGTTCCACATGGCCGTAGAAGACTTTGTCACCCTTCACCGGCGGAACAACATCGAGCCCCCATGTGTCGGCGCCAACCGCCATCGGGTCCAGCGAGGCCAGATAGGCAGCCGCAGCATTGTCGAGACCGGGTTCCTGACTGACCCAGGTCTGCGGCTCGGTTGCCAGTTTCGCGTCGGTCCAGCCCGTGTGGATCAGCACGATGTCACCCTCGTTGATCGTGACCCCTTGCGCTTCCATGGCGGCCTTGATGTCATCGGTGGTGATGGCTTGTCCGCCCTCCATGGCCTTGACACCTTTGTGCCTGGCCATGTCTATCAAAACACCCCTGGCGACCAGCGGCGGAATCTTATCGACACCGAGTTTCTTCAACCCGGTAATGTTCACGAAGTCCTTGGCCTGATTGCAATTGTAATACTCGTTGTTCTCACCGAGATGTCCAAGCCCGTCTATTTGCGGCCCTGTGCCAAACCACAATTGTGCAAGGTCATCGTTGTAGGATGCGGGCCAGCCGAAATCGCCCTCCATCGTGCGGCCATTGTGTTGACCGGGTGCAACAACCTGCAATGAAGTGGAGCGTGGCGGAAAGGCCGGCATTTTCGGGTCGACGACGATACCAAGCGGGTGGCTGATGCCTTTCTTGATCAGTTTGGCTGCCGCCAGGGTCCGCTCTGGTGAAACATAGTTCGCTGCGCCGATCTCATCATCCGCGCCCCACTTGGACGGTTTACATTCTTGCGCGAGAGCGATGGTTGGAAAGGCCAGAAGAGCGGCAAAGGTGACTGTCGTCAGGGTGGTTTTTAGTGAACGCATAGAGTCTTTTCCTCACGAAAAGCCCTCCCAACCCAAACCGATCACAGCACTCGGAGCTTGATGTGTACAGATGAGAGTGCAACTTTGTGTTGTTTTCAGATTCCGGAAAGGCCGCCTTGAACATTCAGCAGGTCAGCGTCGCAGCGATGCAGCGCAGCTTTGGTAACGGGCGCTTAAAGTGCAGAGGCGTCGATGGCGTGACGCGCTTGCAGACTCTGTATCAGCAGGGTTGCTGTAAGATAAGGTTGCCGGTCAGGGGCGGCGGCGGAGCCATGGAGGCGGTGCTGATCAAATCATCCGGTGGCATCACCGGTGGTGATCTTGTGGAATGGCATCTTGAGGCTGACGAGAACGCCAGGCTTACCGTCACCACCCAGGCTTGCGAACGGGTTTATCGCTCCCTGGGCGATTTCGCGCGGACGCAGGTTCGGCTGGTGGTTGGTGAGGGGGCAAGTCTGGCCTGGTTGCCTCAGGAGACCATCCTGTTCAATGCCGGCAGTCTCGACCGCCACATCGAAGTCGATCTGGCGTCCGGCGCGAGGGCGCTGTTTGTTGAACCAGTGATTTTTGGCCGTGCCGCCATGGGCGAACGGATTGAGCGCGGGGCACTGCACGATCGTTGGCGCATTCGCCAAAATGGGCGCCTGGTCCACGCCGAAGATCTTAGGCTTGACGGCGCCATTTCTGATAATCTGGCCTTTTCTTTTGTTACAAATGGCCACGAAGCTCTGGCCACTGTGCTGTTCATGGCCGGCGAAGCCGAGGGGTTGGTGACTTCGGCCCGCGAGATAATCGGGGAGAATGGCGGCGCCTCGTTCTGGAATGGCAAGCTCCTTGCTAGGCTTACAGCACAGGACGGCTACAGCCTGCGAAAACAGCTGGTGCCGCTCATAAATCTGCTTAACTTTGAGGCAAGCCTGCCCAAAGTCTGGTCATTGTAAAGTCCTGAGCAAGGGGGAGCCATGCAACTTACGCCACGCGAAAAAGACAAACTGCTGGTGGCAATGGCGGCGGAAGTGGCGCGCAAGCGGCTGGCCCGCGGCGTCAAACTCAATCATCCGGAAGCCATTGCGTTGATATCCGACTTCGTCGTCGAGGGGGCCCGTGATGGCCGCTCGGTTGCCGATCTCATGGAAGCCGGGGCCCATGTGGTTAGCCGCGATCAGGTGATGGATGGTATCGCGGCCATGATTCACGACATTCAGGTAGAGGCTACCTTCCCGGACGGCACCAAACTTGTCACCGTCCACGAGCCAATACGTTAGGCTATGACATGGGTGGCTACTGGTTTTTCATTCTTGGCATGTTGATCTTCGGCGGCATCTTTGCGGCGGTGGGCCTGTACATCGAGCGCTCCCAGACCGAGCTGCAGCAAGCTGGCGTAGCGGTGAATGTCGAGGTGATTGCCATGCATACGTCACGGGATTCAGATGGCGATGTTACCTACGCTCCTGAGTTTCGCATCACATCGGGCATCCACAAGGACAAGACATGGAAAAGCACCTTTTCGTCCAGCCCCGCGGCGCATCAAACAGGTGACCGGGAGCGTGGATATTTTGATCCCGATTCGGGAAAGATCCAGAGTATCTCCTTGAACAAAGACGGCATGTATTTCAGCCTGATATTCTCGTCCATCGGGTTGGGCATCATGTTGTCCGGCATTATATTCTGGTTCCGGGCGCGGGGTTTATAGGAGCAGGCATGACTGAAGAAATTGTTCCCGGCGAAATAATTGCTGCCCCTGGCAATGTCACACTGAATGAGGGTTGTGAAACCCTGACGCTCAAAGTTGCCAATACGGGCGACCGCCCGGTGCAGGTTGGCAGCCATTATCATTTCTTTGAGACCAACCCGTCGCTGACATTCGACCGTGCGGCTGCAAGGGGCATGCGCCTCGATATTGCCGCCGGAACGGCCGTGCGCTTTGAGCCTGGCCAGGAGCGCGATGTCATTTTGGTGCCGATTGGCGGCGACCGGACCGTGTACGGCTTCAACCAGAAAGTCATGGGCAGACTGGATTAATGTTGTGAGAATCTCTCTGTTCAAGGCATTGTATTGGACCACGTCGATTGTCGTCGTGCTGCTGGCGATTCCGCTTCTGTTCCTGCCGGGTCGCAAATTGTTGATGAAATGGCTTCAATTCTACGCCCGCACCATGGTGTTCTGGATGCGGTCCATCTGCGGCATCAATGTTGAGGTTCGAGGTCTTGATCACGTTCCGACCGGACCCTGCATCATCGCTTCAAAACACCAGAGCTGGGGCGACGGTTTCGCCATGTTCGCGCAGATCAATGATCTGGCCATCGTCACCGGCGATCACCTGGAAAAAATCCCGCTGGTTGGTTTCATTCTCCGAAAAATGGAAGCCGTCGTGGTCGACAATTGCGGCGGTGCGACGGCACGCGCCCGGTTGGTGGATGAGGAGCTGACAAAGGCCAAAGCCGCCGACCGGAAAATGCTGATTTATCCTGAAGGTCATCTGGCACCGGTCGGGTATCACTACCGGTACAAGAAGGGCATCTATCATATGTATGAAGGTTATGGCTGCGCTGTGGTTCCGGTGGCAACCAATCTGGGGCTCCTGTGGCCGCTGGATGACTGGGACCTGGAGCCCGGCACTGCGGTTCTGGAATTTCTTGAGCCGATCCCGCCCGGTCTCGATAAGGAGACCTTCATGGCCGAGCTTGAGGACCGCATTGAATCCGCGTCAATTGCGCTTTTACCGGAGGGCTTTGAGCTGCCAGGGCACCGCGAACTGGACTACAACCGTGAGACCGGCCTTGGCGAACCAACCGTTCCCGAGGCAGCAGAAGGGACGGTATGACAATGCTGAAATCCGCCCTCGTTGCTCTGCCTGCAGCGCTGTGTTTGCAGCCGGCATTTGCTCAGAACTGGGATTGCGGTGACCCTGGTAACCTGCCGCAGCAGGGCATGAACTTTTGCGCCGCGCAGGCCTTCGACCGGGCCGACCGGGCGTTGAATGTTGCCTGGAAAGCCGTGCGTAAAAATACCGGCTCTACAACTGACAAACCCGATCTGCTGCTGCGGTCCCAGCGCGCCTGGATCGAATACCGCGATCGGCAATGCGAGGCGGAGGGATCGAAATTCTACGGTGGTTCTCTGCAGCCGTTCATCATTGCGACTTGCAGGACCCGCCTTACCCAGCAACGAACGCAGGAGTTGCTGCTGTTTGACGAGGAAAATTGATGGTGTGGATTGCGCGATGGCAACAGTAAAACTCTTGACTGACGAGGAGGTTGGGGCCGCTGCGCTGGCTGTGTTTGACGACATTCGGAAGACCCGGGGCACCGAATTCATCAACAATTTCTGGCGTGCGCTGGCTCATGATCCGGAGCAGCTGAAAGCGACATGGGAACGGCTGAAGTCAGTCATGGCGAACGGTGCTCTTGATCCGTTGACCAAGGAAATGATCTACGTCGCGGTGTCGGTCGCCAACAATTGTTCTTACTGCGTCCATTCCCATACCGCCGCCGCCAGGGCCAAGGGCATGACGGCGCAACAGCAAAACGAGTTGCTTTCCGTCATTGCTATGGCCAGCCAGACCAACGCCCTCGCCACCGCCCTGCAGGTCGATGTGGATGAAGTTTTCAAGGAATAGGTGAAAGACCATGCCCGCCACACTGCCTCGCGCCGACTATGCCGCAATGTACGGCCCGACAACGGGCGACAGAGTTCGCCTTGCCGACACCGAGCTGATCATCGAGGTCGAACGCGATCTCACCACTTATGGTGAGGAGGTGAAATTCGGCGGTGGCAAGGTTATCCGGGATGGGATGGGGCAGTCACAAGCCTCGCGCGCCGATGGTGCCGTCGACACCGTCATCACCAATGCCCTGATTGTCGACCATACCGGCATTTTCAAAGCCGATGTGGCCCTGCGAGACGGTCGCATTGCTGCGATTGGCAAGGCCGGCAATCCGGACACACAGTCGGGTGTCGACATCATCATTGGTCCGGGCACTGAAGTGATTGCCGGCGAAGGTAAAATTCTTACCGCCGGCGGGTTTGACAGCCACATTCACTTCATATGCCCGCAACAGATCGAGGAAGCCCTGCATTCAGGCGTTACCACCATGTTGGGAGGCGGCACCGGACCGGCCCACGGCACCCTGGCCACGACATGCACACCAGGGGCCTGGCACATCGGACGCATGATCCAGAGTTTTGATGCTTTTCCGATGAATCTCGGTTTGTCGGGCAAAGGCAACGCATCGCTGCCCGGGGCACTGCACGAAATGGTGCTCGGTGGCGCTTGTTCGCTGAAGCTGCACGAGGACTGGGGTACGACTCCTGCCGCAATCGACAATTGTCTTAGCGTCGCTGACGAGCATGACGTCCAGGTAATGATCCACACCGACACGCTGAACGAATCCGGATTTGTTGAGGACACCGTTGATGCCTTCAAGGGTCGAACGATCCATGCCTTTCACACCGAGGGGGCCGGTGGTGGCCATGCACCGGATATCATCAAGGTCTGCGGATTACCGAACGTGCTGCCTTCATCGACCAATCCGACGCGCCCTTATACGGTCAACACATTGGAAGAACATCTCGATATGCTGATGGTCTGCCATCACCTCGACAAGTCAATCCCCGAAGACATTGCCTTCGCCGAAAGCCGAATCCGCAAGGAAACCATCGCTGCTGAAGATATTCTCCACGACATAGGTGCGTTTTCGATCATTGCCTCGGACTCGCAGGCAATGGGCCGTGTTGGTGAAGTTCTCATCCGTACATGGCAGACCGCGGACAAGATGAAAAAGCAGCGCGGTGCCCTGGCTGAAGAGACCGGTGACAACGATAATTTTCGGGTCCGTCGTTACATCGCAAAAGTTACAATTAACCCGGCGATTGCACACGGGATCTCGCACGAAATAGGATCCATCGAGCAAGGCAAGCGGGCCGATCTCGTTTTATGGGATCCAGCCTTTTTTGGCGTCAAACCTGCCATGGTGCTCATCGGCGGCACCATCGCGGCAGCCCCGATGGGTGACCCCAACGCATCGATCCCGACTCCACAACCGGTGCATATGCGCCCGATGTTTGGAGCGTATGGCAAATCCTTGACAAATTCTTCGGTGACCTTTGTGTCGGGGGCTGCAGCAGAAAGCGATTTGCGCGAAAACCTTGGTGTCGAAAAGGAAATGCTGGCGGTGAGAAACACCCGCGGGGGAATATCCAAGGCATCACTGGTGCACAACGATGCCACACCGCAAATCGAGGTTGATCCCGAAACCTACGAGGTTCGTGCCGACGGCGAACTGCTCACCTGTGAACCCGCCCACGTGCTACCAATGGCCCAGCGATATTTTTTGTTTTAGGAAGTCCACATGCCCCACCTGATTGCCACCCTCACAATTAAACCGGGTTCCTTGCCCGCGATCCGCGAAGCGGTTCAGCCGTGCATCGATGCCACCCGCAAGGAAGAAGGCTGTATTTCCTATGATCTGCACCAGAGTCTGACCGACGAAAATACGCTGGTATTTGTCGAGCGCTGGGAAACCAGGGAGGCCTTGGAAGCCCATTTTCAGACGCCTCATCTGATCGCCTGGCGGGGGGCGGGTGAGCCCTTTTTTCTGGACCGCAAAATCGAGATCATCGAAAACGCCGACATAGAGATTCGCTAGCTCGTTGTTCTGGAAAACCAAACCCACCATCGATGAAGATGATCTTGACTGGCAACTGGAGGCCTGGAGCTGGCTGCTGCAGCATCTTGGTGGCGTAGAGCGTCTTTCGATCTATCCCACTCTTGTTCCCTCAAGCGATGATTTTCCACCCAGCGAAAAAACCGGCGCTGCTCACGCAAAGTTCGTTGTTGGTCAGGTAGCAAGTTGGATGGATGTGGATCGCGATCGATTCAGAATAGAACTGCAAGAGCAGAATATCGATCCGGTATTGGGGCCGCTGGCCGTCGCCCAAAACGTTCCGCAAAATCCGCTTGGTACCTATTCGGGTGACTGGAGCAACCGCGAGACCATAACGCTTGATCCAACCCTCTTGTCGGATCTTCAAAACCTCATTGCCACATGCGCTCACGAATTGTGCCATGGCGTGCTGCGGGACATCGCAGTGCCGCCACCTGGCGGCTGGGAGATGGAGGAGTTTCTCACCGACCTGACTGTCGCCTATTTCGGCTTCGGTGTGTTTGGAGGTAACACTTCATTCCAGTTCTCTCAGATGCGTGATGTCGGACACGGAACCCAGGGCTGGTCCATGTCAAAGGCGGGATATCTGACGCGCAATGAGTGGGGCTTTGCACTTGCCATTCGTTCAGCAATTGGCGGTGAGAGTCTCGATCGTGCGCTTCGGTATGCTTCCCGGGACCTGGCTGCACATGTCAGGCAAAACGCGAAATATCTTGCCAAAAATCCCGATGTTCTGGATAGATTCAAATCGGCCCGGAGGGTTGATCAATGAGCAATTCGACGGTTGAAGTTTTTCGCCAGCTCGCCCTTTCATTCCCCGAAGCGATCGAATCGGGTCACATGGGTCAGGCGGATTTTCGGGTAAACAAGAAAATCTTTGCGACGCTCGATGGGGCGAAGAACCTCGGGACACTCAAACTTACACCAGATGATCAGCTTCTTTTTCTCGAGATCAATCCCGAAGTTTTCTTTCCGGCCAACGGCGCCTGGGGAGAACGCGGTTGGACCCGGTTGCACCTGCAGGAAGTTGATGAAGCGACCCTGCGAAGCGGACTTGAGAAGGCCTGGAAAGGCGTCGCTCCAAAAAAGCTGATCACCTCCTACGAACAGGGACCAGGACAATGATCCGCGCGACTTCGATAGCAACGGATGCGGTCGCTGCAATCGATACGATAACGCTCGACGAAACCGCGCGCCACCGACGTCGGGTAAGAATGATTTCTGATGGCGGGCTGGAATTCCTGCTGGACCTTCCGCAAGCACGGCTGCTGCGCCATGGGGACGGATTGGAGCTCGAAGACGGGCGTGTGATCGAGGTGCGGGCGGTGCCTGAAGCACTCTACGAGATATCGGGGCGGGACGCCGATCATTTGTTGCGACTGGCGTGGCAATTGGGCAACCGGCATTTGCCGGCACAGATCGTCGCCGGCGTCATCCGCATCCGCCGCGATCATGTGATCAGGGAAATGCTTGAGGGGCTCGGCGCCTCCGTTACCGAGATTGAGATGCCGTTTAACCCGGAAGGCGGCGCCTATGGAGATGCTGGTCACAGGCATCATCATGACTGAACAGCGAAATATCTTGCGCCTGATGACCTGGATGTCTCCGGCATTTCCTGTGGGTGGGTTTGTCTGGTCCGGCGGCCTTGAAGCCGCTTGCCGAGGTGGATCAGTGATGACCGCCGAAGATCTGCAGGAATGGCTGGGCACCAGCTTGCGTTCCGGCACGCTTCGCAACGAGTCCATCTTGCTTGCGGCGGCTCATCGCCAGGCCGAACCGCTGGCCGAGATCAACGACCTGGCGTTGGCATTGGCGGGCTCCCGGGAACGGCACGCGGAAACCAGTGCACTTGGCCGTGCTTTCGTCAAGGCTGCGCGACCCTGGAATAAGGAGCCGGCAACCGAACTGCCCGTGTCCATCGCATATCCTGTGGCCGTTGGTCAGCTCGCCCGTGCGAATGGGGTGGCGTTGTCCGACACGCTCATTGCCTTTCTCAACGCTGCAATCAGCAGTCAGGTCCAGGCCGCCCTGCGATTGATGCCGCTGGGACAGCAAGCTGGTGTCGAAATCGTTGCCGCGCTTGAACAAGCTGTTCTCGATCTGGTCGCGAGTGCGACACTTTCGACATTGGATGATCTTGGCGGCGCCGCTATTGCGATGGATATTGCCACCATGAAGCATGAGGTTTTGCAGTCGAGACTGTTTTCATCATGAGTGAGGTCATTGCATTCGGGATATTCGCCATACTCGCCGCCGCCGCGGTGCTGCACATCTATTGGGCAGCCGGGGGCCTCTGGCCTGGCTGCGATGAGAAGTCTCTGGCGCGGACCGTCGTTGGTTCAAACGGCATCGAGGCGATGCCACCGCGCTGGATCACTGGTCTGGTCTCGGTGGGCATATTTCTTGCCGGGCTGTGGCCGATGTTCTGGCTTGGCTGGATCGACCTGCCACTCCCGTCCTGGCTCATCACTGCCGGAATGATCGTGTTGACATTGATCTTTGCAGGGCGCGGTGTAGCTGGTTTTGTCCCGGCGGTCCGGCGTGCGAACGCGGTCCAGCCTTTTGCAACTCTGGATCGTCGTTATTTCTCGCCTTTGATTGTCGCTATCGGATTAGGGCTGACTTATCTTTTGGTTACCCATTGGAGCGCTTCATGATTTCAAACGGACCTTTGCGGGTTGGGATTGGCGGCCCGGTTGGCACCGGGAAAACCACGTTGACCGCTCAATTGTGTAGCGCCATGAGAGATGAATTCTCAATCGCCGTTGTCACAAACGACATCTATACCCGCGAGGATGCAGACGCGCTGGTACGCATGCAGGCGCTGTCGTCGGATCGCATTGTTGGCGTGGAGACAGGTGGTTGTCCGCATACGGCAATCCGTGAGGACGCATCAATTAATCTGCGGGCGATTGATGAACTCAATGCGACCCACGACGATCTCGATGTGATTTTTATCGAATCTGGTGGCGACAATCTGGCGGCAACATTTTCTCCCGAGCTCGCCGATTTGACCATCTATGTAATCTCGGTCTGTCAGGGCGATGATATTCCACGCAAGGGCGGACCTGCGATCACCCGCTCAGACATGTTGATCATCAACAAGACCGATCTGGCGCCCCATGTGGGTGCAGATCTGGAGCGTATGAAACACGATGCGACCGCAGCAAGAGCTGGCCGCGGTCCTGTATTCTCCGATCTCAAGGCGGGGGTTGGTGTAGCGGAGATTGTTGCGGCGCTGCGTGAGCAGGGTGGCCTCTAGTCCTGATCGGCAAAGTACGAAGTGTCGAAACCTGCATGGGCACAACAACGTGCAAGCCGCCCGGCACTGACGCGGGCAAAGCGCAAATGCACGTCCTTGCGGCGGGCAGCCGCTACCCGGTGTTCGTCCGCTTCGCGTAAGGTCTCGGCACCGTAGGCATCCGCAACCATCAGGCCTGCCTCGATCGGAAATAACTCGGCGGGCACATCGGCCAGTGTCGCAAAATACAACCGGTCGCAATGGTCCCTGTAATCCGGCCATTTGTTGTCTGACTGGAGGTCGGCAACGGACGATTTGACTTCGATGATCGTAATGTCACCCTTGGGCGAAAGCGCCACGAGGTCAGCTCTTCGCCCGGATTTCAGCGTTAGTTCGGGCAGTGTTGACCAGCCAAGCTCCCAAAATACCCGCTCGACGCCGTTGCGAACCGTCATCGCTCTTTCTGACTGACGGCCGTCGATAAACGGGTTGTCGGCAACCGGGGAGATGATGGGCAAGCGTCAAGCTCCTGTTTTTTCGTCGAATCATCGGGTCGGTCGAACGAATCGGTGAGTGTTTGCGCGTTACAACCTCATGATGCAGAAATACCGCAACAGATGGAAATTAGCCATCTTCACGAAAACATCACCGCAAATCGATTGAGCGATCGGGGGGGCGATGATAATTCGTTTACTTGTTCGGTCAATATTTGCGTCAACGGTGATTCTCTTGGGGGGGATTCACCGCAGCCGAAAGTTTCAATCGAATTTTTGGTGCATTGCTTTAATCTCCGGGGAATTCCTAATGCCAAAAAATGTGATCACAGTACTTGCCCTGATCGCAGCCCTTTTCGTAGCTGGTTGTACGTCGTCCGGCAGCCGCACAGCCGGTTACACCGGACCTTCCATTTCATCCGTTTCGGCCAAACGATCGGATGCACGAAAGGATGTACGCGCCGCGTCAAAAGAGCTTCGCAAAGCCAAAAAAGAACTTGCGGCGCTTGAGCGGCAGATCGAGAAAGACAAGCGCCGGGTAAAACGCAAGCGGGGGTCCGCGAAACGCAAGGCTGAGGCTGCCAAGCGCCTCAAAGACAGCAAGCGCAATCTGCGTCGGGCCAAACGGGCCGTTCGCAAGGCAGAGCGCACTGTGGCCGGGGCCGAACGTCGTGAGCGTCGCGCCATTCGTGCCGTCGCCGATGCCAAGCAGCGCCGGAAGGATGCTGAGCGCCGGCTTGCCCTTGCCGAGAAAAAGGAAAAGCAGGCACTGGCTCGCCGTGAGGCCGAGCGTCCGGACTCATCTGGTCGCAGAAGCCGCCTGTTTTCGCTTTCAGATCCGGCCCTGAAGAATGTTAGCGAGTACAAAGCGCGCGTGGACGGCGGTTTTCCGATCTCCGAAATTCCCGTCGCCAAGATGAGCAAAAACCTGTTTCGGCAGGAAGTTCGCTATCGCACCAAGGAAAAGCCGGGGACGATCGTAGTCGATCCGCGTGCCCGTTATCTTTACCTGGTTCAGTCCGGTGGCCGTGCCATGCGTTATGGCATCGGTGTCGGAAAGGCCGGGTTTGAATGGAGCGGTTCCGCTCACATTGGCTGGAAGCAACAATGGCCGAAATGGACACCACCGGATGAAATGATTGCGCGTCGCCCTGATTTGGCGAGGTGGAGCACCAAAAACGGCGGCATGCCGGGTGGACCCAGCAATCCGCTTGGTGCCCGCGCCCTGTATCTGATGAAGGACGGTAAAGACACACTGTATCGCCTGCACGGAACACCGGAATGGGCATCCATCGGGACCGCTGCGTCATCCGGTTGTATCCGCCTGATGAATCAGGATGTGATTGATCTTTACCAGCGCGTGCCAAACGGAACAAAGGTGGTGGTTCTTTAGAGCCGTTTCCAAAACACGATCTGATTGATAACAAGACCCCGGCAACCTTTGGTTTCCGGGGTTTTTTGTGTTGTTGACCCCGGACTGCGCAAAAACAGCCATTATTTGTGGTGAGAGAGAACAGGCAGTGCTGTGATTGAAGGAAATCCTCCCGTGTCAGACACAACAAAGGTTGGCGGGTTTGAGTATTGGGCCGTGGGCATCGGTCGGGATACGGCTGCCATTACCCTGTTTCTTGTCTTCCCAGTAGGTCAGATACTCAGCACACGTGTCGCCCCGCCTGTCGTTTTGTTCTGTCTCCTGTGTCTTTTGATACCGCTTGTTATCACCGGAAACGGAAGGCAATTCCTCAACCATCTGCGCAGTGTATTCGATGGGGCGGCCAGCCATCGACCAACGCGCTGCTTTTATCTCTTTGCTGCGCTGTTTCTGGGCTGGATGGCCCTCTCCCTGTTCTGGAGTCCCTTGAAACTGAAGGCCGCAGATGACGTTTTCGTGCTGGCGGTCGGCCTTCTTGTTGCTCCGTTTTTGGGTTTGCAATGCGGTCGCATCATCACCTTCCGGTTTGATGCCATGTTCAAGGCCGGGCTGACGATTGGCAGCATCGTTATGCTGCTTGATCTCTACGAGATAACAGCAATCCATGCGCTGTTTTCGGACCGAGCCGTTTTGTGGGATCTCAACCGCACGGCAATCTATCTGACGATCAGTGCCTGGAGTCTGTTGCTGTTCAAACCGCCTACACTGACGGCACGGCTGACCACGTTTGCTGTGATTGCACTCGTTGGGCTGGTCGTCTTCAAAAGTGAGAGTCAGTCGGCGCAGCTGGCTTACATCATGGCGATGGCCGCACTCCCTGTTGTCTACGGCGCGCGTTTCGTCCGCCCCCTGTTGCCGGGCCTGATGGCGGCCGTGGTC
>CALIOE010000072.1 GCA_938044775.1 uncultured Rhizobiaceae group bacterium
TGGGCCCAGCCAGGTCGCACGGTGACGTCCGCAGACAATGCGATGGACTTCGTGCTCGGTAGATTGGTGCGGCTGAAGGGACTCGAACCCCCACATCTCTCGATACCAGAACCTAAATCTGGCGCGTCTACCAGTTCCGCCACAGCCGCATGCAATTGTGCCTACCGGATCAGCAAACCGGCCTGGATGATGCGGCTATAGCATTGTCAAAAGCTGGTGCAAGCGGATTTTAATCAAAGCCTTTTGGGGACAGGCTGAATATCTGCCCCAAATTTCACCAAACCGCCTGTTTATTAGGCACCAGACGCCCAAAATTACATCCGGACAAAAACCCGCCCCAAGCCGGTTTTGCGGAAAAAGTACCAAAAATTGATGCGAAACGCCAAAATGCGGGTCATCGAATGGCCTTTTTGCGGATTTTTGAGGGGAAATTCGCAGAATTTGCCTAATTGGCACGACACGTGCATCGTCGCGTGTACCGTCGCGGGGGTGCGGCAAATGAGGGTTCTGCGTCTCTCTCCCCTGCCCCCAAAAAGCTGCGGTTGTGCAACACCGATGAGGAATAGATTGCGTGAAGAAGATTGAAGCGATCATCAAGCCTTTCAAGCTGGATGAGGTTAAGGAAGCTTTGCAGGAAGTTGGCCTGCAGGGCATCACCGTTGTCGAAGCCAAGGGGTTTGGTCGGCAGAAGGGTCACACCGAACTTTACCGGGGAGCCGAATATGTCATTGACTTCCTACCGAAGGTAAAGATCGAAGTCGTGGTCAACGACGACCAGGTCGAGCCGGCCATTGAAGCGATCCGCAAAGCAGCTGAGACCGGCCGTATCGGCGATGGCAAAATATTTGTCATGCCCATCGAACAAGTCATTCGCATACGCACCGGGGAAACCGGTGCAGATGCCGTCTAATCTAGTAATTTTGCTTGTCAGTCAGGAAGGACGATTATGAGCGCAAACGATATTTTGAAACAGATCAAAGACGACAATGTCGAGTATCTGGATCTCCGTTTTACAGACCCCCGCGGGAAAATGCAGCACGTAACCCTGCATGTGAGTCAGGTCGACGAGGATCTGTTCGCAGACGGAGCGATGTTCGACGGCTCTTCGATCGCCGGTTGGAAGGCGATCAACGAATCCGACATGGTTCTGATGCCGGATACGGAAACGGCCTATATGGACCCATTCTATTCGCACAGCACGATGGCCATATTCTGCGACATCCTTGAGCCTGATACGGGCGAAGGATACGGGCGTGACCCCCGCATGACCGCCAAACGCGCCGAGGCCTATGTAAAATCCGGCGGATTCGGTGACACCGCCTATTTCGGTCCCGAACCCGAATTCTTCATATTTGACGATGTGAAGTTTTCGGCTGACCCCTACAAGACCGGATTTCAGCTGGATTCTGACGAGTTACCGATCAACAATGATGCCGATTATGAAATCGGCAATATGGGCCACCGTCCGCGTATGAAGGGTGGGTATTTTCCCGTCAATCCGGTCGACAGTGCACAGGACATCCGCTCCGAAATGCTCACAGTCATGGGCAAGATGGGCGTTGCAATAGAAAAACACCACCATGAGGTTGCCGCAGCGCAGCACGAATTGTCGATGCTGTTCAACACTTTGACGCGCAAAGCGGATGAGGTTCAGCTTTACAAATACGCGGTTCACAACGTGGCCCATGCCTATGGCAAAACCGCCACGTTCATGCCCAAGCCTGTTTACGGAGACAACGGCACTGGCATGCACGTGCACCAGTCGATCTGGAAAGACGGCAAGCCGCTCTTCGCCGGTGATCAATATGCCGGTCTGTCGGAGACCTGCCTCTACTATATTGGCGGCGTCATCAAACATGCCAAAGCGCTGAACATGTTCACCAACCCTTCAACCAACTCCTACAAGCGTCTGGTGCCTGGATTTGAAGCTCCTGTTCTGTTGGCCTACTCGGCGAAGAACCGTTCGGCATCATGCCGCATTCCGTTTACCTCTTCTCCAAAGGGTAAACGCATGGAAGTGCGCTTCCCGGATCCAATGGCCAATCCATATCTGGCATTTGCAGCGATGCTGATGGCTGGTCTTGACGGCATCAAGAACAAGATTCACCCGGGCGATCCAATGGACAAGGACCTCTATGAACTGCCTCCCAAGCAGCTAAAGCGTATTCCAACCGTTTGCGGCTCGTTGCGTGAAGCCATGGAAGCCTGCCGCAAAGACATGAAATTCCTCACCGAGGGCGGCGTGTTTTCGGAAGACCAGATCGAGGCATATATCGGCCTGAAAGAGGAAGAGAACGAGCGCTATGAAATGACGCCACATCCTGTTGAATTCGACATGTATTACTCACTGTAAAACACGGTCGGCAGGGAACGGATTTCACAGCCCGAAACCGGCCGGGAGGGTTATTGCCTTCCCGGCCTTTTTTTTGCGGAAGGCGCCGAGCCCTTGCCAAACATCTTTCAGCGCACCCACAATCCGAACTATAGTCGGGCCGGACACTGACATCTGCAATGGAGAAATGGCATGTTCAGGCCCTTACTGCTCGCAGCTATGACAACGGTTGCGTCAACCCAGCTGGCCTGGGCGACAGGCGGCGTCTACTGCGAATCCAGGGGCGGCGAAGCTTCGATTAATATTGGGATGGGCCGCGTCCCCATTATGCACGCGCTTTCGGCCTCGGCGCATCGGGGCAAGCAAGTCTGGCTGTCGCAGCCGCAAGATGGAGAAACACCTTTTGCCTTTGGGCAAGGCATGATTGAAAGCGACAGGCTTTCGGCTGATTTCACCGACGACAATGTGGAGCGCATCATCATCAAACTGCGGGTCGACATGTCGAGCGAAGCGCTTGAAGAATAT
Source organism: uncultured Rhizobiaceae group bacterium (assembly GCA_938044775.1). Lineage (GTDB taxonomy): Bacteria > Pseudomonadota > Alphaproteobacteria > Rhizobiales > Rhizobiaceae > Pseudahrensia. The sequence goes on from CALIOE010000072.1 coordinate 2,858, forward strand.
CCAGGAACACTGACATTCGAGGACGGCGTAACCTTCCAGGTCAATTGCTCGTTCGAATAGTGATGCCCGGTCGACCGTTGGCGGATTGGTAAAAGAACGGAAATCAACATGACCAAGAACATACTCATCACCGGCGCCTCGTCCGGTATCGGCGCAGCCTGCGCCCGCAAATCGGTCGAAGCCGGCTACAAGGTTGCGTTGGCAGCCCGCTCGGTCAGCAAGCTTGAGGCATTGGTGGAAGAACTGGGATCCGAAAACGCACTGGCCATCGAATGTGATGTCAGCGATCCAGATGCCCAGTTGAAGATGTTCAGCCAGGTGCTGGAGCGGTTTCCAGGACTCGATGTCGTGTTTGCAAATGCCGGTCTTGGTGCAACTGCCATGGGCACCGAAAGCGGAGACATCGATAACTTTCGCGAAATGATCCTGGTCAACAACTTTGCGCTGACCGTCACATGCAAGTTGGCCATTCCGCACCTCAAAGCAAGCAAGGGACATCTGTTGCTCACCGGGTCGCGCGCCGGTAACACAGTGCTCAAAGGCTCCGTATACGGCGCAACAAAATGGTTCGTGAAAGGCTATGCGCAAAATCTGGCGGCCGAACTTGCCGGAACACGGGTGCGTGTTACCAACATCGAGCCAGGCATGGTCGACACGGCATTCTTTGACGAAGCAAAACCCGATGCGCTGCGCGACGACGATATCGCGAACGCCTTCATTTACACCGTGTCGCAGCCCGAAACGGTTATGATTGCCGACATTCAGGTCTATCCAACACCGAAAAACTAGGCGGCCTTGATTTTCTCGATCGGTTGCGACGCATCGGCCGCAAGTGTTACCTCAAGTCCGTCCAGCGCCTCGGTCATAATCAACTGGCAGGACAGGCGGGAATTAGGCTCAACATCAAACGCTTCATCAAGACGTTCTTCTTCATCATCCCGGATTTCCGGCAGCCGATCGAGCCAATCGGGTGCCACATAAACATGACACGTCGCACAAGCGCAGGCGCCGCCGCATTCCGCCTTTATGCCGATACCCGATTCCGGAGACCAGTCGCGAATAATTTCCATGACGCGAAAGCCTTCAAGGGCTTCGAGTTCCGCGCTGTCGCCGTTTGGCGCCGTGACATTGATTTTCATGTAGCTCTTCCTTACGCGCGGCGCGCCCAGGCGCGTCCCCCTGCTTTCGTTTCGCCATCAATCGCAGATGGCTGATAATAAAGCTGCAGACCTGGGTCCTTGATATCGGTCAAGGAATCGATGGTTTGCTGGTGCGTCACCAACAGTGCGTCAATTCCGCAGCGTTTCATGTGGCTGACCTGATCAATTCTCACGTCGCCAACCGCCCTCACCTCGCCTGCATAGCCATGCTGGTCACGCAACCAGCGCGCCTTGGAAAATGCCCGCCCATCGGCAAATGTGGGAAAATCCAGCGATACAACGTCAAACTTGTCCAGGTGCGGGACAATCGCATCGAGCTGCTCGGCTGCCTCAAGATGCACGCCCAGCCGTCCCGAATTGCGGGTCAACAATGCATGCTGATGCTCCTCGAACAGGGTCAGTGAAACGATGACATCCTCTCCTTCAGGAACAGGTTGGTCGCCATCGATGGTGAGCCATTTGTCGCTCTGAAAGGCGCCGTCTTTGTATAGGTAACTCATCGGCCGGGAGCCTCCATTGTCCGCATTGCTCGAACCGTCCGGTCGTCAAACCTTGAATCCGAGTGAATGCCACATTCTGTCTTTGATATCCCTGCCCAGCGACCGGACCTTTTGTCCCGGTTCGTCGCGGTAGAGGTGCAGGGTTCGCAACCGATTGACGGATAGCCGACCAGCGCCAGCGGATGGATGGGCAGATCATGGCGCACGAAGTAATCCGAGATGTCGGTTTCACTCATGCCAGCCAGTGGGTTGACCCGCATCTTGCCATCAACCAGCTCCACGAACGGCAACCCGGAGCGGGTCCTGGCCTGGTAGCGCTTGCGGCCGGTAAACCAGGCATTGAGCCCGCTGGTTACGTCACGCATCGGGACTACCTTACGGATATGGCAGCAACGGTCGGGTTTGCCGGCATGAAGAGTGCCTTGAGGATCTTCGGTTTGAAGCTGTTCAGCAGGAGGATGGATGACACGCAGATCGGTTAACCCGAGGACGTCCCTCAAGCGGTCGCGATAAGCAATGGTTTCGCGAAAGTGCCGGCCTGTATCGATGAAGACGACCGGAACATCAGGATCCTGCTGTGAAACCATATGCAGCAGCACCGCCGATTCCGCACCAAACGAAGACACCACAGCGATTTTCTTTGGATCGAACAGCGTCAGACTGGCCGCAATCACTTCGTCGGGTGATGGTTTTTGAAGTTTCATGCCGCGACAGGCCCGTAGAGAGCCTCCTTGAACGGGGCAGCGCCGATGCGCCTGTAGGCGTCAAGAAAACTCTCATCGTCAGCAAGACGTTTGGCCAGATAGGTATCGACAATGGTCTCAACTGCACCGCTGATTTCATCCTTAGAGAATCCGCGGCCGACGATTTCGCCGATGGCAGCATGCTCATCTCCGGAGCCCCCCAGGGTGACCTGATAAAGTTCCTCACCTCGGCGATCAACGCCCAGGATGCCGATATGGCCAACATGGTGGTGACCACAGGCGTTGATGCAACCTGAAATCTTGAGCTTCAGATCACCAATCTCATTCTGACGGTCCAGATCGGCAAATCTCTCACCGATTTCCTGGGCAACCGGAATCGAGCGCGCCGTAGCCAGGGCGCAGTAATCGAGCCCCGGGCACGCGATGATGTCGGTGATCAGACCAGCATTTGGCGCAGCCATGCCGTTCGCCACCAGATCGTCATAGACCGCCTTCAGGTCGTCCAGACGAACGTGAGGCAGGATGACGTTTTGTTCGTGCGAAATACGCAGTTCATCGAACGAATATTGCTCGCCGAGCCGGGCCAGAACATCCATCTGGCTGGCCGATGCATCGCCTGGTGCCTCGCCCGTGGATTTCAGAGCCACCGTTACAATACCGTAACCCGACTGCTTGTGGGCGCTGACATTGCGATCAACCCAGCGGGTGAAACTCTTGTCATCGGCCTTGGCAGCTTCCAGCAGGCTGCTGCGATCGGACAGCAACTCAAACTTCGGTGCAGCAAAATAGGCCTCGATAGAGCGAACATCCGCATCCGGTAATTTCAAGACACCGTCGCGAATGCGTTCGAACTCGGCATCGATGCTCTGTTTGAGTTCATCCAGTCCGGTTTCATGGACGAGAATTTTGATCCGTGCCTTGTATTTGTTATCCCGGCGACCATTCATGTTGTAGACGCGCAAGATTGCCTCAACATACGACAGCAGGTCTTCTTCAGCGACAAAATCGTTGACCAACTTGCCGACCATCGGCGTCCGACCAAGGCCGCCTCCGATATAGACCGCCACACCGAGATTGCCAGCCGCGTTGCGGCGCATCTCCAGTCCGATGTCATGAAACTGCATTGCAGCTCTGTCATGAGGAGCACCAATGACCGCAATCTTGAACTTGCGTGGCAGGAAGGCGAATTCCGGATGATTGGAAGACCATTGTCGCAATATTTCAGCATACGGACGTGGATCCGCGATCTCATCGGACGACGCGCCGGCGAAATGGTCGGCAGTGACGTTTCGTATGCAGTTTCCGGACGTTTGGATCGCATGCATCTCGACGGATGCGAGATCTTCGAGAATGTCGGGAATGTCCGTGAGCTTCGGCCAGTTGAACTGAATGTTCTGCCGGGTGGTGAAGTGCCCGTAGTCGCGGTCATAGGTGCGCGCAATATGAGCGAGCATCCGCATCTGACGTGAATTCAACGTTCCATAGGGAATGGCAACGCGCAGCATGTAAGCGTGAAGCTGGAGATACACACCGTTCTGCAAACGGATCGGCTTGAAGTTATCCTCCGACAATTCACCCGAGACCCGGCGTTCAACCTGGTCGCGGAACTGCGCAACGCGAGAGGTTACGAACTCGCGATCGAACTCATCATAACGGTACATGCTGGTTTCCTTAAGCGGCACGCGAAGCGTGGGTCTGGGCCTGTTTGCCAAGGTCAAGGCGCACCGTCGGCCCTGCAGCCCTGATCTGCTCGCGAAACTTGAGTGGGGCTACGACGCCGTCTTGTGCACTCACATCAATGGCATAAGGCTCGACAACGATATTGTCGGCATCAGCCTGATCCGCCAAAGCCTGTGACGCATCACGTTCAGTCTCATTGCGCAGCACACGGGCAGCGTTGATATCTTCAACCCAGACACCGGAGGCGCCAAGCCACACGGATTCACCATCGCGCAGGCGGTTGGCTGTAAAGACAACAGGGTTCTTGAGAATGCTCATGCTGCTATTCCTTCTTGGTGGTTGGGGGCAGATGTGTTGGCAGCCACAAGCGGCTGCGTCTTGTTCAAATTGATGCTGGCGACGGCCTCACCGATCACGATCAGCGAGGCCACTTCGGTCGCCTTCTCGGCGCTGAGGTTTTCAAGGTCCTTCAGCGTGCCGACAAATCGGTTTGCGTCGCGCTGCGAGATGTTTTCCAGCACTGCAACCGGCGTATTTGATGCAAGGCCAGCCTCGCGCAAACGGGCAGCCACGGCCCTGGCAACTGTGCGTCCCATATAAACGGACACGGTTGCGCCGGAGAGCGCCAGGTGCCCCCAGTCAGGCAGGACCTCCCCTTTCAGGTCGTGACCGGTGGTGAACACCACAGAAGACGCCGTACCGCGAAGGGTAAGCGGAATCTCAGCTTCTGCTGCACCAGCAAGCGCTGACGTAATGCCCGGCACGATTTCGTAGTTGATTCCGGCGGCGCGCATGGCAGCAATCTCTTCTCCAGCGCGACCAAAAATCATCGGATCGCCTGATTTCAAGCGGACGACCTTTGATCCCGCGCCCGCCTTTTCAACAATCAGGGAATTGATGTCGTTTTGGCTCTTTGAGTGGCAGCCCTTGCGCTTGCCGACAGAGATGATTTCAGCATCACGACGCGCCATTCGAATAATTTCTGCCGGAACGAGGGCATCGTGCAGCACGACGTCCGCATTCTGCAGTGCCCGGTGCGCACGCAGCGTCAACAGATCTTCAGCGCCGGGTCCGGCTCCAACGAGCGATACGAGACCCTGGTTCTTCTTGTCCTGCACCAACAGGTCACGGGCGCTTTCGCAGGCTTTGGCCATGTCACCATCGAGGACCGAGGCCGCTGGAGAACCATCAAAGAATGCCTCCCAGAAAAGCCGCCGCCCACGACTGTCACGACCCGAACGGGAAACGCTGGCTCGAAATGCGTCGGCAAAGCGTGCCAGAATGCCGGTCCGTGACGGCAAGAGCTGCTCAACGGCGGCCTTGATGCGACGCGCCAGAACCGGGGCTGTTCCGTTGGTTGAAATGGCCACCAGCACCGGCGAACGATTGACGAAGGAAGGCGTGATGAAATCGCACAGATGGGGACGGTCAACGGCATTGACCGGAACACCGACCAGTCGCGCAGCGTCAACAACCATGCGGTCGGCTTCCTCAGTTTCCTGGGCGGTGAACACCAGCGCAGAGCCAACCAGATCCTCAAACGTGAACGGCCGCGAGAGCAATTCGGCGCCCGTCGCTGAAAGAGCCGCGTCCATGGCAGCGTCGGTTTCTGCCGCAATAACCACCAGATGTGCAGAGGTTTCGCTCAAAAGCCGCAGCTTCGAGGCAGCCTCGGCGCCGCCGCCGACGACAACGACGCGCCTGCCCGCCACACGGTGAAATGCCGGGAAGACATCCAGCTTTTCAGGTGCTGCAAGGCCAGGGCCTGTTGGGCTGATGTGTGTGGAGGCGACATTGGACATGGAACGGGTTCCGGGTGACCGATGCAATGAAGATAGGTTTGGACCCGGTTTTTCCCGAGGAATGGCATTCCAAAGAGTGTGAGGAGAGTGAATTTCCCTTCTGTGCAGGGGCGCTGTGGGAGAAAATATCGCGACTGCCGCCCAAAGGGTTGCCAAACCTTCCAAAAGCGCGCCATCTGACCGCAGAATTCAGACGCGATACGCCCCGTGACCGCCCGCAGAACCGCTTTCATATTTATCATTGCAACCGTCGTGATCGACATGCTCGGTGTCGGGCTGGCCTGGCCGATTCTACCGCAGCTGGTTGGCAAACTGTCGGGCCGGACTGTGGCCGAAGCGGCCTTTATCTACGGTCTCCTGATTTCCGGGTTCGCGGCAATCCAGTTTCTGATCAGTCCTTTTGTTGGAGCGCTGTCCGACCGCTACGGCAGGCGGCCGGTCCTGTTGATTGCACTGGGCGGATTGTGCGTCGACTACGTCATTCTGGCCCTGGCGCCTAATCTTACCTGGTTGGTCGTTGGTCGCATCGTGGCCGGTCTGTTCAGTGCAACTGTCTCCACTGCCAATGCCTACATTGCGGACATAACACCAAAAAAAGAACGCGCAGCAGCATTTGGCTTGTTGGGAGCCGCTTTCGGAATCGGTTTTACAGTCGGCCCGCTCATCGGCGGGGTGCTCGGTGCAATTGACCTGCAATACCCATTCTGGCTGGCTGCAGCACTTGCTTTTATCAATATGGTCTTCGGCTACTTTATGTTGCCGGAGAGTCTCACCCCGGAAAAACGCTCTGCCATTACATTCGCCAAGACGAATCCGTTCAGTGCGCTGGTCCGCATCGGACGCTACACCTCTTTGCTGGTTTTGCTGATCGCTCTTTTCCTGACCGGTATTGCTCAGCAAGGTCTCCAGGGGATCTGGGTTTTGTGGACTGACGCGCGCTTTGGCTGGGGTGTCGCAGAAGCCGGTTATTCACTGGCATGGGTGGGTGTCTGCATGGCGTTTGTTCAGGGATACCTGGTTCGCATCGTGGTGCCCATGTTCGGTGAATACCGGGTCGTCGTCGGTGGCTTCATCATCTCCACATTCGCCTTCATCGGCTTGCCGTTTATTGTCGAAGGATGGATGCTCTATCCGGGCATCCTCTTTCATCTGATCGGCTGGGGGTGCGCAGGGCCGACGCTCACCGCAATCATGTCCCAAAACGTGCCTGACAACGAGCAAGGCTTGCTGCAAGGCACCCTCGGCAGCATCAACACCATGGCCATGATCATTGGGCCCTTAATTGCCACAGGCGTCTTCAGAATGTCGGCCGGTGAAGACGCCTTTTTTGCCAATCCCGGCGCGTTCTATTTCTTCGGTGCACTCCTGTTTATCATAACCCTCATTATCATCGCCGTGGACGCGCGAAAACGCATGAGCAATCCGGCCCGAACCTAGTCGTTTGAAACCGAAAGCCGTTCGAGACCACGCAAGCCGAGCCGGCGGTTCCAACGATAACCCTGTTCGCCCAATGTCAAATTGGGCATTCGCTCCAACAGGACTTCCAGGGCCACCTTCGTTTCCAGCCGCGCAAGCTGATGGCCAAGACAAAAGTGAATACCTGTACCGAACTCTAAATGGGGGTTGGGGTGACGCTCCAGATCAAGCTTGCGGGGTTCATCAAACTTCTCCGGGTCCATGTTGGCACTGGCGAGCCCCGCCATGATCTGATCGCCCGCCTGTAGCTCCACACCAAAGAATTCGCCGCCTGTCTGGACGGTTCTGGGTTTGGAGAATTGAACCGGCGAGACAAAGCGCAGCAATTCCTCGACCGCCATACCGAAGCGATCATTGCCTTCTCGCAGCCATTTCAACGCTTCAGCATTCTGTAGCAGAACCAACGCGCTTGCCCCGATCATGTGGGTGGTCGTCATATGGCCTGCCACGAGAAGAAGAAACATCATCGCAATGATTTCATGGTCGCTGATATCAGCCCCCTCCTCCTGTGCATGCACGAGATCGGACAGCAGTCCCGGATCGCCTGATCCGGCGCGAACAGCAGTCAGCTCATCAATCAAAATGCGGCGCATCGCGCCGACACCGGCGAATCCAAAAACCAAACTGAACAGACCCTGGACATTATTCAGCGCCATCGCCTTTTTGAAGAACGAATGCCTCGTCTCTCGTCTAAGACCAATGAGTTCACAGATAACAGAAAGGGGAATTTGGCTGGCATAAAGCGATACCAGATCAAATTGCGGGCCGGCTCTCAATGCGCTGTCCAGCAAATCTTCCGCCAAGTTCCTGATGCGATTCTCGAGATCCATAACAGGACGGCGCGAAAAAGCCTGATCCACCGCACCGCGCAATCGCCGGTGATCAGGCTCGTCGGTGGTCAGCATATTGTCGGCGAGCAATCGAATGCTCGCTGGCATCCACCACTGGAGGCCCGATACAGCCCCGTTGCGTTTGCGGGTGGTAAATCTGGAATCGTCCTTGAGCATGGCCGTCACTGCCCGGCTCGATGTTGCCATCCAGACATTACCGAGAACCGGCAAACGCGCAGAGACAACGGGACCGGCATTTCGCATCTTTGCAAAGAGCTCGTCGGGCGACTCCATGAAGCGTTCCGACGTAAAGTCCTTCGAAGAAAATTGCATGACGTGATAACCTCCGCTTGGTTTCATGTGGGATCGCGGTTGGGGAATTGAAAGCGCCTGCTGCCGGTTCGCTCAGCTCCTGCCAGGTTAACCAAGCTCTCTGTTTAACGGTTTACTTAAGCATTTTGAGAGGTGTTGGGATGAAGATGCCCCAGTTTTTGGATTCAAGGAGATAATCATGATCCGATCCCTTTTGCTCGCCGGAGTCTTTGGCGCAGCGACATTCCAGATGG
>CALIOE010000073.1 GCA_938044775.1 uncultured Rhizobiaceae group bacterium
CTGAGGATTCGGATTGGTTTCCAAGCTGAATGCGAGCCGTCTGAGTCAATGCTCTCGATGCCTGCACAACCCAAGTTGAATGGGCTCAGTTGGCTGGCAATCATGTGGGCAACGACGTGGAGGACGATATAGCTGAGTCGATGGGAAAGCTTGTGGTCAGTAAGGCGGGAGTAAATCGCCGGGGTTGTTGACCGTGTCGGGATCCAAGGTGTAAACGGAGGTGTAAACGGTGTTTGGGGTGCAAATTGTCCCTTTCCGTAAGAGGTTGATTGTATTCTATAATTTCCTCATGGACCCTTAGCTCAGCTGGATAGAGCAACTGCCTTCTAAGCAGTAGGTCGCAGGTTCGAATCCTGCAGGGTTCACCAACACCAGGAAACGACCCGGTTTCGTTTGGCGCTGGTGCGTGAAAGCGTCCCGCATGTCAGAGAAATGCGGGTGATGGTCCTGGCGCATCAATCACGCTTCTGGGCAGCACTTTCACTTTCGCTTCCTGACGAAGACTGGAGCTTTCCCGTCGGGTTCTTGTGGCAAACACGCCGAGCTATGAGAAGCGATCAACCGCAATTGGACCATGACGCATATCAGTGTGTTGTTCACCCTCGCTCTTTGTTGGGCCGCCGTTATCCGGTCTGGTTCTGTGGGGCGTGCCTGAAAATTGAGCCGATGCTGTACTCAACATCAAACCCCGATCGGGATCCCATCGATCAGGCTGATCATCTGGACCAAACCAACGACCATCACTCGAAACCGTTCAATTGCACGCCACGGGGAAGAGGGGCGGCAAAAATTCCGATTCCGGGGTTTTGGGGACATACCGGTTTTTGCTTCGAGCAGAGCTCGCGTACCATTGGCAAGCGGGGCGCTCCATTTGCCTTTCCGCCGGTAGGTATTTGACCTATTCCCGACAAGGCGCGACAACACCGCCGAATTGAACAGGATTGACCATGGCGATGAGTGAATTCCGATCTGTGGGAGTGTGGGACAGAATTGTCCGATCTGCCAGGGTTGTCTGGAACCGCTGGGCACGGGCGCCGTTCAGGCCTGTCAGACCGCTCCATAAAAGTGTCTGGACCTGGGTTTTTGTGGCCTTGCTTGCGGCGACGGTCGCGCTCTTCATGTTTGTCTATGACACCGCCCTTACACAATGGGCCACCCAGTTACCCCAGCCGATTGTTTCCTTCTTCAAGGTGTTTACCGAACTGGGCCAAAGCGCCTGGCTCATTGCCGTTTCCGGCATCGGAGGACTGGTTCTTGCTGTTACGGAATGGGGACAGTTGAGCCGTCCACGCAGGGTGCGTAGGGCGAAGCTTCACGCTGACTTCACGTTCTTTTTCGCGGTTACGGTGGCCTCGGGTCTGCTGATCCGGCTGATCAAAGACATGATTGGTCGCGCCAGGCCCAACAACAGCCTTAGCGAAGGGCCGTTGCACTTTGAATTTCTTGCCTTCTCACCACAGTTTGCAAGCTTTCCGTCCGGGCATGCGGCGACGTTTGGGGCTGCATGCACCGTTATGGCGCTCTATTTCCCGCGCTGGCGACCGATGCTCCTGCTGCTGGCGCTTGCCGGTGGCGCGAGCCGTGTCATCGTCGGTTGGCACTACCCCGCCGACGTTATCGCCGGGTTGGCAGCCGGCGCTGCCATAGCACTGGTTGCGGCTCGCTATCTGGCACGTCGCAATGTCATGTTCGTTGTACCAGAGGGTAAGTTCATGCCCATACGCAGCCGCCTAACCTAGGGCCGCAAAGCCGCGCTCCAGATCCTCCATCAGATCTTCGGTGTCTTCCAGACCGACCTGAATGCGGATTGTTGTGCCTTCCTCAGGGCCAATCGCAACAACGCGGTCCCGAAAGTTGGGCATGACCGCCAGGCTCTCGTAACCGGCCCAGGAATATCCCAGTCCGTGAATTTTCAGAGCGTTGAGGAACAGTCCTGCCTGATCGCGATCAGCGTCGCTGATGACAAAGGAGAACAAGCCGCTGGCACCGCTGAAGTCCCGCTTCCATAGAGCGTAACCGGGATCATCAGGAAGAGCAGGGTACAGGACTCTCGAAACCCGCTTGTGTTTTTGCAACCATTTGCACAGTTCCAGTGTGGTCTTTTGGTGATGTGCCAGTCGAACACCCATACTGCGCATCCCACGCAATACCAGGTAGGCATCGTCGCCACCGACACATATTCCCATGGCCTCCGTCGCTTCACACAACCGGTCCCAGGTCCGGTTGTTTGCCGATATTCCGCCCATCAGGACATCGGAGTGTCCGCTGGGGTATTTTGTCAGGGCATGGATTGAGATGTCGACACCAAAATCCAGCGGCTTGAAGAACAGCGGAGTTGCCCAGGTATTGTCCATCATAACAACGCAGTCAGGGTTTTGCTCATGGGCGATATTGGCGAGCAAGGGAATGTCGCACATTTCGAAGGAATTGGATGCAGGCGCTTCAAGCAGGACGATGCCGGTATTGGCGCGCATCAAGTCGGATAAGCCGCTGCCGACATGGGGGTCGAAATACTCAATCTCCACGCCCATGCGGGACAGGACTAAGTTGCAGAAGTTGCGGCTTGGCGAATAGAGACTATCGACAGCCAGGACATGCATTCCCGCCTCCGCAAATGCGAGGATGGGCACGCTGATCGCGGCCAGACCGGAGGGTACAAGCTTCGTACCAGCTGCCCCTTCCAATTCCGACAAGGCTTCGACAAGAGCGTCCGTGGTCGGCGTGCCACGCGTTCCGTAAGTATAGGGCTGCGTGCGATCGCGCATGGTTTCGTAGTCAGGAAAAAGCACGGTTGAGGCACGCACGACCGGTGGATTTACAAAACCGTGATAGTCACGCGGATTGTTGCCGATATGAGCAAGCCGGGTGTTCATGCCGGCAGGTTTGCTGTTTTTGTCATCAGAATGCATGAAATTTAGTCCTGTTTCCCGTTAATGCGGCATTTCGGGCTAATTCGGCGCCGGTGTTTACCAAAATGAGGTCAAAAATGTCGTCCAAGGCCAACAAGCCTTGACCGCAGTGCATTAATGTCATGTTATCCAATCGTCAAAGGGAGTTTGTTTCCGAAAACGTTTTGGTCGAAAAGGCCGCGCCAGAATAGGCAAACGTGTTTGACGAATGGGGAGACGGATGTGAGCCGCGGCTAAGGCTGCGGCGTTGCATCGCAATTTCTGTTTGTTGGCGGAAGCTGATCCTTTTTGCACATCAATTTGTGACCAAGGGCAACAGAAAAGGCGCTCCTATGAAAACCAAAATTCTCTCACTCGCGCTCGGAACTGCAGCGCTTGCATTCGGCGCGACAGCTGCGTCGGCAGCAACGCTCGATGACGTGAAAAACAAAGGCTTTATCCAGTGTGGCGTGTCTACGGGTGTCCCCGGATTTGCCTTCACCGACGATAGCGGCGACTGGCAGGGCTTCGATCCGGCATTTTGTCGCGCAATGGCCGCTGCAGTGTTCGGTGATCCCAAAGCAGTCAAGTTCACGCCCACAACAGGCAAAACCCGCTTTACGGCGCTGGCATCCGGTGAAGTTGATGTTCTGGCTCGTAACACTACAAGAACATTCTCACGCGATGCCGACCTGAAATTCACGTTTGCTGCACCAAACTACTACGATGGTCAGGGCTTCATGGTGCGCAAGTCGATTGGTGTCGATTCCGCCACCGCGCTGGATGGTGCAACGATCTGCATTCAGACCGGTACGACCACAGAGCTCAATCTTGCGGATTTCTTCCGGGCCAACAACATGAAATATGAGCCCGTTCCAATTGAGACAAACGCTGAAGCCCAGGAAAAATATCTGGCAAATGCATGCGATGTATACACGACTGATGCATCCGGTCTGGCTGCAACCCGTGCAGCATTTGAGGCCCCGGCAGAGCACATCATTCTACCGGAAATTATCTCTAAAGAACCGCTTGCTCCACTGGTACGACACGGCGACGAGCAGTGGGCAGACATCATGTCATGGACGCTTTACGCGCTGATCACGGCCGAGGAAAAAGGTATTACGGCTGCAAACGCGGACGAGATGGCTGCTTCTTCTTCTGATCCGGAGACCAAGCGTCTGCTCGGCAGCGAAGACGAGTTGGGCGTCAAGCTCGGCCTCGACAAAGCATGGGCCCTGAACGCCATCAAGGCGGGTGGCAATTATGGTGAGATCTTTGCCAAATACATCGGCAAGGACACACCGGTTGCCCTCGAGCGTGGTTTGAACGCGCTCTACAAGGAAGGTGGACTTATGTATTCACCGCCCTTCAACTAGGTGAAATCCGGGCGGCCTTCGCAACGAAGGCCGCCCATTTCGTTTGCGGCTGCATCTCCACAGTCGCGTTTGGTTTACAACCATCCCATCGCTGATACTCGTCGGGCAGAGACGTTGCCAAAGCGCAAATGTCGGTTAGCTGGCTGAGCCATCAAACGAAGGGTAAAGGTACGACAGGCACGCAATTCATGACCGTAGCCAGTGGTTTTGCAGACGAGGTTCAACCTTTCCGTCTGGGTATGCTTATCAACGATAAGCGCTACCGTTCCTATACGCTCCAGATCATCACAATTTTTCTGTTTATGCTGGCCTTCGCATGGCTCGTGAACAACGTGGTGGAAAACTTCGCCCGGGCCGGCAGAGATTTCAGTTTCAGTTATCTTTTCCAACCCGCAGCCTATGACATCAATCAGACGCTTATCGAATATACCTCGCGTTCGACGCACTTGCGTGCAGCGGTTGTAGGCATATTGAACACGCTGTTGATTGCCTTTCTCGGCTGCATTCTGGCAACGGTTTTGGGCGTTGTCATCGGTGTGTTGAGGCTTTCAAAGAACTGGCTCGTTTCGAGGCTGATGACGGTCTATATCGAAGGGTTCCGCAACGTTCCCGTTCTGCTCTGGATTTTGCTTGCGAGCACGGCTCTGGCGGCAAGCTTGCCGTCGCCGCGCCAGGCGCCTGTATTGCTGGGCGGCGCATTTGTGCCGACAAACAGGGGCTTTTATGTGCCCAGTCCGGTCTGGGGAGACGGAAGCGTTTTCCTCGGGATTGTCTTTGTTGCTTCCATCATCGGCGCCCTTGTTTTTGGGCGTTGGGCTCACGCAAGACAGGCAGCGACCGGTGAAATCCTGCCGACATTCTGGATCAAGCTGGCAATCATTATCTTGCCCGCGCTGCTCCTGTATTTCATTCTTGGACGGCCTGTAACCCTCGAATACCCCGAACTGAAGGGCTTCAATTTTCAGGGCGGATTATTTGTTCGTAACAGTTTCATGGCTCTGTGGCTGGCTCTGTCGCTTTATACTGCGGCGTTCATTGCCGAGAACGTGCGGTCCGGCATTCAAGCCATCAGCAACGGCCAGACAGAAGCGGCCTATTCGCTGGGACTTCAGCCCAGCAGAACAATGAATCTGGTTATTCTGCCTCAGGCGTTGCGGATCATTATTCCACCGCTTATCTCGCAATATCTCAATCTGACCAAGAACTCATCGCTGGCAATCGCTGTGGGGTATATGGATATCACCGGAACACTGGGTGGTATCACGCTCAACCAGACAGGCAAGGAAATGGAATGCCTGTTATTGGTGATGGCGTTCTATCTGATCGTATCTCTGCTGATCTCGCTCGTTATGAACATCTACAACAACGCCATGGCGTTGAAGGAGCGTTGAGCGATGAGTGATACACATTCCCATACGTCGAACAATATTGCCTATGTGGCTGACCAGAGCCTCCCTGAGCTCCCTGCGCCGATCAACACCAGGGGCCCGATAGCCTGGGTCCGGCAGAATCTGTTTTCCACATGGCGGGATTCAATTCTGACGATTGTGTTCGGCTATCTTATAGTCGTTGCTGTGATGAAGCTGGCTCCCTGGCTTTTGTTTAATGCAACCTGGGACGCAAACTCGTTGCGTGAGTGCCGCGAAATCAATACCGGTGCCTGCTTTGCCGTGGTCAATCGGCGGCTGAACCAGTTGCTGTTCGGCTTCTATCCTTCGCACCTCTACTGGCGCCCGATCCTGACCTTCTTTTTGATGTTCGTCGCTTTCGCACCAATGCTCCACGATAATCTACCGCGCAAGCTGCTCTGGTTCACAGCCGCCTTTCCGCTGCTGGCTTACTGGCTGATTTGGGGCGGCCCGGTCTGGAGTATCGTGCTGGTGGTTGCGGCTCTGGTCTGGGGCTATTTCGTATTTCGTTTCGTTTCCAGCCTGGCCAATCAGACAGCTGCCATTTTCGCCGGCATAGCCGCTGTTTTGCTGTGGTTCCTGATCGCCCATGATGACGCGGTTCAGCTCTTTGTCTCGGTGTTTGGTTCGGTTGGGCTGGAGCCGGTTGAGTCAGCCAAACTTGGCGGGTTCCTGCTGACTTTCGTTGTCGGGGTGACCGGTATTGTCGGTTCATTGCCGTTGGGCATCCTGCTGGCGCTTGGGCGACAGTCCGACATGCCTGTCGTTAAAATGATCTGTGTCGGCTTCATCGAATTTATCCGCGGTGTCCCGCTCATCACGTTGCTTTTCGTTGCGTCGGTATTGTTGAATTACTTCCTGCCACCAGGAACAACTTTTGACATCATTTTGCGGGTATTGATCATGGTGACGTTGTTTGCTTCTGCCTATATGGCAGAGGTGATACGCGGCGGTCTGGCGGCTTTGCCGCGAGGCCAGTATGAAGCCGCTGATGCGCTGGGAATGAACTACAGCTTGTCGACACGGTTTATCATACTGCCGCAGGCGCTGAAGATCTCGATACCGGGTATCGTGAACACCTTTATCGGTCTGTTCAAAGATACGACGCTGGTTTCGATTATCGGCTTGCTCGATCCCATTGGCATCATGCAGCCAATTCGCTCCGATCAAAACTGGAACGGAATCATCTGGGAACTTCCAATCTTTGCGGGTCTGGTGTTCTTCGTGTTCTGCTTCACCATGTCGCGATATTCCATGTATTTCGAGCGTAAGCTCGATACCGGTCACAGAAACTAAAGGTTTATTCATGGCCCGAACTCCAACTGATAAGACCCGAGCCGCCGTTTCCAAGGCTGCAGCAGCTCGCCGCGCGTCGGCGCAAAAAAAGGCGGTCGCCAATTTGAAAAAGCCGAAGGGAACGGCGCCCAGGAAGGTGGCCAAACCGGCTAAACCGGATGACCTGAAGGTCATTTCCGGGGTTGGTCCGGGCCTGGAAAAGAAGGTCAACGATATGGGCGTGTGGACCTATTCCCAGATTGCCGACTGGAAAAAGAAGGAAATCGAATATGTCGATGATTTTCTGAATTTCCGAGGCCGCATCGAGCGTGACGAGTGGGTCAAACAGGCCAGGCGCCTGGCGAAGGAGAAGGCCGCGAGTTCCGCTGCGACCAAGAAAGCGGCGCCCGCGCGGAAGAAGGCAACAGCTGCCTCAACCGGTGCAAAAAGTTCAACGGCCAGACGTGTTTCGGGTAGCCGCACCACGGCTGCCACACGACAGGCAACCAGTACGGCCTCCAAAGCGGTCCGCAAACCGACGTCCAAAAAGAAAGCGACGCCAGCGGCAGCAAACAAGACCGGCACTGTGCAGTCCAGGGCCAGGACAGGGAATGCGACTGAGAACAGCAGCAAGCCGTCCACCACCGGGCCGGCGTCGCGCAAGCGCTCCGTTCCCGCAAGCCGCCGCAATTCGAACGGAATTGCTGCCGCCGCCGGTGCGGCCGCGGTCGCATCAAACGAGCAGACGTCATCACCTGCAGCGCTATCAGCAACCAGCACGGTTGCTGCCAGACCTGCTGCGAACAAGAACGGAAGTGACAGCAGTATGAAAGTGTCGGAGACAGAGGTTGCTGTTCAAATTGACGGCATGAACAAGTGGTACGGCGATTTCCATGTCTTGAAGGACATCAACCTGAAGGTGATGAATGGCGAACGCATTGTGATTGCCGGGCCATCCGGTTCCGGTAAATCGACAATGATACGCTGCATCAACCGGCTGGAAGAGCATCAGCGCGGTAAGATTGTGGTCGACGGGATCGAACTGACCAGCGATCTCAAGAAGATCGACGAAGTGCGCCGGGAGGTAGGCATGGTGTTCCAGCACTTTAACCTGTTTCCGCATCTGACCATCCTGGAAAATTGTACGCTGGCGCCGATCTGGGTGCGAAAAATGCCGCAGAAAGAGGCGGAAGAAATTGCGATGCACTATCTGGAGCGTGTCAAAATTCCCGAGCAGGCGGATAAATATCCTGGCCAGCTTTCAGGCGGCCAGCAACAACGCGTCGCAATCGCTCGTTCCTTGTGCATGAACCCGCGCATCATGCTGTTCGACGAGCCAACCTCCGCTCTCGACCCGGAAATGATCAAGGAAGTGCTCGAAACAATGGTTGGTCTGGCAGAAGAGGGCATGACGATGCTTTGCGTTACCCACGAAATGGGGTTCGCCCGACAGGTGGCAAACAGAGTGATCTTCATGGATGCCGGCCAGATTGTTGAGCAGAACGAACCCAACGAGTTTTTCGACAATCCGCAACACGAACGGACAAAAGAGTTCCTCAGCCAGATTCTGCACTAAGAGGAGGAATTCGAGAGAGATTCTTGAAGAGAGCGGCAAAAGGCTTCGGCGCCCTTGCCGGCCTTTTAGGCCTCATTGTGCTCGGCTACCTGGGAGCGGCGCTCATTACGGCCAGGATCGGGCAATCCGTGGTGTCCAATGGCGTTGTTGGTGAAAGACGGCACACCATTCATCTGGTGACCACACTGCTGCACGCGGATATTGCGCTGCCGGTCGACGAGCGCCTTTTGACCCGCTTTCCCATGCTGGCTCAGACAGACCTTCCGTTTGGCAATCCGGATATGAAGCATGTCCTGTTCGGCTGGGGATCGCAGGCGTTTTACACCACGGCCGGGTCCTATCTCGATGTTCGTCCCGGCGCAGTGCTGACGGCTGTGACGGGCGACGATTCCGTCATGCGCGTTTCAGCTGCCGGTGATCTGAGCGCTATAGATGATGTAATCAGATTGTCCCTCTCTGACGCGCAACTGGAGAGGCTCTATGATGGATTGGATCAGGGTTTTGCGTTAGAAAACGGTCAGCCGGTTCCAATGGGTGAGATTTCGATTGGGCCCTATGATGCCTTCTTCAAGGGCAGGGGGCATTTCAACATTTTTAATCCGTGTAACCAGTGGGTGAACAGAGTTCTCTCCGGCGTCGGGGTGAAGTTGGGACTTTGGACGCCGACAACCCAGTCGCTTAGTCAGTCTCTGGTGTACTTTGGCCAGATCCAGGCGACCGACTGATCCGGGCGATCAGCTTGCAGTCCAACCATAGACCCAGTCCATGCGCTTTTGCAGGATTGACTGCGGGGCCAGTTTCATCGCGATATTTCGGCCATGCGCGGCAAGGCCGTGAAAGTGGTACAGGTACCGATTGTTATCACTGAGTGCGATAATCTTGTTCACTCTGGCAGTCCGTGCTCTGGACAATTGCGCAAGAGCTCCGGGCAGATCTCCTCGATTCTGGCTACACAATTGTGCCAGCACCCATGCATCCTCTATTGCGGTAGCAGCGCCCTGGGCGGCAAAGGGCACCATAGCGTGAGCTGCGTCGCCAATCAGTCCAATACGCCCCTGGGACCATGATCCCACCTGCGATACAGCGTTGAGCGGCCAACCGCCCCAGTCGGCATCCAAACTTGTCAGGCGCTGTATTTCGCTGGTCCAGCCACTGTATGCTGCACTGCGCAGTCGACCATCCGAACCGGGTATCCAGCCTGGTTCGAGTGAAGTCGTCGTCTCCCAGGGCGTTATGGCAACCAGATTCATCTGGCGCCCGTCCTGCAGCGGGTAATGCACGAGATGAGCCTGCGGGCCCAGCCACAGACCTGTTGCTGCTCGTGTCAGGTTGGATGGAACGTCAGCCATGTCCAAAACAGCGCGCCACGCAATACATTTGGTGGGGAACGGTTGCGCCGCCCCGGCGACGAATTCGCGAGCTTTCGATCCGACCCCATCGGCTCCGATGAGGATCGCGGCCGACTGTTTCGCAACCGCACCTTCGCACAGCGTGTCAAACCAAATCCGGTCGTCGGTCCGCTCCACCGAGTGTAGTTTGTGCCCGAATTTGAAGGAGATGCCCTGTGTCTTCGCGCAGGCCTTTTGGAGGATAGAAGCCAGATCGGCGCGATGAAGCACCAGATAGGGCGCTCCATGCCGCGATACGACCGAGTCGCCCAGTTCAAAAAAAGACAGCTTCATGCCACTGATCCCTGAACGGATGTCGATGCCCTCCGGTGCAAATGCATGGGTCGCGAAAGCCCGTCCCAAACCCAGAAGGTCCAACAACTTATATGCATTTGGCGAAAGCTGAATTCCTGTACCGGTGACAGGAAGGTGTTTGCTTCTTTCGAAGATTGTCGTTTGAAAGCCCTGTCTGGCGAGCGCCAGGGCCAGCGTCAGGCCGGCTATACCGGCGCCAATGACAGCTATTTCTGACTCGTCATGTGCCAAGACCATCAGGTCATCCGGTTTGCACGATGCGTCAGGCGCTTTCCATGCTTACAAGACATCCTTCGGGCAGACTATCCTCAGCGCCCAATGATTCATCATGCTTGAACAGCGTTGAGCAGTAGGGACAGACTTTTTCGGATTCATCGCCCATGTCAAGATAAACATGGGGGTGGTCATTGGGTGCGCTTGCGCCCACGCACATGAATTCTGTGACGCCGATAGAAATATGAGGCACGCCAGCGTCATTTTGAAAGTGGGGAACCACAGCTTTGGCCATATTTACAATCCGGTCTTTGGATAATCACTCAACGGTCATTTAGACGTTTGGACCTGGTTTGCAAAGCCTCTGCGAATTGTCTTTTCTTCCACTTGTGAGTGCGTCTGAAACCTGAAAAAAGAGAATCTCTTGTTCACGAGCGTGCTGATAAAATGGACACAAAACCACAATTGGCTGAACTTGGAGACGTTGCCATTGCCTATCATGACTGGGGGCAGGGCAGGCCGATTCTCCTGATTCACGGTTTTGCGTCCAACGCCCGCATGAACTGGCTCACCACCGGGTGGGTGAAGGTGCTCCTGGATTCTGGCCGTCGCGTTATTGCGCTGGACAACCGTGGACACGGCGAAAGCACCAAATTCTATACACCAGCAGATTACGGCCCTGATATCTTTGCCGGCGATTCAATCCGGTTGTTGGATCACCTCGATATCGGGCACTGTGATGTGATGGGCTATTCCATGGGTGCGCGAATTACCGCCTGGCTCTGTCACAACGCCCCGGCAAGAGTCGGACGGGCCGTATTTGGCGGCATGGGTGCTCATATATTTGGTGGTCGCGGCGGCTACGAAGCAATTGCTGAAGCGCTGGAAACAGAAAAGCCAGATGAAATTGATGATCCGGGCGCGCTTGCCTTTCGTAAGTTTGCCGACAACACCAACAGTGATCGCTTCGCTCTCGCTGCCTGCATCCGACCATCGAAAGTCAAGATCACCGCCGAAATTGTCGCTGCCATCGGGACGCCCGTGCTGATTGCTGTTGGAAGCAAGGACGATATTGCCGGTTCGCCGGTCGAGCTGGCGGCAATGATGCCGAACGCAAAACCCTTTGTTATTGAAGGTCTCGACCACATGAAGGCAACGGGCGCCCCGGCTTTCAAGGCAGAGGTGCTTGATTTCTTGGGTGAAGCAGACGGGGCATGATGTGACGGTGCAAGAAGAGGTCGTCCAGTTTCGTGGCGCGGAAGACAACCAAATTGTGGCAACTCGCTTTGATTCCGGCAGTTCCGATCATCCGCCCGTGATCCTTATGCACGGGGGAGGTCAGACCAGGCACTCGTGGAATGATGTTGGACGAAAATTGGCCACGCTGGGCCTGGTGACCTATTCGGTTGATGCTCGCGGGCATGGAGAAAGCGCCTGGGTTGACAGCCGGAACTACAGCTTCTGGCACTATCGCGATGATTTGCTGGAAATCTCCGAACAGGTGCGAAGCCGGCACAGCCGAGCTCCCATTCTGGTTGGCGCATCACTTGGCGGCATCACGGCCATGCTCGCACAGGAAGTTAACGCGGAGGTGTTTAGTGCGATCATTCTGGTCGACATTACGCCGCGTATGGAGATGTCCGGCGTGGACAAAATTCAGGGATTTATGGGCGCCCAGATGAACGAGGGGTTCGCCAGCGTGGAGGAAGCGGCGGAGGCCATTGCGTCTTACCTTCCCAATCGCAAACGCCCGAAATCGCTGGATGGATTGCGTAAGAACCTCCGTCTGCGAGCAGACAACCGTTGGTACTGGCACTGGGATCCGGCATTTGTGAGCGGACCGGCCTCAATCAATTCCGGACTGGCGGAAGGATTTGAGAAACTGGAAAGAGCGGCCGGCGCGATCCGCGTGCCCACCCTGTTGGTTCGAGGTCAACGTTCTGA
Source organism: uncultured Rhizobiaceae group bacterium (assembly GCA_938044775.1). Classification (GTDB taxonomy): domain Bacteria; phylum Pseudomonadota; class Alphaproteobacteria; order Rhizobiales; family Rhizobiaceae; genus Pseudahrensia. The sequence goes on from CALIOE010000073.1 coordinate 12,385, forward strand.
ACTTGTGACCGAGGCAGCGGCACAGGAATTCCTGGAACTGGTTCCCCACGCGAAGCTCGCGGATGTCTCTGATGCAGGACACATGGTCGCCGGCGATAACAATGCAGTCTTTGCAGGAGCCGTCATTGGCTTTCTGCATTCGGATGTTCTCCAGTCTGCGTGAGTTAGCGGCCGCGAAAAACCGGTTGTCTCTTCTCCTTGAAGGCCCGGCGGCCCTCGGCGTAGTCGACGCTGGTGAATGTGGTGTCTCCGACGGCCCTGGCGGTCCAGACGTCGCCGTCAAATGCAGCTGCAATCGCCGCCTTGGTTGCGCCGTGCGTCAGGGGTGCCAATTCGGCAATCTGATTTGCGAGTCGGGCAACCTCCTCGTCAAGCTTGTCCGCAGGTATCAAGTCGCCGAGAAAGCCCATGTTACGCATTTGGTTGGCGCTGTACCGGGCAGCTGTGAACAACATCCGCTTGGCATTTTGTGCACCAATTGCAGCGACGATGTCGCCCATCGCTTCAACCGGATAGGCAAGGCCCAGCTTTGCTGCCGGAACTGAGAAGGTCGCTCCTGGCTCCGCTACACGTATGTCGCATGCCGCGGCCAGGCCAAATCCTCCGCCCAGACAATATCCGCGGATCTTTGCGATCACCGGAATTTCGAGTTCTCGAAGCGCTTCAAAGGCCGCGGAATTTGCGTTTTCGTAGTGCCGTGCCGTTTCGGCGTTTTTGCGAACTTCGTCGAATTCGGAAATGTCAGCGCCGGCACAGAAACTGTTGCCGTGGCCTGTCAGCACAAGGACGTGAGCACCGTCAGCGGCCAGTTGTTGACACAGCTGGGGTATCGTTTCCCAGGCTGCTTGCGACAGGGCGTTATGCTTTGCTGGGTTAGATAAAGTGATGGTGCCAATACGGCCGGCAATGCTCGATCTGACGGTGTCTTTGGGCTGCATGAGAAAATGTCTCGGCGATCAAATGAACGAAATGTGCGATGTACCGCTTCAAGTCCGGAGTGCCATGCCCTATGTTGTGGCAACACGCAAACGTCGCGGAGGTCGATGAGATGGCACAGAAGTCGAAAAACCAACCAAGTGTTGTACATCTTGACCCGGTATGGGGAGAGTTGCGGGCAGAAGCCCAGGCCGCTGTCGAAGCGGATACGACGGTGACCGGTTTCATTTTTTCCAATATTCTCAATCACAAGACGCTTGAAGATTCTGTCATTCACCGTATTTCCGAACGCCTGCACAGGGCTGACTATCCCGCTGACGTGATCCGTTCTGCATTCAAGGAAATGCTTGCCGCGTGGCCAGAATGGTCTGAGATCATGAGGGTCGATATCGCTGCTGTGTATGAGCGCGATCCGGCTTGCACTCGTTTCATCGAACCGATTCTCTACTTCAAGGGCTTTCATGCGGTTCAGACCCACCGGCTCGCACATTGGGCCTGGAACCAGGGGCGCCGTGATTTCGCCCTGGCTCTTCAAAGCATGGCGAGTGAGAAATTTCAGGTCGACATCAACCCTCAGGCCAGAATGGGGCGCGGTATTTTTATGGACCACGCTACGGGCATAGTTGTTGGCGCCACTGCATCACTTGGTGACGACGTTTCAATCCTGCAGGGCGTGACTCTTGGGGGAACGGGCAAGGAGGAAGGCGACCGTCATCCGAAAGTCGGCAATGGCGTTCTTATTGGTGCTGGTGCAGCTATCCTTGGAAATATCAGGATTGGCGACTGTTCCCGGGTGGCCGCCGGTTCGATGGTTTTGAAGGAAGTTCCCGCGAAAGTTACGGTTGCCGGTGTTCCCGCCCGCGTCGTTGGCGTCGCTGGCTGTGCGCAACCGTCGCGAACCATGGATCAAATCCTTGCCGAAGGGAAAGACGCGCATTAAGCCTTGCGAAACGCGATGTTTGCCGACAGGGCCCTGCCATGAAAGAAACTGAAATCCAGAGCCTCACGGCCTATCTCGTTACCTTGTTCAGCGAGAAAGAGCTTACGGTTCTGCAGCATCCGGAAGATGATGAGCAGGCGCTGGTTGCCATTGGGCAAACTTTCTTCGCCCGTATCGATCGCGACGAAGACGAAGGCGAACTATCGTTCAATTTTTCCAAAGATGTGCCGGACCAGCCGCATGAAGAGCTGATTGAGTATTTCGCGACCATTTTTAACTCGAAGTCTGTCGAAGTTCGCCGGCGCAAGGGCCGTCAGAGTTCTGCTGAAATCTATAAAGGAGAGGAGTTTCTCGGTGTCCTTTATGATGACGAGGGAAGCGAAGCAGGCATGCAGGTCTTCAACATGGCCATCCTGGATATCGATCTAGACCTCGACTGATGGCTAGGGGGTTTCCAGCATTTGAGTGATCCGCTGCAGCAGCAAATTTTCGATCTTCACCCATTGAGCGAGCAACCTCAGCGGCATGCGATAGCTCATGCTTAGATCCTGTCCAAGGTTTATATCGCGAATACAGGTTGGATTGTCTGTTGCCTCGGGATTGTGGCAGCGCGCCACCCACAGCCCACCTGCGTGTTGGTAAATGGCAAGGTCTTCACCGCGATAGGCAGATCCGGCCTGCAGTGGCTGCAATGTGAGGCCCGCAGGACCCGGACGGGCCGGGCCTTCAAACAGTTTGCGGTAAATCGGTTCCAATCGTTGCGACATATCCAGCGCCATCTCGCGTTTAGTCAGCTTGACGAATAGGATGCTTTGTTCGGGCCCGGTCTGCCGAAACCGGTCTTTGTCTTGTTCCGAATAACCCGTGCCGGACGGCCACAGCAGGGCCAGATCAATCTGTTCCGGTGTAGCGGTGTTGCGCTGTTGTTTGAACCGGATCAGGTTGGCAGGAATGCTGAGCACATCGTTGCCGAGAACGACCTGAAGAACATTTGTGTCTGCGGTATAGCCCGTAGACGTTATCTGATAGCGAAGCCAGTGCAATCCTCCGAAGCCGAGCGCAACAGCAGCAACCAACGCAGCGAGCAGTTTGCCCCATGATTTCCAGGCAAAGAGGCCCTTTAGTCTATTGCTGGGGATGGTGACCTGCATGGCAGCAGGGGTCGTGACTCGCGGCTCTTTGTCAAGCAAGATCGTTGCAGGTTCTCCCTTTGGCTCGTGGATCTCATGCCAATCTACCAACTAGACAAAAAATCTCCCGAATTCGCCGACGAAACCCATTGGATTGCACCTGATGCGGTGGTTATTGGAAGCGTATCTGTGGCCTCTCAGGTCAGCATCTGGTTTGGAACTGTAATCCGGGGCGACAATGAACGGATTACGATCGGGGCACGCAGCAACGTTCAGGAACTGTGCATGTTGCACACCGATCCGGGTTTTCCTTTGAAAATCGGTAAGGGATGTACGGTTGGCCATAAGGCTATTCTTCACGGCTGCACAATTGGCGACAATTGTTTGGTCGGTATGGGCGCGACGATCCTGAACGGCGCCAAGATCGGCCAGAATTGTCTTGTTGGAGCCGGTGCGCTCGTCCCTGAAGGCCGGGAAATTCCAGATAATTCACTGGTTGTGGGTGCACCCGGCAAGGTTGTCCGGCAATTGGACGACAACGCGCTGGCAATGCTTCGCGCTTCTGCCGATATTTATGTCGCCAATGCAAGCCGTTTTCGTGAGGGTCTGAAGCAGATCTAGCGATGCAATAAAGCGAGGCCGGCTTGCTGGGTAGCAAACCGGCCTCTATTTGACCTGATCCCGGTGGGACGGGGAAGGTGGGGACGCGACCAGGTCAATTCGGTCTGTGGACAGGTCAGTGGCTTAGTTTCTCGCCAACTTTCCGCGATTGTCCGCAATTTTTGTCCATCTTCCGCTGTGAAACTGCGACTGCCGCTTCACATAGTGATACGGCGTGTCATTCCACTTGCGGATTTTCATGTTCAGGTTGTCGAGCACGAAATCGGCCCGTTGGGTTCGCACTGTCAGAACAGCATGACCGTCACCGTTCGGCTGCCGTACAACGGTAATCAACAGGCTGGATGCCGGCCAACCGCGCTGCATCAGCATGTGACGTTTGAGAAGAACGTAGTCTTCGCAATCACCGTAGCTTGTGGGGTACGTCCAGTGCTCTTCCACTCCGTAATAGTCGTTGTCGGTGACTGGTGTGACGGAGAGATTGGCGTGATTGTTGACTTTCACTAAGTCGGCCCAACGACTCCTGGTCAGCACCGGCGCCTGTACGTGTCGACTGCGGACCGAACATTCCTCCGGCACCTGTCTGCAAAACTGCGTATGCCCGATCGGCTGGGTTGTGATGCCAAGGATCGGCATCTTGCTCGCGGCCTGAGCAGGCGTCGCAAGGGCGGCGAGAGCCACCAATATGCCCGCAGGTTTTGCAAATGCTTTCGTCACGAATGACATGTTCTTCTCCCGTCTTCAGGGAGAAACTCACACATGCGATTTTACAGGACAGAAAGAATATTGTTCGGCTTTGAGTGGTATTTGCTGCTTATTTGTTGAAAATTTTAGCCAATTGGCGTGCGAAGGGACTAATCAGGCGCTGAAACAGAGAGATCTTGCTAGTGCCCTGGGATTTTTGATTATTAAATCAAAGGGTTGTCTCTAATTTTTGCCGGCTTCACGCGCGGCGCGAGCATTTCTGCGGCGCGAAAAACTACCTTTTTTGCAGATACTTTCGCTTAACCAAAGCTGGTTTTCATGTTCGACTTTGACTGAATGGTGGCAAATTCGATGGCAATGCCGTCATCGAAATGCCGGACAACCTTGCCGGCCATGCCGCTCAGCGAGAGCTTCGTGCCTATTGCAGGGCGGACGTCAAGCTTCAATGCTGCTCCGGAGAGGGAGATGTCGATGATCTTGGTTGGGTAGACACGACCATCGCTCAGTTTAACCTCGCTGTTGGCGTTGCGCGGCGCAATGCGTTCATGCTTGCGCATCTCATGCCCTTCGGGGACATCGAACGAACCATTGGCCTTCAGCCACTCGATCTGCGATGAAAGTTTCTCCCGTTTGCGGGGAGTGGCGTCAATCAGTATGGCAAAACCACCATCATAGATCCGGATCACTGAGCC
>CALIOE010000074.1 GCA_938044775.1 uncultured Rhizobiaceae group bacterium
GTTGGAGCAGGTTGAAATGGGGGCTTTTCTCAACCCCGCCGACAAGGAGAGTTTTGCGGCAGCATTCGGTCGGGCTCTCGCCCGTGCCAAACGCTGACGGCAAGTATCGGGTGGCGGATGCGCCGGCCCTGGTGTGAGATGTTCAAAAGACATCAACAGGATTGCGTGATCATGCAGGCCACAATTGCTCATTTGAAACCAGACACTTCGCTTCAGGAGGCGCATGAGGACTACCTGCTCGTGCGTCGTGTGCTGGAACATTTAACAACCAACTGGCGGGACCAGCCGGAACTCGATGCTCTGGTGAAACTGACAGGTGTTCCGGCAACCAGGGTTCAGAAAACCTTCACACGATGGGCCGGGCTTTCGCCTAAGGCTTTTCTGCAAGCCATTACGCTGGATCATGCAAAACGCATGCTTGGCGATGGATTGCCTATTCTGGATGCGTCATTGGAGCTCGGACTTTCGGGGCCGGGTAGATTGCATGACCTCTTCGTTACCCATGAGGCCATGTCTCCCGGCGTTTACAAGGCCGGTGGGGAAGGTGTGGAGATCCGTTATGGGTTTCACCCCTCGCCATTCGGAGAATCGCTGATTATGGCAACCGATCGTGGTCTCGCAGGCCTGGCATTTGCCGACAAGGAAGGCGTGGACGGCCGTCACTACGAGCGTGACGGATCCGGAACCTATTCCCGCAGGGAAGCCTTCGATGAAATGATCGGACGCTGGCCAAAAGCCACCTATGTGGAAGACACTGCGTTCACCGCGCCCTATGCTGCGCGAATTTTCAACCCGCAGAACTGGCGCAAAGAGGAACCGTTGAGAGTGGTTCTTATCGGCACGGACTTTCAGATCAGAGTCTGGGAGGGATTGCTGAAGATTCCGTTCGGCCGGGCCACAACCTACTCGTCGCTTGCGGACGAGATGGGCAATCCAAAGGCGTCACGTGCTGTCGGAGCAGCCGTCGGCAGAAATCCGATCTCCTTCGTCGTACCGTGTCATCGAGTCCTTGGAAAATCCGGTGAACTGACCGGCTATCATTGGGGCCTGACCCGCAAACGGGCAATGCTGGGCTGGGAAGCCGGCGTATCTGCCAGCTGATGCGCTCCAATCGGGCCTGATTGATTCCGATGTCCCGGCGGGCAGCCGCGCCCCCAGGAGCCAACGTGGTGAAGCCGGGTCAACAATAGTTTCCGGGTCCTGAAGCCCGGCATCGGTCCAGCAAGTGTACTGACGCGCAAACATGCAATCATGGGCAACGCGACTGGCAACGCGCTTCCGGCGTGCTACGTTTCGGCTCATGCGCTACGACGAACTGCTTCATCCGACGCCAAAGGGTCTGTATTGCCCGCCCGGCGATTTTTACATCGATCCGGTTCAACCAGTTGCACGCGCGCTGATAACCCATGGTCATGCAGATCACGCGCGGGCTGGTCATCAGCACGTGTGGGCAACCCGGCAGACCCTGGACATTATGGCGATCAGATATGGCGAGGACTTTTGCCAGAAACCCCACGTGGCGAAGCTGCGTGAGACCTTTGCGGTTAACGGCGTCACTACAGGCTTCTGGCCCGCCGGCCACGTTCTGGGGTCTGCCCAGATTATGGTGGAGCACAACAATATTCGCATTGTTGCGTCGGGCGACTACAAGCGCCGCCAGGACCCCTCCTGTGAATCCTTTGAGGCGGTTCCCTGTGATGTTTTCATCACTGAGGCCACCTTCGCACTACCGGTATTTCGTCATCCCGATGACAGGGGCGAGATTGAGAAGCTGCTGTCCTCGACACGGCAGTTTCCCGAGAGCGCTCACCTGGTCGGCGTCTATGCGCTGGGCAAAGCGCAGCGCGTCATCAAGCTTATACGCGAGGCCGGACACAACCGGACGATCTATATTCATGGTGCTCTTAAAAAACTTTGCGACTACTACGAAACGCAAGGAGTCGATCTTGGAACTCTGGAGTCAGCCACGCTGAAAAAGGGGGAAAAGGGTGATTTCGCCGGCGCAATTGTACTCGGGCCACCTTCGGCTTTTGCCGATTCATGGGCCCGCCGGTTTCCAGACCCGATTACCTGTTTTGCATCAGGTTGGATGCAGGTGCGACAGAGAGCCCGGCAACGCGGCGTCGAATTGCCGCTTATTCTCTCCGATCACAGCGATTGGGATGAACTGCTCGATACAATCACCGAGATCAATCCTAAAGAGGTCTGGGTGACCCACGGCCGCGACGACGCGCTGGTGCGTTGGTGCGACATGAACGGGATCAAGGCACGACCCCTGCACCTGGTGGGATACGAGGACGAGAACGAATGAAGCACTTCGCTCTGCTGCTCGATCGCCTGGTTCTCACGCCATCCCGCAACGGCAAGCTGCGTCTGATGGTGGACTACTTTTCGCGCATTCCAGACCCCGACCGTGGCTATGCGCTGGCCGCCATCACGCGTGATCTGGAAGTGGCAAATGTCAAACCGGGCATGCTACGGGCACTGGTGACGGAGCGTATGGACGAGCAGTTGTTCAAACTGTCCTATGATTATGTTGGAGACCTCGCAGAAACCATTGCACTGGTGTGGGACGCAGACCTGCGCACCATGGCGCCATCAAAACTACCGAGAAAAACTGCTGCGCCCGGCACTGAGACGGACGCCGAAAACGCGCCGCCACTGACTTTATCAAACATTGTCGAAACTCTGAACCACCTCGGTAAAACGGAAGCCATGCGTCAGCTGTCGATTTGGCTGGATCAGCTCGACGCCTCCGGTCGTTACGCGCTTTTGAAACTTATGACAGGTGGCATGCGCATCGGCGTATCAGCTCGCCTTGCAAAGCAAGCGCTCGCCAGGTTTGGCAATGTGGATATCATCGAAATCGAAGAAATCTGGCACGGGCTCGAAGTGCCCTTTACTGATCTTTTTGGGTGGCTTGCAGGGACGGCGGAAAAGCCGAGCCACCGCGCGGCAGCACCCTTTCGACCCGTCATGCTGGCCCATCCCCTCGCAGAAGGCGATGTGCGCAAACTCAATCCTGACGACTACTCAGCAGAATGGAAATGGGACGGCATTCGCGTGCAGGCGACAAGCGAAGCCGGAACACGGCGTCTTTACTCGCGGACGGGTGACGACATTTCTCGCGCCTTTCCGGATCTCGTGGATTCCATGAATTTTGAAGGGTCATTGGACGGGGAGTTGTTGGTCGGCCGAAGGAGCGATTCCGGGACTATCGAGCCTGGCACCTTTGGCGATCTGCAGCAGCGGTTGAACCGAAAAACCGTGTCCAGAAAAATGCTGACCTCACATCCGGTTTTTGTACGCGCCTATGACCTTCTCGCTGACGGATCGGAGAACCTTCGCGGGCAACCCTTTGCAGCACGACGCGAGCGACTTGAGAGGTTTGTCCCAGGTCTCGACCCCGACCGCTTTGACATCTCTCCCGTTATCCCGTTCCACGGTTGGGAAGACATGGCGCAAGCGCGCGAGAATCCACCTCATCCAGTCATTGAAGGCGTGATGATCAAGCGCCTTGATTCCGCATACGTGCCGGGGCGGCCGAAGGGGGCGTGGTTCAAATGGAAGAGGGATCCCTACATAATTGATGCCGTCCTGATGTATGCCCAACGTGGCCACGGCAGGCGATCAAGCTACTATTCGGACTACACTTTCGGTGTCTGGACCACGGAAATGACGCTGGTTCCGGTCGGAAAGGCGTATTTTGGATTTACCGACGAAGAACTAAAACAGCTCGACAAGTTTGTTCGGGACAACACAGTTGATAGATTTGGACCGGTTCGTTCCGTAACCGCAACGGTTGATAACGGCCTTGTGTTGGAAGTGGCCTTTGAAGGCTTGAACCGATCAAAGCGCCATAAATCGGGCGTCGCCATGCGGTTTCCCCGCATCTCGCGGCTGCGCTGGGACAAACCGCCTGCAGAGGCAGACACGCTCAAGGCATTGAAAGCGCTCTTGCCCGACTAGTGCGCTTGCGCCATACAGCCGCCGAGATCAATGCGCCGGGTCCATACCGGCACGCATAGGACACGGCCAAAATGACCAATTCCATTCCTGAACGGGTGTTTTC
>CALIOE010000075.1 GCA_938044775.1 uncultured Rhizobiaceae group bacterium
GTTGATCTCTTTGTATTTTCCATTGGCTCTGATTGCGGCAATTGCAGCATTGAATTTCTCACGCAGATCGTCTTCGCCTTTGCGCACAGCAATGCCGGCCCCATCACCGAAATATTTTGGATCATTTTCCATCATACCAACCAACTTGCAGCAGGCCCCATCTTCTTTCTTGAGCCATTCACCAAGAACAACGGAATCTGCGGCAACCGCGTCCACGCGTCCGGCGACGAGGTCTGCATTGGCCTCATCCTGGGTTGGGTAGAGTTTGATAGTGGCACCCTTGTAGGTATCTTCCAGGAACGTTGCGTGTGTCGTCGACGATTGCGCACCGATGGTCTTACCCTCAAGCGCAGCGGGATCAGTCGCTGTCAGCGCCGTGTCTTTCGGGGCGATCAGAGCTGGCGGCGTGCTGTAATATTTGTCGGAAAAGTCCACTTTCTGCTTGCGCTCTTCCGTGATCGACATGGACGCGATAATGGCATCGTATTTTTTGGCGACAAGAGCTGGGATAATACCATCCCAGTCCTGGGAGACGAAGGTGCATTCAGCCTTCATTTCCTCGCAAAGAGCTTTTGCAATATCGATGTCGAATCCCTGCAGTTCTCCGCTGGCCGACGTGAAGTTGAACGGTGGGTAGGCGCCTTCCGTGCCGATGCGGATTTTATCTGCTGCAATGGCGGAGCCGACAAGTGTGCCCATTGCAACGGCGGTTGCGGCGAGTTTGAGTGCGAAACGCATGATAGCCTCTTCAAGTTGTGAATAGTGTACCCCCACGATCCGCCGTCTCTCCGGCGGACATGATCGTGCGGTGATTGCAACGCATTTCGTCATACATTGCAACGGTGTCGGGGGCTCTAGGTGACGCTGCGTTGGGGCATAAAATCCGGCAAACTGTCGAGCCCGTAGCCCAAGTAGTAGATTACGAACCAATAGACGGCAAACACCACAAGGCTGATGATCGTGTTCCAGAGCAGGCGTTTGCCCATTTGTGGGTTGGCAGGCGCTGCCGGTTCGGTTCCCGCGACCACATCGTTCATTTCGAGCTGCGACCGCATGCCAAACGGCAATGTGACAAACAATACAAGCCACCAGATCAGGAAATATATAGCAAACGCGGTAAACAAGCCCATGATCAGACCTGCTCCAATTCAACAAGAGTTCCGGTGAAATCCTTCGGGTGCAAAAACAGTACCGGCTTGCCGTGCGCACCGATTCTGGGCTGGCCATCGCCAAGCACTCTTGCACCAGCGTTTTTCAATTTCTCACGGGCCTCGAGAATATCATCCACCTCGTAGCAAATGTGGTGCATACCGCCGGCCGGATTTCCATCGAGAAATTTTGCGATGGGTGAATCAGGACCCAAGGGTTCCAGTAACTCAATCTTGGTGTTGGGAAGCTCGATAAACACTACTGTGACGCCATGTTCCGGCAGGGCCTGTGGTGCGCTCACGGTTGCCCCCAGCGTTTCACGATAGAGCGCAGCACCTGCCTGCAGGTCAGGAACGGCGATGGCCACGTGATTTAGGCGCCCGATCATCAGTTACACCTGTACGACTATTACACTGATCAATGGCTTCTTGCCCCAGATGTCGCGTATTTCGGCTCGCAGGGCCTTTTCAACGGCATTTTCCAGTGTTGAGGCATTCTTGCGCCGTTTCGGTGGAATAGTCTCATAGGTGTCTAGTGCAACGTCATAAAGCACATCGGCGAATGCATTTTCGGAATCCGCCATGCGCGGGAGGCCCTCACAGACAATCTCCGGGTCCGCCAGTAACTCGCCGGCTTTGTCGATCACAAGTGAGAGTACCACGTGGCCAACCCATGAGAGAACCCTTCGGCGTTTGATGCCCATGGCATCGTCATCGCCTATCATGTTTCCATCCTTGTAGACGCGGCCGGCAGCGACATGGTCGATGATTTCTGCATTGCCGGGCGCCAGACGCAACATGTCGCCGTTTCGAACGGGAGAAACCTGGGGAACCCCCGCCTCACCCATCAATTGGGCCTGGGCTATCAAATGGCGGGCCTCTCCGTGCACGGGAACACCCACAGTTGGCTTGGTCCATTCGTACATCTGTTTCAGTTCGACCCGTCGCGGATGACCCGATACGTGAACCAGTGTCTCTCCGTCGAGAAGGATATCGACGCCCATGTCTACCAGAGCGTTTTGAATATTGAGAATCTCTTTCTCATTGCCTGGAATTGAGCGGGACGAGAAAACCACCATATCACCGGGAGCCAGCGACGCATTGCGATGTTCATCGCGCGACAGTTTGCCGAGCGCGGCTCGTGCCTCGCCCTGCGATCCGGTCAGGATGACCACAATGTTCTTGCGGGCGACCGATTGGAACTCATCTTCTGAAAGAAACGGCGCGATTCCGTCGAGGTAACCCAGCTCGCGCGATACTTCACACACACGCAGCAGCGACCGGCCTAGAATCATGACGCTCCGCCCCGCCTTTTCAGCGGCTTCGGCAATTGAGCGAATGCGTCCCACATTGGATGAGAACGTCGTTATGAGGACTCTGCCGGTTGCATTTGTGATAACCTCAGCGAGGCTCTCAGACACTTCAACTTCACTGGGACTCTCGCCTTCGCGCATCGCATTGGTTGAGTCACACACCAGGGCGAGAACGCCCTCTTCTCCCAAACGACGGAAATGATCTTCATCGGTCTTCTGGCCGAGCGTTGGAGCGTGGTCCAGCTTCCAGTCGCCTGTGTGGATTACGTTGCCCAGAGGAGAACGGATCATCAAAGACACAGGTTCTGGAATGGAATGAGTGACGTGGACGGCCTCAACTTCAAATGCCCCAACCTGAAAACTTTCTCCTGCGCGGAAGATGGTCAGCGGTATCTTTGGCGCACCGCGTTCGGAAAGGGCCTTGGCCTCGAGCATGGCGGAGGTGAACGGCGTGCAGTAAACCGGCGCTTTCAACGACGGCCACAGACTGATTAGTGCACCATAGTGATCTTCATGGGCATGGGTGAGAATGATTCCGTCGAGCCGGTCTGCTTGCTCAGCGATAAAAGTAATATCCGGCAGCACCAGGTCAGCGCCGGGCAGATCATCGCCGGGAAAGGTAACCCCCACATCAACAACGATGTAGCGGCGATTGTTGCGCGGGCCGTAGCCATACAGCGCAAAATTCATTCCGATCTCTCCGACCCCCCCGAGCGGCAGAAAAATCAACTCGTCTTTTTTGTTTTTTGTCATGGAGCCTTATGCACCTGATTCGTCTTGTTTTTCAAAGAATATATCTGCCGCCGAGATTGGTCTGACTTTGCCGTCTGGCGTCTCCAGAAGGAGGAAGCCCTGAGTGTCCAGATCAACGAAACGGCCGGCGATTTGATGGTCTGGGAATCGGGCGACAATCTGTCCGCCGAGATTGGCGGCCCGGTCGAGCCAGTCGCTGCGGATGTGGGCAAATCCACGTCCTTCATTCCATTGCTTCAGCCCCTGCGCCATGGCGCGCGCCAGATAGGGGAATAAGCTTTCCGGCTCAATTGAAAAGCCTTGGGCGGCCAGCGAAGTTGCCGGATAAAGCGGGTTTTCGGGAAAATCGGAACAATTGATTCCGCAGCCGATGACAACAGCGGAGCGACCGTGCGGATCGGGCGCTGTCTCCAGCAGGATACCGGAAAGCTTCCTGCCGCTCAAAAGAATGTCGTTGGGCCACTTGATGCGCAACAGGTCGGCCGTGCCGGGAATGGCGGCAACAATTGCGTTGTGCAATGCCAGTGAAACAACCAGTGGCAATGCCGTAAGTGCCTCAACCGGAGCTGGATCTATTAGCAGGAGAGAGGCATAAAGATTGCCGCGTCTTGAGACCCAGTCCCGGCCCCTTCTCGCTTTTCCCTGAGTCTGTTGTTGCGCTGTAATCCAGAGCTGTCCGACATCGCCGCCTGCAGCCTGGCGAAGCGCTTCATTGTTGGTTGAATCGACGCTGACCAGCGGCATGTGGCGCCAACCGTCGAGCCCGGCAATGTGAAAGATGTTCGCTGTCAATCGGATCTAAAAGAACGAACGGGCTGCAGCGGTGGCGGTCTGCGACAACTGACCAGCAACCAGCACGTAGAAAATTGTGAATATGCCGGAGGCTGCCAGCACCAGTCGCAGCTCTCCGGCCATTGGCACGAAGCCGCTCTGGGGTTCGTCGAACCAGATCGTTTTGACCACACGCAGATAATAGAATGCTCCGACAACGCTGGCGAGGACGCCGATTACAGACAGAATATACAGCTCCGCCTGAATGGCGGCCAGGAATACAAAATATTTTGCCCAAAACCCAGCCAGGGGCGGAATGCCTGCCAGCGAGAACATCAAAGCTGTGAGCATCAGCGCCATCATCGGGTTTGTGCGCGACAGCCCCGAAAGGTCGGAAATCTCCTCGACCATTCCGTCTGACCGCCGCATGGCCAGAATGCACGCAAAAGTGCCCAGGGTCATGACCATGTAGATTAACATGTAAAGCACGACGCCTGATACGCCTTCCTCGGTACCTGCCGCCAGTCCGACAAGGGCAAATCCCATATGCCCGATCGAAGAATAGGCCATCAGTCGTTTGATATTGGACTGTCCGATTGCAGCAAATGCGCCAAGGACCATTGAAGCAATGGCGATGAAAGAAATAATCTGTCGCCAGTCGATTGCGGCTGGCTCAAAGGCCTCGTGGACAATTCGTACCAGCATCGCCATGGCGGCAACCTTGGGCGCGGCTGCAAAAAAGGCGGTCACTGGGGTTGGCGCACCCTCGTAGACGTCTGGAGTCCACATGTGAAACGGAACTGCCGAGATTTTGAAGGCAATACCGGCAAGAATGAACACGATTCCGAAGATCATGCCGAGCGTGCGTTCTTCGGCCATGGCTTCAGCAATACCTGCGAAGTTTGTATGGCCGGTAAAACCGTAGATCAGTGATGCTCCATAGAGCAACATTCCGGACGAAAGAGCGCCCAATACAAAGTATTTCAGGCCCGCCTCGGTAGAGCGCAGCGAATCCCTGTTGATGGCTGCAACGACGTAGAGCGAGAGCGCCTGCATCTCGAGGCCCAGGTAAAGCGCGATCAGGTCGTTGGCGGAGACCATGAGCAACATGCCCAGCGTCGCCAGAACGATCAGAATTGGGTACTCAAAGCGCGAAAAATTCTCCAACTTTGCAAAGCCTACCGACATGGCTATAGCGACGGCCGAGCCGATAAGAACCAGAATTTTCATCAGCCGGGCGAATGGGTCCATTATGAACGCATTCTCAAACGCCATGCCCATTTGCGGACTCCAGATGAGCCAGACTCCCGCCAGCACCAGAAGCGCGACTGACAGGCCGGTTACGATGCGCGTCGCACCGTCTCCCGAAAACACGCCAATCATGAGCAGCACCATCGCACCACCAGCCAGCCACATTTCTGGTGCTGCGAGAGCGAGGTTAGGAATTTGTGCGATTTCCATGCCGGACCCCGGTTCTAGTTTGCGGCGGCGGTTTGCACCGCGCCCGCAATGGCTGCGTCATAACTGGTGATCAGGGCATCCACCGATGCTTGTGTTACATCGAGCACAGGGGCTGGATACACACCAAAAAAGATCACAAGAACAACAAGCGGATAGAGGGTCATCTTTTCACGCGCATTGAGATCCAGAATCGACTTGAGCGTTTCCTTTTCAAGCGCGCCGAAGATCACCCGGCGATACAAGTAAAGCGCATAGGCTGCCGACAGGACCACCCCCGTGGTTGCAAGTATCGCCACCCATGTATTGGCCTGAAATGCGCCAAGCAGTGTCAGAAACTCGCCGACAAACCCTGCCGTGCCAGGAAGTCCCACATTCGCCATGGTGAAGATCAGGAAAACCACTGCGTATTTGGGCATTCGATTAACAAGACCACCATAGGCCGCGATCTCGCGCGTATGCATTCGGTCATAAACAACGCCCACGCACAGGAACAATGCGCCCGAAACGAGACCATGGGCCAGCATCTGGTAGATCCCGCCCTGGATACCCTGTGTGTTGGCCGCGAAAATGCCCATGGTCACATATCCCATATGGGCCACGGACGAATAGGCGATCAGCTTCTTCATGTCGTCCTGCATAAGCGCCACAAGCGAAGTGTAAATGATGGCGATAATGGAGAGTGTGAACACAAGAGGCGCCAGATCGGCGCTGGCCAGCGGAAACATTGGCAGTGAAAAGCGCAGGAAGCCGTAACCACCCATCTTCAACAGAATTGCCGCCAGGATGACAGAGCCCGCCGTTGGCGCTTCAACATGCGCGTCCGGTAGCCAGGTGTGCACCGGCCACATCGGCATTTTGACAGCGAAAGAAGCAAAGAATGCAAACCACAACCAGGTTTGCATATTGGCTGGAAAATCAAACGCCATCAGTTGCGGGATGTCGGTGGTTTTGGCTTGCCAGTACATTGCCATGATGGCCAGCAGCATGAGGACTGAGCCCAGCAGCGTATAGAGGAAGAACTTCAAGCTGGCATAGACCCGGCGCTTTCCGCCCCATACGCCGATGATCAGGAACATCGGGATCAGGCCAGCCTCAAAGAATACGTAGAACAGAACGATATCAAGCGCACAGAATACCCCGATCATAAGGGTTTCCAGCACGAGGAACGCAATCATGTATTCGCGTACGCGATCCGAAATCGATTCCCAACTCGCCAGAATGCAGAACGGCATCAGAAACGTCGTCAGAATCACAAACAGCATGGAAATGCCGTCCACACCCATGTGATAGGCAATACCGCCCTCCGTGATCCAACCGACGCGTTCGACCATTTGGAATCCGGATTGTGAATTGTCGAAATTGACCCAGATGCCGAGGGAAATGATGAAGGTCAACACTGTTGTCAGCAGCGCCACATATCGGACATTGCGCCGGGCGATCTCGCTGTCTTCCCAGATCAGAAAGATCATCGCGGCACCGACGAGCGGCAGGAAGGTGACGATAGAGAGAATAGGAAGGCTTGCCACGGTCAGTTCGCTCCCGTGAACATCATGTAGGTGATAAGAGCAGCAGCTCCGATCAACATCGCGAAGGCGTAGTGATAAAGATAACCAGACTGCAGACGGACGATGCCACGTGTTATGTCCTGAACG
Source organism: uncultured Rhizobiaceae group bacterium (assembly GCA_938044775.1). GTDB lineage: Bacteria > Pseudomonadota > Alphaproteobacteria > Rhizobiales > Rhizobiaceae > Pseudahrensia. The sequence continues at coordinate 7,099 of CALIOE010000075.1, forward strand.
CGAGCGGCGATGCCGTCAGGCCCAAACCCATCGATAATGCGGCCATCGCCCTGCTTCCAGAACAGACGTCCAAGCCACATGGCGGGCACAACGAACACATAGTGGTACAACTCATCAAAATACCATTTGTTGAGCAAAAACTTGTAAAGGCCGGCATGTTGCCGTGCGAGTTCGCCGGGCAGGTTGGGCGAGCGGATATAGAACATCCAGGCTGTCACCAAGCCGAGCGCCATCATAATGAAGGGCGACCATTTCACCAGCTTCGGTACATTATGAAACTGTTCCAGAATCTTGTTGTCAGGACCAAGCACCAGGGCAGATTTCCAGAATTCGAGGTAGTGCGGATCGAGTTGACCTGCTTCGTGATGCGACCCGATAAAGCTGGCAAAAAACGCAACACCCGCAAACAATGCCCCCGCACCCAGAATGTAAAGCGGTACGAGCATGACATTGGGGCTGTCGTGCACATGGCTCATGACGTCGGCAGATGCCCGAGGCTTGCCATGGAAAGTCATGAAAATCAGGCGCCAGGAATAAAAGCTGGTGAACAGCGCCGCGATCACGGTCATCCAGAAGGCGTAGCCGGCAAAGGCGTTTTGCCCCACATAGAGACTCTCAATAATGGCATCTTTGGAGAAGAAGCCGGCAGTGCCGATTACAGTACCTGGTATGCCAACCCCGGTCAGCGCGACCGTACCGATGATCATCATCCAGTAGGTGCGCGGAATCAATTTGCGCAATCCGCCCATCTTTCGCATGTCCTGCTCGTCTGAGACGGCATGAATGACTGAGCCAGCACCGAGAAACAGCAAGGCCTTGAAGAAGGCGTGCGTGAACAGATGGAACATTGCTGCCCCATATGCGCCAACGCCCAACGCGGCGAACATGTAACCCAGTTGTGAGCAGGTGGAATAGGCTATGACACGCTTGATGTCGTTTTGGACCAGGCCCACTGTAGCCGCGAAGAACGCTGTCGTGGCTCCGATCAGCGTCACCACAGTAAGTGCTGTCATTGAGAGTTCAAAGACCGGCGACATACGTGCCACCAGGAACACACCAGCCGTCACCATGGTCGCGGCATGAATGAGCGCTGATACCGGCGTCGGACCTTCCATCGCATCAGGCAGCCATGTGTGCAAAAGAAACTGAGCTGATTTGCCCATCGCGCCCATGAACAGCAACAGGCACACAACGGTAATGGCGCTGTCTTTCGTCAGCTCGTAACCGGCGAAAGTCATGACGATTCGCTGCTGCGCTTCCTCGGTACCACCGGCGAAACTGGCCGCATTGCCAAAAATGGTGCCGAACTCGACAGAGCCGAAGAGCACGAACAACCCGAAGATGCCGAGTGCAAAACCGAAATCACCCACGCGGTTGACGATAAAGGCCTTAATGGCTGCCGCGTTGGCGCTTGGCTTTTTGAACCAAAATCCGATCAATAAGTAGGATGCAAGTCCCACGCCTTCCCAGCCAAAGAACATCTGAATCAGGTTGTCGGAAGTTACCAGCATCAGCATCGCAAACGTGAAAAGCGACAGATAGGCGAAAAAGCGTGAGCGATGCGGGTCGTGATGCATGTATCCGATCGAGTAGACATGGACCAGGGAGGAAACCGTATTCACGACGACCAACATCACCGCGGTCAGTGTATCGAGCCGGAAGGCCCACGAAGCATTGAAATTGCCGGAATCGATCCAACGGGCGACAGGAATTGTTGTCGTCTCCTGCTCGCTGAAACCAACCTCAAAAAAGACGATCCAGCTCAGAATGGCGGCAACCACCAGAAACCCCGAGGTCACATATTCGGACGCCTTGTCACCGATTTGGCGGCCAAACAGGCCTGCAATCAAAAAGCCGAGCAACGGCAGGAAAACGATGAGATGAAGCATGTTTCAGTTCGCGCCGCAGAAGCGCCTCACCCTTTCATCATGTTGACGTCTTCAACCGCGATGGAGCCGCGGTTTCGGAAGAAGACAACGAGAATTGCAAGACCGATTGCTGCCTCTGCAGCGGCAACGGTGAGGACGAAGAGCGCAAAGATCTGGCCCATAAGATCGCCATTTGCCTGGCTAAACGCCAGGAAATTAATGTTCACCGCCAGCAGAATCAGCTCAATCGACATCAAAATGACGATGACGTTTTTGCGGTTTAGAAAGATGCCGAGAACACCAAGCGTAAACAGGATCGCCCCGACTGTAAGGAAGTGTGATAGGCCGACTTCCATGGCTAGATCCCCTCACCCGACTTGACACTTGCCAGAACCACGTCGTTTGGATCACGTGCCACCTGTTCAGCCACATTCTGACGCTTGACGTCGGGACGGTGACTGAGCGTCAAAACGATGGCGCCCACCATGGCGACGAGCAGGATCAGACCTGAAAGCTGGAAGAAGAAAATGTATTTGGTATAGAGCAGATCGCCCAAAGCCTTGATGTTGGAGGTTTCTGCCAGATCTGGGATCGGCTGAACTGCTGTGGCTGCAACCGTTTCTGTGTCGATGGCAAAGGATCCAAGCACCAGTATGAGTTCAATTGCCAGAACCAGCCCTATCAAGGCCCCGATCGGCAGATATTGCAGGAAGCCCTCACGCATCTCGGCGAAGTCGACGTCCAGCATCATCACGACAAACAAAAACAGCACTGCCACGGCGCCCACGTATACGACGATCAGGATGAGCGCGAGGAATTCTGCACCGGTCAACATAAAGAGGCCGGCTGCGTTGAAGAACGCCAGAATGAGAAACAGCACCGAATGGACCGGATTGCGCGACGCAATCACCATGAAGGCGGATGCGACCGTGACGGTGGCAAAAAGGTAGAAAAACAAACTCGCGACGACCATTTTGTTTCGCGTTTCCCTTTGCACCGACCTGATCGCAACACTGCGTTCTTGCCGGAATTTGTCCGCCTTTCGGCGTCTCTTTAGACAATCCACAAACTGTGCACTGCCCGCGATATCGCGCCGTTCCTTAGCGCCTTGCTTGCCCCGCGTCCATACGCGATAGCGAGACTTTCAGACCTTATTCAAACCCGCTGCACACCTGTTACCGATAAGGCGCATCAATTGCTATATTGCGCGCCAGTTCCCGTTCCCAGCGTGCACCGTTTTCGAGCAATTTATCCTTGTCGTAGTAGAGTTCTTCCCGGGTCTCGGTTGCAAATTCAAAGTTCGGTCCCTCAACAATTGCGTCCACCGGACACGCTTCCTGGCAGAAACCACAATAGATGCATTTCACCATGTCGATGTCGTAGCGCACCGTGCGCCGTGTGCCGTCATTACGACGCGGCCCTGCCTCAATGGTGATCGCCTGTGCCGGACATATGGCCTCACAGAGCTTGCAGGCGATGCAGCGCTCTTCGCCGTTCGGATAGCGCCGCAACGCGTGTTCGCCGCGGAACCGAGCTGAGACATGCCCTTTTTCGTAGGGATAATTTATCGTCGCCTTAGGCGCGAAAAAATATTTCACACCAAGACCGAAAGCCTTCACGAATTCCAGCAAGAACAGTGATTTTGCACTTTGAACGAGAGAACTCATTGTACTGTCTCCGTTGATGGATTGCGGCTGCTGCGAAGCAAAGACTGTGACGACTTGGCAAAGCGTTGCGCACTGTCCTGAATATGCAGCCAGGGAAGCCTCTGCGAGTCGTAAGCATGAACCTCAGGCTGCAGGTCGGCCGCCTGATCGATTAGACCAAGCGGGATATAGATCTGATCAGGCAGGTAGTCGTAGCGTGCCCACAGGGAAGAACCACAGGTCTCACAAAATGTCCGTGTTACGCCATCACGCGGCCTGAAGGCTTTTCCCCCGTCGGGCGAAAATGTCACCGCACTTACCTCGAATGCCGCAAATGCAGCCAAAGGGGCGCCGGTCGAACGTTTGCAGTCATCGCAATGACAATAGGCGACGGCTTGCGGTTCGTCGGATGATGAGAACGCAACCTTGCCGCAGTAACAGCGACCGGTAATGGGCAATTCGATCACCACGTTACGCCCACCCCATAACTTTTAGCACGAGAGCAGTGATGAACACCATTGCAAGCGAGATAGGCAGGAACACTTTCCAACCCAGACGCATCAACTGATCGTAGCGATAGCGTGGTACGATCGAGCGCACCATCGCCATGCAGAAAAAGACGAACATGCCCTTCAGCACGAACCAGATAATGCCCGGCACCCAGTTGAACGGCGCAATGTCCACCGGTGGCAGCCAGCCGCCCAGAAACAGGATGGTTGTCAATGCGCACATCAGTGTGATGGCCACAAACTCACCCAGGAAAAACAGCAGGAAAGGCGTTGATGAATATTCGGTCATATGACCGGCGACGAGCTCTGATTCAGCTTCCGGCAGATCAAACGGTGGTCGATTTGTCTCAGCTATGGCGGAGATAAAGAACACGACGAACATGGGAAACAGGGCCAGCCAATGCCAATCGAGGAATGAGTTCACGCCAATACCAAGATGAGTGCCTAACCCGTCTTTTTGTGCATTCACCACGTCGGTAAGGTTCAGCGAACCGACACAGAGCAGAACGGTTATTATTACAAATCCGATGGAGACCTCGTAGGAAACCATCTGTGCAGCCGACCGCAGCGAGGCGAGGAACGGGTATTTCGAGTTCGAGGCCCAACCGCCCATGATGATGCCATACACCTCGAGCGAAGAAATCGCGAAGACAAACAGCAGTCCGAGATTGGGGTCGGCAACAGACCAACCGTCCGCAACGGGAATGACGGCCCAGGCGGACAGAGCCAGAACACCGGCAACCAGAGGAGCAAGAAGGAATACCCCTTTATTGGCGCTTGCAGGTATAATGGGTTCCTTGATGACAAATTTCAGCAGGTCGGCAAAGCTCTGCAACAGGCCCCACGGTCCAACCACGTTGGGTCCGCGGCGCATTTGCACCGCGGCAAATATCTTACGGTCTGCATACAAAATGTAGGCGACTGTCAGCAGCAGGATGACAAGCATGAGAACGCTTTGGCCGAGCATCCAGAGCGGCGGAACGACATAGGTTTCGAAGAAAGTGGGTTCCATAGTCTACTCCGCGGCCTCCGCCAGTTCGCCATTCGCCCGCTGCGAGCACTCGGCCATGACGGCTGACGCCCTTGCAATCGGATTTGTCAGATAGAAGTCCTCGATGGCTGGCTTGAACGATGCCTTGCGGACCGTTCCACCCTTACGATCCGCGAGGCCCTTAACGCCGGTTGCATCACTTGCAACAATCTCGTCAATCTGAGCAAAATGTGGATGTTCTTCATAGAGTTGTGCGCGCAATTGCGGAAGTGAATCGAACGGCAATTTCTTGCCGAGCGCCTCGGAAAGTGCACGCAAAACGGCCCAGTCTTCCTTGGCTTCTCCGGGGGCAAATCCGGCACGCTGTCCCATCTGGACGCGGCCTTCGGTATTGACCCAGGTGCCCGATTTCTCGGTGTAGGCCGCACCGGGCAAAATGACGTCGGCATGATGAGCGCCGACATCTCCGTGGCTGCCGATGTAAACTGTGAAACCTGATTTACGCTGCATCATGTCGAATTCATCGGCTCCGAGCAGGAACAACACCTCGCTCTCGCGCAGCATATCTCCACTCGCCTTACCGCCCTCGCCCGGCACGAAGCCGAGATCAAGCGCCCCCACGCGAGCGGCAGCGCTATGCAGGATATTGAACCCGTTCCAATCTTCACGGGCCATATCAAAACGCACTGCCATATCTGCGATCTTTTGCAGAATCTTGGCGCCGTCCGGACGGTTCGCCACAGCCTCCCCGATAATATACATTGGGCGCTGAGCTGCCTTAGGCTTCCGGTCGATTGCGGCAAGACTGTCGGGTCCGGCTCCCGCGTGAAAATAGTCGTAAGTGAGATCGACTTGTTCACCGATCAGTCCGACCATCGCTTCTCCGGTACGCCAACGCTTGCGGATGCGACTGTTCAGTACCGCCGCTTCTTTGCGGGGGTTGGTTCCAATCAGCATGATGGCATCGGCGTCTTCAATTCCTTCAATTCCGGAATTGAAGAGGTAGCTGGAACGGCCAAGCGTGGGATCCAATGAGGAGCCCTCAGGACGGCAGTCAATATTGGTTGATCCCAGGGCTGCCATCAACTCGCGCATGGCGAAAACTTCTTCGACCGACGAGAGGTCGCCGGCGATGGCACCTACATTTTCTGGTGCAGTTACCTTCACCTTTTCAGCGATTGATTCAAAGGCCTCAGCCCATGTGGCGGCCGTCAGCTTACCATTCTTGCGAATGTAAGGGCGGTCCAGACGCTGGGTTTTCAAACCATCCCAGATGAACCTGGTCTTGTCGGAAATCCATTCCTCATTTACCGCTTCATTGACCCGCGGCATAATCCGCATGACTTCGGAACCGCGAGTGTCTACCCGGATGGCAGAGCCAACGGCATCCATGACGTCGATCGTCTCGGTCTTGTTCAGTTCCCAGGGACGGGCCTGAAAGGCATAGGGCTTCGAAGTCAGCGCCCCGACGGGGCAGAGATCGATCACATTTCCCTGCAATTCAGACGTCATGGCCTGTTCAAGAGCGGTTGTGATCTCGGCATCCTCGCCCCGGCCAAGAAGACCGAGTTCCGAGATGCCGGCGACCTCGGTTGTAAACCGGACGCAACGCGTGCAGTGAATGCATCGGGTCATGATCGTCTTGACCAGTGGGCCGATATATTTGTCTTCCACTGCGCGCTTGTTTTCCTGGTAGCGCGACGCGTCCATGCCGAAGGCCATCGCCTGGTCCTGCAAGTCGCACTCACCGCCCTGATCACAAATCGGGC
>CALIOE010000076.1 GCA_938044775.1 uncultured Rhizobiaceae group bacterium
GAGTTGCTCTCCCACAACGTGCTCTGCAGCCAGTTCAACCCGCGAATAGAGGGCCTCTCTTGCGTCGAGAGAGGGTAAGCTGGCCCGAAGATCCGTGACCAGCATGCCATCGATTTCGCAAGAAGAGTCCGGTTCAACCGACAGAAATGCCAGGCCCTCGAAGGGGGCAAAACTTCCATCCACCGCCGGGCGGCTAAGCCAGGTACGCCGCCAACCCTTGAGTTTGGCGGGAGCAGCCGAGACATAGGGGGTCCGAATCGTCTCCAGATTGACCAGAGAACCGTAACCGAAATAGGCAATCGTATCCGGCGCAGACATGGCAAAAGCTTAAGAAGCAGGTTTCAAGACACCTGCTTCACTAAACGTTTTCCAAGCTTTCACAAGCCATTCGGAGCGGATCGTATGACCTCCAGGGTGAACACACAGCTCAAGAATGCGACCGCTGGAGGCGGTGCGTCGCTGGCATGTCAGTCCGTGAGATTCACCCGTTGAATTCCACTTGCCAAAATCGTCGGCTTCAGCAGCCATCTTCAGAGCCTTGTAAACGTCGCCCTGGCGGGTATTGGCAATCGGACGGCCCTTCATCGGCACGATCTTGTCATCCGTTCCGTGCATGTGAATCATGTTTACGGGGAGCCCGTTGCAGTTCTTCGGTACGGGTGCCCAGAAAGTACCGGCCATCGGCGCGTAGGCGGCAAAGGAATTTCCCATTTCACACGCCAGGTTCCAGGTCATCATACCGCCGGCTGAAAATCCGGAAATCATAATCTGACTGGTGTCGATGCCATGCCTGCTGGTCAGGTCCTCTTTAAGCTCTGCAAAAAAATCAAATTCCACATTGTCTCCTGGACTTGGGGAATTGGGAATGTCCCAATCAGGTCCAAAACTCTTGGGCGCGACAAGTGCGAGCCCCATGTCGGTCACCGTCTTGACGAGTCGTTTGTTCTTCATGATGCCGGCAGCAGTACCGCGATATCCGTGATTGAAGATAATGGCGCCCGGTTTCTCCGGGGACGTTGGTGATGGTAGCGCTATACGGTAGGTACGGTCGCCGATTTTGCAATCGGTATCCATACCGCAGGCATGCGAGCCGGTGGTGATGAGAGTAATGAGGGTAATGGCGAGAGCCACATTTGCACATAGGATTTTCATCACGAGAACCTATCAACGTGCCGAAAAGCCCTCAACCGTTTGGCGACTGAACTCTCATCACGTTTTTAGGCGTTGTTTACCCAAAGCCCTTGCCGCTGTCCTTGCTTTTGGTACGGATCAACCGTGATGTCTTCACGGCCGCCTGCCTGTGGTGCACGACTGCCCGGTATTCCGGATCGTAGACCATATCGAGGAATGCCTGACCGGTTGGATAACGTGCGATGAAGGCCACATCCCATTTCTCGTCTGGTGGTCCGATGACCATGAATTGGGGGTCTCCGGACCAGATGATCTCACCACCCACTTTTTGAAAGATCGGGGCGCTTTCCCGACCATAGTTTGCATAAGCCTCAGCCCCGGTCGCTACGGTACCGTCCTGATAGGCCGCTGTTTCCTTCAGCGCCACCAGATTGAGCATTTCTACAGGTTGATCGCGTGGCAGGGCCTTAAGCGCAGCAAAGCTCGCTTTGTCAGGATCGATATAGTTCTCGGACATGTTCAGGTTCTCCTAGGCGTGAATAACGCGGCCCTGGGAATCCATGACGCTTTCATGCATCATTTCCGATAATGTGGGGTGTGGGAAGACCGCATCGATCAGATCTTGTTCGGTGGTTTCAAGATTCATGGCCACCACAAACCCCTGAATGAGCTCGGTGACCTCAGCACCAACCATATGGGCGCCAAGCAGTTCTCCTGTCTTGGCATCGAAGATGGTCTTGACCATGCCTTCCGGCTCACCCAGAGCAATAGCCTTGCCGTTTCCTGCAAAATTGAAGCGACCGATTTTCACCTCTCTCCCGGCTTCATTAGCAGATTTCTCATTCATGCCAACACTGGCAACTTGCGGGTTACAGTAAGTACAACCCGGTATTTTGGCCTTGTCCATCACGTGTGGGTGCTGGCCGGCAATTGCTTCGACGCAGATGACACCTTCATGCTCGGCTTTGTGCGCGAGCATGGGCGCACCGGCCACATCGCCAATTGCGAAGATGCCCTTCACGCTGGTGCGGCCGTACTGATCGACCTTGATAATCCCACGGTCAATTTCCACACCGGCAGCTTCCAGTCCCAGGCCTTCCACATTTCCCACCACACCAACCGCCGATATCAGCTTTTCTGCCTTGATGGCTTGCAACTTACCGTCTTTGGTTTCCACATGGGCGGTTATGTCAGCCTTGCCCTTTTCGACCTTTGTCACCTTGGCTTCGAGCAGGATGTTCATGCCCTGCTTTTCAAAACGCTTTTGCGCGTGTTTGGCAATTTCGTGATCTTCCACGGGCATGACCTGCGGCATTAACTCCACCACAGTAACCTCGGCGCCCATGGTCTTGTAAAAGGATGCAAATTCAATGCCGATGGCACCTGACCCCATTACGACCAGTGATTTGGGCATGGATTTGGGCACCATCGCCTCAAAGTAGGACCAGATCAGATCTCCGTCTGGTTCGATGCCGGGCAGCGACCGCGGACGAGCGCCTGTGGCGACGATGATGTTGCTGGCGGTATAAGTACCTTCGCCGAGCGTCCCCTTAGGCACCGGATGTTGGGGCTCGAAGGCGGCTTTCTTCGGCTTGCTGACTTTGACTTCTCCAGGCTTGGTGATCGTGGCTTCGCCCCAAATCACATCAACCTTGTTCTTTTTGAGCAGAAAGCCAACGCCACCATTCAACTGACCAGAGACGCCGCGGGAACGCTTGACGATCTTTTCCATGTCAAATGACAAGCTCTTTGCCGATAGCCCAAAAGACTCGGCGTGGGTCATGTGGTCAAATATCTCGGCAGACCGCAGCAATGCCTTGGTCGGAATACAGCCCCAGTTGAGGCAGATGCCGCCCAAATGTTCACGCTCGACGACAGCGGCTTTCATGCCGAGCTGTGCCGCTCGAATGGCTGCAACGTAACCGCCGGGTCCACCGCCGAGAATGATGATGTCGTAAGAATTGGCCATGGTTTCTGCCTTAAGAGAGCTGTGCGGAGAGCAACAACCAGTTTTTGGTGTCTGATGATTTGTTGAATGGAATGTACGGACGGCGATCGCGCTCAATCATGCCGCGTGATCCGTAGAGACCAAGCGCATCTTCGTTGCTGTCTTCAACAACGAGGCTGATCCGCGCGGCACCGGCGGCGGCGCCCTTTGCGAAGCAATCGTCGAGCAACCGGGCGCCGATGCGTTTTCCTTTCGCCGCTTGATACACGGCCAGTGAGTCGACGAACCAGTCTCCCGTCGACTGGCAGAACAACTCAAAAACCGGCTTAAACGGTTCCGGATTCTGTTTTTCATCGCCTGGATCGGGCATCGGCATTGGATAGCTGCATGCCGCGCCGAGTACCACGCCGGCGCTTTCCGCAACGGTTGCATTCTTCCAGCCAAATATGGATTCGGCGTCCAACATGCGTGCCCTGCCCCAATCATACGCATCACTGGCTTTTCCCATCATGACGGCACCTTGCCAGAACCACTGCGATATGCCGTGGCCGGCAATGTTATCCAAGATTGCAAGGTCCGCCGCGTCGGCCTGTGAAGCGGGGCGCAGAATCAGGTTATCCATGCTTCAACACCATTGTCTTTTGAGTACCACGCGCTACACACAAACCAATCGTTTCAAACCGCGCAACCAACATGCAATTCTTCGAATCCTTCGGTTCTCTTGGCTATTCAGCCATCAACATAGTCGTTATTTTTCTGGTCGCGGTGGCGATCATCTTTCGTGTCTTTAAGTTTCATACAAGACCTAGAAAGCTCCAGTTGTTTGCCGCCCTTGGCCTGCTTGCGATTGCTGCCGTTCCCTTTGTCGTAACAGTTGATTTCCTGGCCTCAGAAAACAGGCGCCTCAATGATGCCATTCGTGAAGATGGCGGACTCAAACGAACCGACACCAAATAAACTAAACCAGCATGCCCATCGGATTCTCAATATAGTCTTTGAATGCCGCCGCCAGTTCCGCACCAAGTGCCCCGTCAATGCAGCGGTGATCAAAAGCAAAAGTTGCGGCCATCAACGTACCGACTGCGAGAGCGCCATCACGAACGATTGGCTTCTTTTCGCCTGCACCAATCGAAACAATGGATGCGTGTGGCGGGTTGATAATCGACGTGAATTCTCGAACTCCAAACATGCCGAGGTTCGACACCGCCGTGCAGCCGCCCTGGTATTCCTGCGGCAGCAGTTTCTTGTTTCGCGCCCGCCCCGCGATGTCTTTGACCTCGGCCGAGATCACAGAAAGTGTCTTTTGCTCGGCCTTTCGAACAATGGGTGTAAATAGTCCGTCGTCAACAGCGACCGCGACACCAACATCGGAATGTTTGTGATAGAGCCGGTCTGTTGATGTCCAGGAAACATTGGCAGCAGGCACGGCCTGCAAAGCGAGCGCCATCGCTTTGACGATGAAATCGTTGACCGAAATCTTGTAAGCGGGCTTTCCTTCCCCATCGTTTGGGGCGGCCTCGTTCATCTGGGTACGAAGTGCCAGCAGCTTGTCCAATTCGCATTCCATGGTGACGAAATAGGACGGAATTGTCTGGGCACTTTGGGTCAATCGTTCCGCAATAACTTTGCGCATGCCATCATGGGGTTTGGATTCGTAGGTCCCGTCGTCGAACGTCGCCAGGATCTGTTCGTCGGTCATACCCTGCACAGCCGTCGGCGTGACCGCCTGAACTGAGCCTTTAGCGCTCTGCTTTGTTCCGACTGCAGTGCCTTCGGAAACCGCCGCTTCTACGTCAGCTTTGACAACGCGACCGCGCGGGCCACTGCCGTTGATGCGACTGATGTCCACGCCGTTTTGCCCGGCAATTCGCCGTGCCAGTGGTGATGCGAAAATCCGATCACCAGAAGCGCTGACGCCCTGGCTTGCCTGTTCTGCCATTGGCGCAGGCTTATCCGACGGCGCCTCTGCAGCCTCCGTCTTTTTTGAACTGGCAGTGGCGGGCGCCGGTGTCTGCTCATCCGGCTTAGACGGTTGTGCCGCCGAAGCCTCAACACTCCCCGGATCTTCGCCATCTTCCGCCAGAACAGCGATCACGGCATTAACCTTTACGCCTTCGCTTCCTTCGGCGACCATAATTCTGGCCACCGTGCCCTCATCGACGGCTTCGACCTCCATAGTCGCCTTGTCTGTTTCTATCTCGGCGATCACATCACCGGCGGATACGGAGTCGCCTTCCTTGACGAGCCATTTTGCGAGATTGCCTTCCTCCATCGTTGGGGAAAGGGCGGGCATTGTGATGTTGATGCTCATTGTTCATATCCCTCGTCGATCTCAGCAGCAGATTCGGCCGCCCATGATCGACTGTTCATAATACCGACGGTGATGGTTATGACGTTGTCGTGGGCCGGGGTTGCGTTGGCGATGGTACGCAACATCGCTCCCTCACCAACGGCGGCGTCAACAGCTTCATCGGGTGACAGTTTGCGGTTGGCCCAGCTTTCCAGGGCTTCGATGGATACGGCAACTTGATTCAGGCCACTTGGAATGATCACCGCTCCCCGGAACTTGTCCCAGACGGCTCCATTCATATCCAATTTCGGCATTGCACTCATTTATAGGTGACCGATCGGGCTGCCTGAACAACTTCATCGACACTTGGAAGTGCGAGTTTTTCCAGGTTAGCGGCATAGGGCATGGGAACGTCTTTGCCCGTCACGCGCAAAACCGGAGCGTCGAGGTAGTCGAACGCTTGTTGCATAATCTGCATGCCGATTTCCGCACCGATGCCCGATTGAGGAAACCCCTCTTCGATGGTGATGCAACGGTTGGTCTTTTTGATTGAAGTAATCACCGTTTCCATGTCCAGTGGACGAATGGTACGCAAATCGATGATCTCGGCATCGATGCCAAGTTCTGCGAGCGCGGCACCCGCTTCAATGGCGTATTTCATACCAATACCGAAGCTGACCAGCGTTACGTCTGAACCTTCTTTCTGGATTCGTGCCTTGCCAATAGGCAGAACAAAATCGTCCATTTTTGGCACATCAAAAGACTGGCCATACATGATTTCATTTTCGAGAAAAATCACCGGATTCGGATCACGGATAGCCGCTTTGAGCAGCCCCTTAGCGTCTGCGGCACCGTACGGAGCAACGACCTTCAAACCGGGGATGTGACCGTACCAGGCGGCATAGCACTGACTGTGTTGCGCGCCAACGCGCGCTGCAGCACCATTCGGTCCACGGAAAACCATGGGCGCGCCCATCTGTCCACCGGACATGTAGAGCGTCTTGGCGGCCGAATTGACGATTTGGTCGATCGCCTGCATGGCGAAGTTGAAGGTCATGAATTCAACAATAGGACGAAGACCAGCCATTGCCGCACCAACACCAATTCCGGCAAATCCGTGTTCTGTAATCGGCGTGTCGATGACGCGCTTTGCGCCAAATTCGTCCAGCAACCCCTGGGTAATCTTGTAGGCGCCCTGATACTCCGCAACTTCTTCACCCATGACAAAAACCCGGTCGTCAGACCGCATTTCCTCGGCCATGGCATCGCGAAGCGCTTCTCGCACCGTGGTTGAGATCATCTCGGTTCCAGAAGGAATGTCCGGATCGTCGGCAATTGCCGCAGCCGGTGCGGCTGGCGCCGAGGCAGCGGAACCGGCTTCCTGGACCGGCGCTTCAGTCTTTTCGGAAGACGAAAGCTGTTCGTCGGCCGGTGTCGTATTGACGGCGACATCATCAGCGCTCTCACCCTCTTCCACCAGAACCGCAATAACCGTATTGACCTTGACGCCTTCGGTACCCTCTGCGACGGAAATCCGGCCGACCTTACCTTCGTCGACGGCTTCGACTTCCATGGTTGCCTTGTCAGTTTCAATTTCAGCGATCACGTCGCCTGCGGCAACGTCATCACCTTCTTTGACCAGCCATTTGGACAGCGTTCCCTCTTCCATGGTCGGAGAAAGGGCGGGCATGAGAATTTCTGTAGCCATGTCTTATGCCTCCACCGTCATGGGGGCGACCGGGAGGAGTATGTCGGTATAGAGCTCTGCAGGATCCGGCTCCGGATCATTTTGCGCGAACTCAGCAGCATCAGCGACAACGGCGCGAATGTCCTTGTCAATTGCCTTTAATTCGTCCTCGTCGGCCCACTTCTTTTGCATGACCCGCTGTTTGACCCGTTCAATTGGGTCATTTTCGGCGCGCATTTTCTGCACCTCGTCCTTGGTGCGGTATTTGGCCGGATCGGACATTGAGTGACCACGATAACGGTAGGTTTGCATGTCCAGAATAATCGGCCCTTTGCCAGAACGGCACCAATCGGCAGCCAGTTCTCCCGCCGCCTGGACGGCGCGAACGTCCATGCCATCGACCTCGATGCCAGGAATGTTAAACGAGCAGCCTCGCCTCGAAAAATCTGTCAGGGCAGAAGAGCGTGTCACGGACGTGCCCATCGCATAGCGGTTGTTCTCAATGATATAGATTACAGGGAGGCTCCAAAGCTTCGCCATATTGAAGCTTTCATAGACCTGCCCCTGGTTGGAGGCTCCATCACCGAAATATGTGCAGCAAACGTTGCCATTTTCCCTGTAGTTATTGTTGAACGCGATGCCGGTGCCGAGCGATACCTGCGCGCCAACAATTCCGTGTCCCCCGTAGAAATTTTTCTCCTTCGAGAACATGTGCATGGAGCCGCCTTTTCCGCGGGAGTAACCGCCCTGACGGCCAGTCAGCTCGGCCATGACCCCCTTGGGATCCATGTCGCAAGCCAACATGTGGCCGTGATCGCGATAGGCAGTAATGACTTGATCGCCCTCGATCAAAGCACTCTGCATGCCTGTGACGACGGCCTCCTGACCGATATAGAGATGGCAGAAACCGCCAATGAAACCCATGCCATACAACTGACCGGCCTTCTCTTCAAAACGCCGGATCATCAGCATATCACGATAGGCTTTAAGCTCCTGCTCTTTGGTGAAATCTATGGGCCTGGGTGTTTTGGGAGCCGCCGGTTGGCGTGCGGTTTTCTTGGGAGAGGATTTTGATTTAGACGCCGTGCTGGATTTCGCCACGCTGCACACCTTTGATTGATTTCGCCACAAGCTACGGGAGCGCAATGCACCTCAGCAGACTAGAATGCAGAATAACCGGTCGGGTCAGGAAAACAATTGCAAAAATGCACACCAAAATGCACGCTATGCTATTGTTTTCATGTGTCTATATTGGTATTAACTGAATTATAGGTAATGCGCTATTGGCGGTCCATCAGCACGATTTCGTCTTCGCGTAACAGGTTCAGCTGCTGGCGGGCAAACTGGTCCACCATGTCTTTCTCCAGACTGCCCTCGCGCAGCAGGGCAACCCGGGCTTCCAGCTTTTCGCGGATAGCAGTTCGCTCCTCCAGCTTTTCCTGCAAGTCGACGATCTGTATCTGCATAGCCAGATGAGCCCGACTTCCGTATTGACCATTAAAAGCATGGAATCCGAAATAGCCGAGCAGCATCATGGTCATCAGCGGAGCGATGAAACGGGTAAGGGAGCGACGCTTGCGGGAACGGACTGTCATGGACGAACCATGACGGATTCGCAGTTAACGAAGGGTTACACCCCCTGCTTCAAGCCGTACCCTGTTTGATAAATGTTCCCTGCTGAAGGTCCCTCACCGCCTCAAGCAGTTCATCTCGGGTGTTCATGACGATCGGACCATGCCACGCGACAGGTTCCTTTATCGGTTTGCCGGATACGAGCAGAAATCGCATGCCTTCCGGCCCTGAACGCACTTTGATTTCGTCGCCCGTGTCAAACCGCACGAGAGTCCTGTTGCCGGAAAGATCGCGAATATTCAATTCGTCTCCACGAAACTCCTTCTCGACCTTCACGCCAATCGGTTTCGATGCGTCGCGAAACGTCCCAGAGCCTGCAAATATGTAGGCGAAGGTGCTGGCATATGTATCAACGGTCAATCTTTTCTGGGTGTTCGGCGCCATCGAAACATCCAGATAGAGCGGGTCGGCGGCAATGCCCTCCACGGGGCCTGTCTTGCCCCAGAAATGACCGGTAATGATTTTTACCCTCGTGCCGTCGTCGTCAACGACCTCTGGAACGTCAGAACCATCGATATCCTGATACCTTGGCGACGTCATCTTGAGCGCGGATGGCAGATTAGCCCAGAGCTGGAATCCGTGCATCTGCCCCTGTTCATTACCGGCAGGCATTTCCTGGTGCATGATGCCGGAGCCGGCCGTCATCCATTGAACAGAACCGGGGCCCAACACACCACGATTGCCCAACGAGTCTCCGTGCTCGACACTTCCTTCCAAGACATAGGTGATGGTCTCGATTCCTCTATGCGGATGCCAGGGGAAACCTTTGATATATTTTTCAGGTTCATCATTACGAAAGTCATCCATCATCAGGAAGGGATCGCACAGGTTCTGCTCGTCAAACCCGAATACCCGATGCAAATGAACACCCGCACCCTCCATGGTAGGGATTGCCTTGGACTGTGAAGCAACGGGTCTGAATGTCATGAAATTTGCCTTCTAGGTAAGGATGCCAACGGACAATGATATTCGCCCGACAATGGTGCTGCGCATCAGGGCTTTCAAGCGCCGCTTGTTGCCGATTTTGTGAAGATGGTGATCTTGACCCTGCATTGGTGTCGCGCCGGTTGCCAACGGTGAGTTCTGACGAACACCCGTCACGCGCGATCATCACCCCTCGAATTTGCCGTTCCTTGGAAAACCTTTCGGCACCATGCGTCCTGCCTGGGCGCGCTCACCCATGTATTCCTGCAGGTCGCCCTGCTCACGCGTGTGAACGCGGCCCGCGCTGTCATTCCATGTCAGGCCATCCGTAAGCGCAAAGGCGCGCGCGTCCTGAATGCCGCCGTCCTTATATTTCTGCAGCCGCACACCCTTGCCACGGCCCATTTCTGGAACCTGGTCGATCGGAAAAATGATAAGTTTGCGGTTTTCGCCCACCACGGCCAGATGTGTAGGTGCCCCCTCGCCTGTTGCAACTGCGGAACAGAGCAACGCTTCCGCTGGCGATGTGACGTTCAGGACCTGTTTGCCCTTACGGGTATTGGCCACGACATCTTCCTCGGAGACGACAAATCCGTTGCCCAGTGTGGAGGCGACGAGACGCTTACGACCGGGCGCATGCACGAAGGCATCCACGATGTCGGCATCATTTTCCATGTCGACCATGATCCGAACCGGTTCGCCGTGGCCGCGGCCCCCTGGCAACTTGTCGCCAGGCAGGGTGTAAAACTTGCCGGAAGTTGTAAACAACAGGATCTTGTCAGTTGTTTCCGCGTGGAAAGCTGTCTTGAGACGGTCTCCCTCTTTAAAGGCAAGGGACTCGAATTCCGCGGCGTGGCCACGCAGAGCTCGAATCCAGCCTTTTTCAGATACGACGACTGTAATTGGCTCTTTCTCAATCATGGCTGCGGCAACTGCCTCCATGTCGATCTCTACAGCCACATCGAAGGTGGACCGGCGTGCACCCACCTCGGTCGTCTTGCCGAACTTCTTCTTGGTTTCTCCGATTTCCCAGGCAATCGTTTTCCAAATTTTGTCATCGTCGGCCAGCAGTGCCTCAATGCCTGCTTTTTCTTCCGTCAGCGCGTCGAACTCCGACCGGATTTCCACTTCTTCAAGCTTGTGCAAACGGCGCAGGCGTAAATTTAGAACGGCTTCCGCCTGGTTGTCGGTGATCTCAAACCGCGCAATGAGAGCCTGTTTTGGGTGATCTTCAGTGCGAATAATCCGGATAACTTCATCAATATTGAGATAGGCAACCAGATAGCCACCTAGAATTTCCAGACGCTTCTCGATCTGGCCAAGGCGATAATTTGAACGGCGGATCAAGACATCCTTGCGGTGCTCTAACCATGCGCGCAAAACCTCACGCAGATTCATCACACGCGGCACCTTGCCGCCATCCAGCACGTTCATGTTCAGAGGAAAGCGGGTCTCCAGCTCCGTCAGCTTGAACAATTGCTCCATGAGCAATGTTTCATCTACCGAGCGTGACTTCGGCTCCAGCACAATGCGTACGTCCTCAGCCGATTCATCGCGAATGTCGGCGAGCAACGGCAGCCGGCGCGCCAGAAGAAGTTCCGCGGTTTTTTCGATCAGCTTTGACTTCTGCACCTGATAAGGGATTTCGGTGATTACAATCTGCCACGTACCGCGACCGGTGTCCTCTTTCTCCCACCGCGCCCTTGTGCGGAAACCGCCTTTACCGGTCTTATAGGCATCGAGAATGTTATCTCGGGACTCAACAATTACGCCGCCTGTCGGGAAATCAGGCCCCGGCACAAATTCCATCAGTTTTTCAAAGCCGGCATTGGGAAACTTGATCAAATGGAGCGCCGCATCGCAAAGCTCCTCCACATTATGCGGTGGAATGTTGGTTGCCATGCCGACGGCAATACCAGCGGACCCATTGGCGAGAAGATTGGGAAAGGCGCCGGGAAGAACGACAGGCTCGTCATCTTCCTCGTTATAAGTCAGCCGGAAATCGACCGCGTCTTCTGTGATCCCTTCCAGAAGCGCTGATGCCGCCTCCGTCATCCGGGCTTCGGTGTACCGATAGGCGGCTGCATTGTCGCCATCTATGTTGCCGAAATTGCCTTGTCCATCAACCAGCGGATAGCGCTGAGCGAATGTCTGTGCCAGGCGCACAAGGGCATCGTAGACCGACTGATCACCGTGTGGGTGATACTTACCAATCACATCACCGACGATCCTGGCGCATTTGGCAAAGGCTGCATCGGGATTGAGCCGCAATTGGCGCATCGCGTGGAGGATGCGTCGGTGAACCGGCTTCATCCCGTCGCGCACATCCGGGAGTGCCCTGCCCATAATGGTTGACAGCGCATATGCAAGGTAGCGCTCCTCAAGAGCGCTCTTCAAATCAATCGGTTCAATTCCGCCGCCAGAATTCCCCGAATCAGATGGTGGTGTCGTTTCGTTGCCCATCTGTTCCCGCTAGCGTTTTCATGCGGCGGTAACAAGGTCCGGATGCCAAGGAAACGTTAAGTTTCACAGTATGTGCGTCTTGTCACACACGTCACTGTGCTGCCACTCTATGGGTTGATACCTGTGCCCAACTCTTGTCCCCAAGGATATGCCCATGTCCCTTCGCCTCATTGGCCGCGCTGCCGTAACTGCATCCCTCCTGCTTTCAGCCAGTCCGGCCTTTGCTCTAGAGGGCAAGGCGTTGCTCGACAGACTGGTCGAGGAGCGCAGTCGCAACGATTCAAAGGTGACATGGAAGTCCGTCGTCGAGGATTCATCTGACAGTTTTACGGTCATGGGCCTTGAGATCACCTCCAAATCGAACGAAACCGTGCGCATCGAGGCGATCAAAGTGGGCGGTCTGCGCGAAACGTCAGACGGCCTCATTACACTCGACTCGCTGACAATCAGCGAGATGGGTGGCGATACCAGGAAGAAGGGCACCTTTCGAGTCGAGGAAATTGCTGCGTCAGAAGCTTCATTTCCCGAAGGGCTCTTTGACAAGAACTTGAGCGATGCAACCCGAAAACAACGCGTCACTTTCGGTAATTTTACGATAAACGGCCTCGACGTAAGAGACAGCGATGCGGCGATGTCGCTTGAGGCGCTGGCGATGGTCGACGCCGACATACCGCTGGATTTCAAGTACGACAAGGGGATCGACGCCGGCGAAACAGTCCCCGCTCCTCTGACACTTGCCACCTTTGCCCTCACCAAAGTCGCGTTCACCCAAGATCAGGTGACGTCCAGGCTCGAAGGATTCAATCTGCAAAATTTGAAAGTCCCAACGTCGATTGCGGTCCCCGTAAGCGACTGGATGAGCCTGTATTCGCTGATCAATATCAGCAAAGTCGACGTGGCGATGGGCGACACGACTCTGTTTTCGATGGCAGATCTCAATGCGACTCTTTCCCCCCCTGATGCATCAGGAACCTACCGTGGCACGAGTCGCATGGATGGAATCCGCATCAATCTCAAGGCCATTCCAGACCCGAATGCCCAGCAGGTCATTGATCAACTGGGCTATGCCGAACTCGATGGCTCGATAAATGCAGACACGCGGTACAATCCCGGTACTGGACGTGTCGACCTGGCTGATTTTTCAATGGATTTCAAAGAGGCTTTCAAGCTGGCCATGAGCTATGCCCTGACGGGATATACCGAAAAAGTCGCCCAGCAACTGAATGCCCTTCAAATGGAAATGGCCAACAGTAAAGACCAGAGCGCGGCTCTGGGCTCGATGATGAATGTATTGGGTGGTGTTAAGCTCGAGGATTTCTCCGTGTCACTGACAGACAGGTCATTGACCGGGCGTCTGCTCGACTTTCAGGCCAAGCAAATGGGTACCACCGGCGACCAGTTGGCGGCATCAGCGCCGCTGTTCATCGGTCTGGGGCTCGGGCAATTGCAAATGCCCGAACTCAGCGAGATGATTACAAAGGCGGCGACAACATTCCTGAAAGAGCGCGGCACAATCACCGCCAGGGTTGCACCGAAAGAGCCGGTTTCCATCTCGCAGATTTTTGCCGCATCTCAGTCAGATCCCAAACAACTGCCTGCACTACTCAATCTTCAAGTCAGCGCCCAATAGCGTTTGATTGCCCCACTCAGAAGGAAAGATCATGAAATTTCTTATCAACACTCGTACCCTTGCCCTTACCCTGGGTGTCGGCGTCGCCGCCATGTCAAACGCCGCGTGGGCGGTCGATGGCGAAGCCCTGATCAAGCGCTATCAGGCAGTGGCTGCACAGCAGGGGCAGACCTTCAGCTATGACGGGATCGAGCAAAATGGTGACGATTTCACCGTAAAGGGCCCGACTTGGACGCTGCCTGATGTGCCACCGATCAAAGGGGAACGTGCAACATTTTCTGGCGTAACTGAAGAAGGCGATGGGGCAATCGCCGTCAGGCAAATTGACGTCCGGACCATCACTTCGGGCAACGGTAATGTTCAGGTAACGTTTGAAAGCGCTGGGATGAACGATTTGCGAATTCCTGCCGATGGTGAAACGGACATTCTGAAACAGATGGCACCCTATAGCGCGTTCAACGCCAAAAATGGTGTTGTTACGATGAAGGGAAAGACGGTCGCGACGATCGCCGATACAGCGATTACGCTCTCGCCTTATACAAATGACTCTCCGATCACCTTCGGCGCCAAGGTTGGTGAGGTCGCGCTTGACCTGACTTCGGTTGACGACCCCAAGTTCAAAAAGGCCATGGCTGACCTGGGCTATGACGGCAAGTTCACCGGAAGAATGGATATGGACGGAACATGGACCACCGCTGATGGGAAGATAGAGATATCGACCTATGATATTGCCGTGGACAATGTGGGAACCTTGTCTTTCCCGATGTCGTTTGGCGGATACACCATTCAAAAGGCTGCGGACCTTCAGAAGATGTCGAAAGAGATGCAAGACAATAAGGACCAGGCCGCCCAGGCGCAGGCCGCCATGGCTGTTTTTCAGGATATTCAGCTGATCAAAGCGGCTATCAGTTTCAAGGACGATTCCGTCACAAAGCGTGGCCTGGAGATGGCCTCTAAACAAATGCAGCAGCCGCCAGAGGCACTTGCCGCCGCGGCGCCGATGATGGTTGGAATGGGAATGGCCAATCTGCAGATGCCTGAGCTGACTGAAATGGTATCTTCAGCCATCGGGACATTTTTGCAGAATCCCGGCACCTTCGAAGTATCGGTTGAACCGTCAAAACCACTTCCGGTCGCCGAGATCGTGGCCGCCGGACAGGCGTCACCGCAGAGCCTTCCAAAGCTCTTGAACCTGCAGATCAAAGCTGAATAGCTACCTGGTCGGCTCCTCTGCAGCCTCAGGGGTGCCGCCTAGCTCGCAAAAACAGCAATCGAGACGACAATCACCATGGCGCAAGCCATGGTGAGGTTGATGGCGCGTTGGCTCCGCTGTGGTAATTCGAGCTTCTGGACTGCTACTCCCGCTGCGAGCCAGACAATGTGGATCGGAACCCAAATTGCATTTAAAATCAGGAACTTTAACAACACTTCGACGATAAAACTGTCTGGCCAGAATGGAAAGTTGGAGAATACGAAGGTCCCCACTGCATAGGCCTTGGGATTGAACGCCTGCAGAATAATACCACCCCAGAAACCGGGAGGCTTTGTTGCTTCGATGAAAGCAATGCCGGACCCGGCAAGTGCCACGCGAGCCGCAAGATAAAGAAGATAGCCTGACGACAGCGCAACGAAAACGATCCGCAGGCCAATGTTAGCTTCAAGCAGTGCAGCGAGCCCCAAAGCCGCCGCCAACATGACGAAATTGGATCCGAAAAACAGTCCCGTTCCATAGGCCCAGCCTGCTCTGTAACCAAACGCGGCACCAACACCTGCGAGCGACAGGACACCGGGACCAGGAGTTGCAAGCAAAAGACAAAGCGAAGCGGCAAAAGTGAGCATAGAAGCGGAAAGTCCGGTAAGGGCTGCATAAGCATCACACGCCCGTTGGCCGCACCATAGTGGTGGCTGACTCAAATCCAAAGATATGTTTGAGAGGCCCGAGCGACTGAACCTTGCCCGCAACGAAGCCCTGGCGTTCATAGAGCGTCCTGGCACGTGGATTACTATCGATTACGTCAAGTCTGACCCGCGACTTTCCCAGAGTGCGGGCGACGTCGACAACATTTTCAAGCAGTGCCGATCCGATTCCCCGACCACGCATTGAGGGACTAACCGCAATCCCGTCCATTAAAAGACAGTCAGATTCCAGCTGCCGCTCCAGAACCGACAATACTAAGCCGCGCCAGAGGCCTCCGAACCAGCCGTAATGACGTCTGATGTCGTCAAGGTTTCCGTCGATGAGACTGCCCTCAGACGTTTTGAATCCCGCCACACCCAGCAACTTGCGACCATCATTCGAAATTGCACAAAGGCCAAATTCAGGATTGATGATGTCGCTGAAAAAACCGGCGCCACGCCCATCCCGACCCAACAGGCCACCTATTTTGCCTTCGAAGGCCTCAAAGTGAATTCTAGCCGCCTCTGTTGCATGCATTGGCGGGATAGTGTGGAGAATCTTGTAGTCCATGGCAGGAAGGTGGCGATTTCGGTTGGGGTTTCAATGTATGATTAGCCAAAACGGCGCAGTTCCAACTTCTCTTGAGTTTTTGCTTTTGGGATTCACACACCGGAAACCTCAATAGTGCTACCCACTCCAGATCAGGGAAATGAGAGGGGAATTCAGATGAACCCACACGACGCACCGGACATTGATGCAGATGGCAACAATTATGCTCACTGCAGCGTGAGCATTCTGATTGACATCAAGCCCGCAGAATTCTTCGAGTGGTACACAGCGCAACGCCTCGAAGACTTCCTGCTGGGTACCCTTGTCGTTCCGCCAATCACCCACACTGAAATGCTTGAGGGTCCAGATTGGGGTGCCAAAGACAGTGCACGCAAAATTTTCTTCAAAGACGGTACCGTTGCTCTGGAACGGATCACAGCGACAGACTACCCAAACAGCTACGAATACCAACCGTGGGCTTACACAAGTCCGGTCCGCTTTCTATCCGACTATGCGAAAGCCAGGACCCGCGCCCTCGAAGAAAACGGTCAGACCCGCATCGTTTGGGATTACGCGTTCCACTGCAAAGGAAGTTGGGCCTTGCCGCTATTAAAGCTCTTTGTTCAACTCGACTGGAAACGCAATATGACCAGGGCGATGGATGTTATTCAATCGCATCTGGCAGATCACGGAACTGCCCTGCATCTTAACGATGCAAAGGTTCTTAAAGACGCGGCCTGATACCTTGTTGGAATGGCCGTCAGAATAAACCCCGCACCACGGTTGTGAGGCGGGGTTCTTTTTGTTGAATGCTTTTTACAGACTATGGGTTGGCGGCGTCAGGCCGCCAGCCTGTCCTGCGAAACGTTCGTCTTCGCATCTGCTTGCTGGCGAGGCTGCTCAGGCTCAAACAGGAAGAACGTCGACCGGAAACCGACCTGGAGATAGGCAAGGCTGAGAAGTGCCAATCCCACCGACTTCATCGGCATCCGTTTGGTCTCCTTGAGCACCATGCCGTGCGATTTGGCCAGCTTTACGAGGCTGCCCTTGAACCAGGCGGGATACTGAACCAGGAGTCGTCCGTGATCTTGTATGTGGTCGTGAACGCCGGCGAAGAGAAGCGGCAGGTAGCGAACTGATGTGGCAAATTGCTGCTCGTCGCTGGCAAAGTCGGCCGCAATGTAGGGAGGGTTGGCGACGATCAGATCAAACTTTCCCTCGACTTTCTCAAACATGTCGCTTTCGAAGACGGTTACATTGTCGATTCCATGGGTCTCGCAATTGGCTTGCGTGTTTTTCACTGCAGCTGCGCTGATATCCGAAGCCACCACGCTTTGAGCCTTTTCGGCGCAAAAAATCGCCCCCACGCCGCAACCGCAGCCGAGATCGAGAACCGACTCACCCTCGCGACAATAGTCGGCACATGCGTGTTCGTTTTCCAACGGTTTGTAGACGCCTGGGAAAACTGCAAACTTTTTGCCGTCGACCGTTTTGTACGGAAAAGCAGCATTCAATTTTCTGACATACCAGTACCAGGTGCCCATAAGGCCCTGTTTATACGCGGAATAAAGTCCCATCTCGCAATCCCCTTCAAGGTTGTTTCGCACATTGGCGATCAGGCCTTAAAATTTGCTTTCGCGGCATGCTTGGATTTGATCGACTGTGGGGCTGCGATTATCGGGTGGTGGGCTGGCGTAGCAACGCCTAAACTGGTTTGTGCAAGCATGGAGTGGTTCAATGCAACAAACGACAACCATGGAAATTCCCAGCCCTTTCGGGCCATTGACCGCCACTGAGCAAGAGGGAGCGTTGGTGGCGCTGGGCTGGGAAAAACCGCAAAAATCTGTTTCTACGCCCCTGCTCGAGAAGGTTGCCGCGCAGCTGGCAGCCTATTTTTCGGGCCAGCTGAAGGCATTCGACCTGCCGCTGAGGCCGCGCGGCGACGGCTTTCAGCAATCGGTCTGTCAGGCGATGCTTGAAATCCCTTACGGAGAAACCACAACCTATGGTGAAATCGCCAAAAAACTGGACACCTATGGCCAACCGGTCGGCAATGCCTGCGGTGGCAATAGCATTCCCATAATCATCCCTTGTCACAGAGTCCTGGCCGTTAACGGACTAGGCGGTTATTCGGGAGACGGCGGTGTGGATCGCAAAATCGAGCTGTTGAAACTGGAAGGCGGATTTCCCTATCTTTTGTAACGGCGACGAAACTCGCCGATTTATTCTTTCGGCAGATTCAACTTAATGTGCAGATCCTTCAGTTGCGGTGCATCAACCTTACCCGGTGCTCCCATAAGCAAGTCGTTGGCCTGCTGGTTCATGGGGAACATGGTGACTTCGCGCAAATTTTTGGCACCACAAAGCAGCATTACGATGCGGTCCACACCTGCTGCCATTCCACCATGTGGCGGCGCACCGTACTGAAAGGCTCTGTAAAGTCCGCCAAAACGTTCCTCTACCGTGTCCTTAGACAATCCAGTAAGTTCAAACGCCTTTACCATGGTATCCGGGAGATGGTTTCGAATGCCGCCCGAGGCGATCTCGAAGCCATTGCAAACCATGTCGTACTGCATGGCATCTATGGTCAGCGGGTCCTGGTTCTCGAGAGCTTCCAGGCCGCCCTTGGGCATGGAAAACGGGTTGTGCCCGAAATCGACCTTCTTGTTCTCTTCGTCCCACTCATAGAAGGGGAAATCGACAATCCAGCAGAATTCGAATGCATCGTCGTCAATCAGACCGCCTTCCTCTGCTGCCCGGGTGCGGGCCTCACCTGCGAAGGAAGAAAACTTTGCTGGATCGCCAGCGGCGAAAAAGACAGCATCCCCCAATTCGAGACCAAGCTGGTTGCGGATTGCCTCCGAGCGTTCGCCGCCGATATTCTTTGCAATGGGACCCGCGGCATCAAAATTGCCCTCCAACTCCCGCCAGAAGATGTAGCCCATACCGGGTTGGCCCTGTTGTTGGGCCCAGGAGTTCATCCGGTCACAATGTTTACGGCTACCGGCACCCTTTGCCGGGATCGCCCAGACTTCGACTTTGGAATCGCGTTCGATCATTCCCGCGAACACTTGAAATCCTGAGTCACGGAAATGCTCAGTCACATCCTGCATTTCGATCGGGTTGCGCAGATCCGGTTTGTCGGTCCCATACTTACGGATCGCTTCCTTGTAGGGAATGCGCGGCCAGTTTTTTGTCACCTTTTTTCCGTCGGCAAAAGCCTCAAATACCTCTGTAATTACCGGCTCCATTGTCGTCAGAACGTCCTCTTGTTCGACAAAGCTCATTTCCAGATCAAGTTGATAAAACTCGCCAGGCAGTCTGTCGGCCCGCGGGTCCTCGTCGCGAAAGCAAGGTGCGATCTGAAAGTATCGGTCAAAGCCCGACATCATGATCAGTTGTTTATACTGCTGCGGTGCTTGCGGCAGGGCATAGAATTCACCTGGATGAATGCGGCTTGGAACCAGAAAATCCCGTGCGCCTTCCGGCGAGGAGGCCGTTAGTATGGGTGTCGAAAATTCGTTGAACCCGGCGCTGTTCATCCGCTGACGCATGTCGGCGATGATCGCTGTTCGTTTCATGATGTTCGCGTGAAGGGTTTCGCGGCGCAGATCGAGGAAGCGATAGGTCAGCCGGATGTCTTCCGGATAATCCAGCTCTCCGAACACGGGCATGGGCAGCTCTTTAGCTGCGGAGAGTACTTCGATCTCGCGTGCATAAACCTCGATCGCACCGGTTGGCAGGTTGTTGTTGACCGTCTCTTCGCTTCGGGCCTTTACGTCCCCATCGATGCGAATTACCCACTCAGAACGCACCGATTCCGCTGTCGCAAACCCCTTGGAATCAGGGTCAACGACAACCTGCGTAATTCCGTAGTGATCCCGCAAATCAACGAAAAGAACACCACCGTGATCACGCACGCGGTGAACCCAGCCCGACAGGCGTGTCGTGTTTCCCACGTCACTCGCGCGAAGGTCTGCACAAGTGTGACTGCGATATGGGTGCATGGGAGATATTCCTGCAATTGTTGGGAGCGGAAAGCTCCCTGGGAGGGAACCTTTATTCGCGCGGGTTTGGCCATGAGAGGCGCGGAAAGTCAAGGTTTCCGACCGCAAAGTGACCCGAAGCACGATTTGAAGGCAGTTTGGATGGGCCGTTGAGGCATAGCCCCCAAAAGAGGTCGGCGACAACCGACGAAAAGAGGCATACGGTCGTCCAGTCTGCGACTCACCCTGCCCGCTTCCCATGCTCGCCATCCGGCCTTTCATTCCCCTCCTTCTCGCCGCCGGCATTCTTCTTGCCGGTAACGGATTGTTCTCGACCCTTATTGCCGTGCGCGGGGCTCAGGAAGGCATGGCCGCAGCTCAGATCGGCTGGATGGGAACCACATATTTCGTCGGCTTCATTGTGGGCTGTATTATCGTTCCGCGGTTTCTCCGCAGTGTCGGGCACATCCGCACCTATGCTGCACTTGCGTCGCTGGCCGCATCCTCGACTATCCTCATGGTTCTGGTGGTTGATCCCTACATGTGGATGCTCTTGCGGCTGATCATCGGGTTCTGTTTTTCAGGGCTCTTCACCACAATAGAGAGCTGGCTGAACACCGGCGTGGCAAACCGGGTACGCGGCAAAGTTCTCTCCGTCTACCGCATCATTGATATTGCCGTTGTTGCGGGAGCGCAGTACTTGATGCCGGTTTTTGGAACAGACGGATTCACTCTATTCGCCATCATGGGAATGATGATCACCGTCTCGCTTGTGCCTGTGGCGCTCGGTGACAGATCAAGCCCCAAACCCCCTGCAGTCTTTCGATTTGATCTTGCGCAAATCTGGCGGATATCTCCGCTTGCCTCCATCGGTTGCGTTGCCATTGGGATGACAAATTCTGCGTTCCGCTTTGTCGGGCCGCTTTATGCCGACGCAATTGGCCTTGGTCTGGCCAGTCTGGCGACATTCATCTCGCTGGGGGTTATTGGAGGTGCCATCCTGCAATATCCGTTGGGAACATTGTCCGATCGCTACGATCGCCGCTGGGTGCTCGTTGGATCAACTTTCGGGGCCGTGCTCGCTGGTATGTTTTTGTCTTATGGAGCGGGCAGCAATGTAACGCTCGTCTATGTCGGTGTTTTTTTCTTTGGCGCTTTCTCACTGCCGCTCTATTCGCTGTCCGCGGCACATGCCAACGATCGCGCCAGCGATGATCAGTATGTCCTGTTGGCGGCCGGTTTGATGTTTTTCTACGGTATTGGCGCAACTATGGGGCCGCCCGTTTCGTCTCTGCTTCTTGGCCTCTTCGGCCCAACTTCACTTTTTGTTTTCACCAGTCTGGTTCATGGTTTGCTGGCCGTTGCAACCCTGTGGCGCATGCGGGCCCGAGACTCGGTGCCCGTAGAAGGGCGCGGGCCGTTCCGAATGTTGATACGCACGTCGCCCATTATGCAAAAACTCACCCGGCGCGAGGGTCCAGACGGGGGGCATTGAATTTCCGCGAACAGGGGTCTGGTTTTCGATCTGCTGGCAGTTTAAGAGCCTCAAATGAAAATAATTACAACCACAGAAGAACTTGCTGACGTCTGTAGAGATTTTGCGAATTCTGAATATGTAACTGTCGATACCGAGTTTTTACGGGAAACGACATTTTGGCCAATTCTTTGCCTCATCCAGATGGCCAACCGCGAGCAGGAGCTCATCATCGATCCGATGGCCGACGGCATAGACCTGCAACCTTTTTTTGATCTCATGGCTGATAAATCGGTGATTAAGGTTTTTCACGCCGCCCGCCAGGATGTGGAGATTGTGCATCACCTGGGGGACCTATTGCCCGACCCTCTGTTCGACACTCAGGTGGCGGCCATGGTTTGCGGTTACGGCGACTCGGTTGCCTACAATCAATTGGTCCAGAAGGTAACCGGCGTTCAACTTGATAAGTCGTCCCGATTTACCGACTGGAGCCGTCGTCCACTGACAGACAAGCAACTTGACTACGCATTGGCTGATGTAACGCATTTGCGCGATGTGTATGAAAAGCTAAAAAGCGAGTTGGAGCGTCAAAAGCGCTCCAACTGGGTAGCTGAGGAAATGCTCGTTTTGACCAGCGTGGAGACCTACGATCTACCTGTTGAGCAGGCCTGGACCCGGTTAAAAATGCGGGTCCGCAAACCACGTGACCTGGCCGTTATGAAGGCCGTTGCAGAATGGCGAGAAACAGAAGCCCGGGAAAAGGACGTACCCCGCGGCAGGGTCATGAAGGACGATGCAATTTACGAAGTCGCGCAACAGCACCCAATGTCGGAAAAAGACCTTGGTCGCTTGAGAGCAGTCCCCCGTGGTTTTGAACGGTCAAAACAAGCTGCCGGTCTTCTGGAAGTTGTGGCGGCGGCCCATGAAATTCCGGAGACAAGCCTGCCCAAGGTGCCGCGTCCATCGCGGTCTCCTGAGGGGACAGGAGCGGCAACAGAGTTGCTGAAAGTTTTGCTCAAAGTGGTGGCCGAACAGAACAATGTTGCGAGCAAGATTATCGCCACAGTAGATGATCTTGAAAAAATCGCTGCCGATGACGATGCAGATGTACCCGCCATGCGTGGCTGGCGGCACGATCTGTTCGGTAAACAGGCTCTTGAACTGAAACGTGGCGATATAGCTCTTGGATTTGACGACAAAAAAATTCAGGTCATCGAGCTAGAATAGCCGGCGGTCAGAGTCCTAGCGCACCAGATGCCGCGTCAAATGGCTTTCCAACCAGTCCCACACCCGCCGCAAAAACTCGACGATCGCCAGATACATCAGCGCTGCCCAGATGTAGACCTGGAAGTCAAAGGAGCGCGAAAAGGCAAGCCGCGTCTCGCCCATGAGGTCGAAGACTGTGATCACGCTGGCGATGGCTGACCCCTTTATCATCAGAACCAGTTCGTTGCCCAGTGGGCGCAGTGCAACGATCAGGGCTTGTGGAAGTATGATCTTGCGGAAGATGACGGCTCGGGACAGGCCCAGAGCCTGACCGGCCTCCCATTGATGCTTTGAGACGTTTTGAATTGCGCCTCGAAATATTTCGGCCTGATAGGCCGCTGTGTTCAGTGTAAACGCGAGTATTGCGCAGTAGAGAGCCTCGCGGAAAAACCACCACAGTCCGATATCCTGAAGGATCCCTCTGAACTGACCGCTGCCATAATAGATCAGAAAAATCTGCGCGAGCAGCGGGGTGCCACGGAAAAAATAAACGTAGCCGTAGGCAAATGTTCCGATGATCCGGTTGTTGGAGAGCCTTGCGGCAGTGACCGGGGCGGCGAGCAGAGATCCAAAAACGACAGAAACGCCAACTATCCAAAGCGTCGTTCCCAAACCGCCAATCATGCGAGGACCATAACGAGCAATGAACTCGGGATCGTAGGTGACAATGAAGTTGTACGCGATTCCGATTGCGGCCAGCCCCCAAATGGCGACCAACAGGTGGCCGGCGACGCGCGTCTTGGTCCAGCGTCGGACCACCGGTGGTGGCATAAGGGTTTTGGTCACACTCACGATCGCGCCTCCCCGCGGCGCGCCCAGCCGTCAATTCCGGCGATTCCAACGGAGGAGATCATTGAAAGAGCCAGGTAGATCATGCAGGCGACAAAATAGAACAGGAAAGGCTCTTTGGTGTTGCCGACAGCCACGCTCGTCTTGCGCAACAGATCTTCAAGCGCGATGACTGAGACAAGCGACGTTTCCTTAAGCAATATGAGCCAGAGATTTGACAATCCCGGCAGGGCCAGCCGAATGAGCTGTGGCAGAATGATCTGGCGCATGGTCCGGTATCGAGACAGGCCAAGCGCTTGCCCGGCCTCATACTGACCGGCATGGATGCCTTTGAAGGCCGAGAGGAAGACCTCGCTGGAATAGGCAGAGAAAACCAAACCCAGTGCGACCACACCGGCCACAAAACCCGAGACCTCCACATAGGTGTCTGTGAAAAGGCCAATGAGTGCCTGCAGGGCGATCTGACCGCCGTAATAGACGATAAACAATGTTAACAGTTCGGGGACACCCCGAAAAATAGTCGTAAAGACGTTGGCTGCGGCTCGCAGACTGGGTTCGCTGGAGTTTCTGGCCAGCGCGACGCAGAAGCCGAATGCAAGCCCGAAAGGCAGTGTTACGACTGCCAGTCGAACGGTTAGCCAAAGCCCGGATGCAAGTTCATCGCCCCAACCATCGGAGCCGAACGCCAAGAGGCTCAGCCAATCCTGCATTATCGTTCCCCTGAAGCCTGTCCTCGTCCCGAATATACAGGCCTGTCATATGTGAAATGCCCGGCTTTCTGAAAGCCGGGCATTTCGCCTTCATATCAGATCAATAGACCGAAAATTCGAAATATTTGTCGTTGAAATTCAGCTTTAG
>CALIOE010000077.1 GCA_938044775.1 uncultured Rhizobiaceae group bacterium
GTATCGCGGCCGGGAAGCGCGTCTGCGGCTGCCGGTATCTCGAGCTTCTTGCGGGTAAAACCGAACATGAGCGTGATCCCTTTCCATGTATTCTGACTACTGGTGCCTATGTTGGCATACGCGGGCGAACTTGCAAGTGGATCAATCGGTTACAATTGTGTGATGCAGCGCCTTGATCTTCATCCCTTTATGTGTATGTTCCCGCCAGTGCTGGAGAGGTGGCCGAGTGGTTGAAGGCGCACGCCTGGAACGCGTGTATGCGGGTAACCGTATCAAGGGTTCGAATCCCTTTCTCTCCGCCAATTTCTTTGAGAAACCTTACTTTCGATGACAATGCAATGTTAGCTTAACTGGCTGTCGACCGAACCAGCAGCAGGCCAAACAGTGCAGGCTGGCCCAAAGCCTGCAACTGATTTTTAAACGGCCGTTCCGTACTTGGGGGCTATCTGAGCAGGTCACTACCCGCCGCAATACTTCGCCGGAAAAACGCCGTTTTTGAATGTCGCTGACTTGAAGGAAAGACGGTCCTTGCACCATGCTGAGAATGTTGTGCAATATGTTTTTGAGGCTAACTTTGAAAGCCATACCGTGAGTGTTTGATTGATGGATTGCGCCAGACGATGAGTGGAGGCTTCGAGTTTGTGTTCGTGGGCTTGCTGGAGCCAGGGACCCTCACCTTCTACATCGCGATCCTCGCCATAATTGTTTTGAGTTACTGGGCAATTCCACCACAGTGGAGGCAGGTGTTCCTCGCAACTGTTTCGACCCTCATTCTGATCTCATTGGATTGGATCTCCTATTTACTGTTGCTTGCAATCGGGCTTCTGAACTTTGCGCTGACGAAGATCAGATTTAGATCTACACCGTTGCTGGTTCTTGGGCTTTCACTTCTGATCGTTCCTTTTGCTGCGCACGAAACGGCTCGGGTTATTTTCCGAAATAGCGAACACTATAACCTGGTATTCATGACCGGAATGGCCTTCTATTCTCTCCGGCTCATCCACTACTGGTTCGAACACTTCAAGGATCGGCTGCCGAAGCATAACTTCGTTGACTATTACACCTACCTGTTTTTCTTTCCCATCATCATTGTCGGACCAATTTACAGGTTCGATGATTTCGTGAAATCCATGCGACGTCAGCGGTTTGACCTTAAAAAGGTGCGGGCCGGGATCGACCGGATTGCGCTTGGGGGATTTCAGGTTGTGGTTATCAGCGATATCCTTATCAGCAAGTACTTCAATGCATGGATTCTGGAGTGGACTGCGGACGCCTCTTGGGCACGATTCTACCTTGAGAGTATCGAATTCGGGTTGAACGTTTATTATCAGTTTGCGGGTTATTCAAACCTCGCAATCGGTGTCGGGTTGCTGATCGGCTACAAGATTTGCGAAAACTTCAACTTCCCGCTCTTTCGCCCAAACATCGTGGAATTCTGGAAAAACTGGCACATGAGTCTGACAGGCTGGGTGCGCAGCTATATCTACCTGCCCATCGTGTCATACACCAACGCCCCGCGCCTTGCGCTCCTGCTATCGATGTCCACCATTGGGGTTTGGCATGGCTTCACGATCAATGCTGTCATGTGGGGGCTTTACAACGGTATCGGCATCAACCTCTACCATTCCTTCAAGGAAACGCGGCTCCGGGCATATTTCGTAAACGGACATCCCATCGTAGCGAAGGCGTGGCTTATTTTCTCAGCAATCTTCACGTTCAACTACGTAATGATTGGCGTGTCATTCCTTCGCTAAACAGGGCTCTAGAGCGAGATGAGGTTAGGAAGAGTTCCGACCAATCGACCTAGTTCTGGATATAGGGTGAAGCCAACCGGGCGAGAGGCCGCTTTTCAAACGCATCAAGCCAGAGGCGATACAACAACCGCCGCTTGTCTGGATCTTCATGGTCCTCAAACTCATCGCGGTCATGCAGCAGAACGTAATTGTTCATGAAGAAGATATCCCCCGGTTTCATGTTGAACCGCAGGCAAAAGCGGGGATCTTTGGCCAGAGCCTCAAAGGTGTCCAGCGCATGCTTTTCCGCATCATTCATCGGCCGGTCAAGGCCACCAAATGCCATGTCGATATGTGCCCGCAGATAGCTGATGCTTAGGTAACCATCTGCCATGGTAAAGATCGGATACTTATCTTCGGTGATCACTGACCCGCCCGGCTTTCTCAGGCCAAAAACCGGATAGTGAAAACCCGCGCAAAGTATCTTCAACACCTCAGGCTCATTCTGCAGAAGGTAGTTGTATATCGCGGGACCACTTGTACATCCGCTGAGCCCACCCTTCTTGGCCTGCACGATACTCATCATAGCAAGGATATCAGTGGTATCCGTGTGCATCGCGAGCTCTGATCGTTTCTGATAGCCGCGTGACTGTCTGTTGTTGTCGCTTTGGTCGCGGACAACGCCCAACCTGTCACCAGCAACGCTTTGGGGTTTGGCAACGCCAAAGTGTGACCCAAATCCCCAGTAGAGAAGTGCGCAGTCTTCTTCTGAGAGGTCTTCCATCGGAAGCCCCTGCAACAGGAACAAGCCGCGTCCCTCCTTTATGTCCCATTTCCACTGCTGCAGAGAGTCAATGATGTCATCCAGGGGAAAGTCATCGTGCGTGATGTCTTCAAGCCTTTTGTCTAAAGACCGGGCGTGCGCCATGGCGTTCAGCAGTGCATCTACCTGACGTTGATCCAAGCTATATGCGACGTCATCTTCGGTGCGTACCGTCGATGTATCCCATGCACTTGGGTGATCGTAGGCTTCCGTAATTGGCAAAACTTGCGACATGATATTTACCTTGATTGAATCTTGAACGTATCCCGATGGCATGCACCTGGCTGTCGGGACTGTTTACTGTTCTCGCCTCTCCCACAGCTGTTCGACGCGATAGACTGGCAGATATTTCATGTAGTCGAGGAGCGGTTTTTCATTATCATACAAATAGATCATGCTTGCCAGCATGGAGGCGGTCGTCGCAGCGAACAGTATCTCTCGGGCCTTGCCCTTCATCCTTCCTGCTCAGTCAACTTTTTTTCGACCAATTCGACAGCATCTGAAATCGTGTGAATCTTCAGAACATCGATAGGTTCGATCTCCACGTTGAACGAAACGCCAAGCGCTTCTACAAACATGACGTGCCCAAGTGAATCCCAACCGAGCGTATTTGAATAATTGCTGGTGGATTCAAGCTTGTTGCTTTCGATCATGAACGTTTCAGCAGCGATTGCGATTACCTTTGCTTCAAGGGACGAACTGCCGCCTGCCTTGCTCGTCCCAAGCTCGCCTGCAATCTGCTCACGAAGCTTGTTGCGATCCGCTTTGCCTCGCTCAGACATCGGGATCTCATCCACAAAGACAACCTTTGCCGGGATCTTGATGGGTGAGATTCGCCCATTCAAGTGCGAGATTAGCGCTGCGGCATCAAGGCTATCGTCCCTGCGCACCACGCAGCTGACCAGGATTTCACCCATTATGCTGTCTTCCATGCCCAGCGAACATGTATCCTCGACCCCTGGATGCAGTCGAATGTTGTCATCGACCTCTTCTGGATAGACGTTGTTGCCCCCAACGATGACAACGTCCTTGCTGCGACCGGTAATGAAGATATTTTCGTCTGCATCGTGGCGGGCCAGGTCTCCGGTCCTGAACCACCCATCGCACAGGACATCCCGGGTCGCATCGCTGCTGCCTAAATAATCGTACATCACGGTGGGTCCGGAAACGACAAGCTCCCCCACCTCTCCGATGTCGACTGGGTTGTCGCAGGAATCCAGGATCTTCCACTGCCCTACCAATACCTTCCCCACGCTGTTCGTGTCACGATGCGCAATGCGTGGACCGGTGAAGGTCAGGTTATTGGCTTCCGAAAGCCCATATGAATTCACAACTTCCTTCCCTGTCTTCTCCTCAAAGGACTCCCACACTTGCTTGGGCAGCGTCGCCGACATGGAGAGAAAGCACTCAAAGTCTTCCGTATCAAATGTCTCCTTTAGGTTCTCTCCGTATCGCAGCAACAGTTGCATCATCGCCGGCGACAGGAAGAAGTGTGAGACGCGCTTGCTGTAGATCGTGTCGAGTATGTCGGGAATGCTTTGGTTTGAGAACTTCCGAACTGGCCGGACAAAAGTGGAGCCATTCATGAATGACAGCAACGCGCCACTTGCCGCTGCACCTAGTGACGTAAACGGGATGAGGCTCAACATGACCGAGTCTCTGTTCAGGCCCAGCTGGTCGCTCATAACCTTGGCCTGGGTTATCACAGCCTCGTACGTTAGCCTCACCACCTTCGGCGTGCCAGTGCTCCCGGACGTGAAAACCAGCGATGAAAAGTCGGTCATTTCCGGTTCATCGGGGGGTGCCGGCAGCGGTGAAAGTTGTTCGACAACAGCAGGATAAGTATCAACTGCTCCCTCGCTTGCATCGGATGACGAGAAGAGAGACCGCAGACGCTTACGGGTTGATGTATTGCGCCTTGCCACACCCAACGCCATCGAAAGTTCCGTGTCATCCAGAACCGATTGTGATTTCCAACGATCAAGGATCTCTTGCGAACACACAACCGCCTGCGGTCGCACGTGTTGCACCAGACACCTGGCTTCGACGCTTGTATTCTCAATCGCGAGGATTGACGTCAGAAGCCCATAGCGAAATGCTGCAAGGAGAAAGACGACAAGATCCGCATCATTCTCGATGCATAGAAGAATGACATCTCCTTTTTTCAGCCGCCGCTGCGCAAACAGCTGCATCACCAAGCCGATTTCGTCGGTTGCCTCTTTGAAAGACAGTGAGTCCGGCGCGATCAGAAACGGCTTTTTCGGTTTGGCAAGAGGCTCCTCAAAAAGATTCTTGATGCTTTTTTTGGTCGTATGAATACTCATTAAATCCCCCTTGTTTGTACGAACTGGATATTTTTGCTTAGCCTTTGACTTTTCCCGCTACCGCCGCAATGGATTGCAAGACACACTCTCTTGAACGCTTCGGTGAACATCTTGTGGCACACATCTAAGACACCAGCTTCTGCACATCTTGCATTCTCACCTTGCCCCGATCATTGAGCGGAATCCTGTCAACAAACACGATCTTCCTCGGCAGCTTGTGGACAGACAGCTGCTCTCTGAGGAAACGACTGATCTGAGGTGCGGTAAGACCAGGTGTGTTGGGCACAATACAGGCCGCGACAAGCTCTCCCCATTCCGGGTGAGGTTTCCCAAATGTACAGGCGTCTACGACATCAGGATGGCTCAACAACAGGTTGTTGATTTCGGTCGGATAGATGGTGTGGCCACCGCTAATGATACTTTCCACGCATCGCCCAACATAAACCAGGGTGTCGCCGGACTGGTAAGCAAGATCACCAGTCTTCACCCAACCATCAACCAAAACCTGCTCTGTCAGTTCCGGCGCGTTCAGATAAGCGCTCATTCTCGTATCAGAACGAACCCAAAGTTCGCCCGTTTCGCCCTCTGACACGTCTTCCCCGGCTTGATCAACAATCCTGCTTTCCGCATTCAGCAGATGACCCATCGTGCCAATTCGGTCATCGGCATGAGACATTGACGTAAAAGTCACGTTATTGACTTCGCTTGATCCAAAGGAGTTGATCACAATCTTTGACGTGCGTCGTTCGACCTGACGCCAAAGATTATCTGATATCGGTGCAGCAGTCGTAATGAAATACTTGAAATGCGGGATCGAAAATGCATCGACGAATGCTTCCGTGTTACGGAACAAGCACGACAGGAGGCTGGGCACAAAGATGAAATGAGTGACCGGTCGTTGCTCGATCTTGGAAAGCAGGTCTCGGCTGAGACTGAAGTCAAAATTCTGATACGGCCGTACAAAGGTGCCGCCGTGAAGGAGGGCGAGTAAAACGCCGTTCACGATTGATCCGATCTGAGAGAGCCGGAAGAGATTAAGAATGCGGCAGTCTGAGCCAAAACCTATTCCAGCACCCATGTTCAAGCTTTGCGTGAGG
>CALIOE010000078.1 GCA_938044775.1 uncultured Rhizobiaceae group bacterium
CACATACTTCCGGCCGATATTTTACCAAATATTTACCAAAAAATTCAGACACTGTCGCTGAAGGCGCATCAGGCCATTGGTTGTCGCGGGGTATCCCGTTCCGACTTCCGCTGGGATGATCGGGTAAACGGGACGGGCGAATTGATTTGGCTTGAGGTGAACACTCAGCCGGGCATGACTCCCACGTCATTGTTGCCGGAGCTGGCTCAGCATGCTGGGCACTCTTTTGGCGAATTCCTTGAATGGATTGTGGAGGATGCAAGTTGCGGTCGTTAAGCGGCAGAAACGGTTTAACGGCGGAGCGTCACGGCTTGTCTGATGATGGCGGGCGCGTGATGCCGCGTTTTGCACGCACCTTCGTGCGTCATGCGCGTCGGTTTGTGACTTCATCTCGGCCAATGCGCGCTGGTACCGGCAGTGCGCTGGCCATCGCCTTTGTCTGTGCGGGATGGTTGTATGGTGGCGTGCTTGGCGGTCATGGCCCGGCAATTGTCGGGTCCGCGGCCGCAACGATGGGGCTCAAGGCAACGGATATCGTCATAACGGGACAGGTCGAGACCAGTGATGCCGACGTGTTTGAGGCGCTGTCGATCGGACGCAGCGGTTCGCTTGTCGGTTTCGACGCTGGTGATGCCCGTGAGCGCGTAATGGCGCTTCCTTGGATTAAGAACGTTGCCATTCGCAAGATCTATCCCGGGAAACTGCTGGTGGCTGTCGTTGAGAAACGCGCGGCGGCCGTCTGGCAGCATCGGGATGTCCTGACGGTTGTGGAGCGTTCCGGGGCGCCGATTACGAAATTTGGCATCGCCGACCTGATCAGTAACCGCTATGCCCATCTGCCGCACCTGGTTGGCGATCGCGCTGCTGAGACGGCACACGAGATTCTTCCAGTCGCTGCACGGCATGAAGCGTTCGCCGGCAAGGTCAATGGTTACATCCGTGTTGCCGACCGGCGTTGGGATGTTGAAATGGTCAACGGCATACGCGTGAAGTTGCCGGAATTCGGATTTGCCGGAGCGTTGCAAAAAGTTGCTCAGCTCGATGCAGACCAAGATCTGTTGAGCAGACAGATCAGTGCTGTCGACCTGCGTGTTGAAGGTCGCATCGTGCTGCGTCTGGAGCCTGAAGCTGCTGTTCAGCGGGCAAAATTGGTGGAAGACAGGCTGAAGGCGTTTCGCAAGGCTGATACGCGCAAAAAGGGGCGTCGCATATGAGTCTGTTTCGCTCATCTTCGGATATCCCCCGCCTTGGAAAGCTCTCCACCGGTCGGTCAACGATTGTTTCGGTGCTTGATGTCGGTAGCTCAAAAATCTGTTGTGTCGTCGCTAAGCTGAAGCCCCGTCCCGACAGCGAGGTTCTGCCTGGGAGATCTCATTCGGTCGAGATATTGGGGTTTGGTCACCAGCGGTCCCGGGGTATTAAGTCAGGTGTCGTCGTCAATATGGAGGAGGCTGAAAAGGCTCTTCGGCTGGCCGTCGACAGCGCAGAGCGGTCTGCCCAGATGACGGTTGATTCACTCATCCTTTCCGTTTCAGCCGGCCGTCTGGCCAGCGACACGTTCTCTTCAAGCATTTCGCTTGCTGGTCGCGAAGTAACCCGCAGTGACATCAACACCGTTCTCTCCGCTGGTCATCAACATGTGGCCGAAGCGGGACGCGCGACATTGCATGCATTGCCGATCGGTTATGCGCTTGATCATGAAGTCGGTATTCAGAACGCCGAAGGCATGGCCGGCAACGAACTCAGTGTCGACATGCATGTGGTCAGCGGCGATCTCGCTCCGCTGCAAAATCTTGAAAAATGCATCAACCGCGCGCACCTTTCTGTCGATGGGATGGTCGCAGCGCCCTATGCCAGCGGCCTTGCAGCGCTTGTAGACGATGAAGCTCGCATGGGGTGTGCCTGCATCGATATGGGTGGTGGCACAACCACTGTATCGATCTTCCTGAACGGGGCGCTGGTGTTCGCCGATGCGATAGCCGTTGGCGGTAATCATGTGACGATGGATCTGGCGCGAGTCCTGTCCTCAAGGGTCAGTGATGCCGAGCGGCTTAAAGTTCTCCACGGATCTGCAATTGCTTCGCAGCTTGATGATGGAGAAATGATTACAATACCAGCCATGAATGATGATTCGGGCGTCATGCCTCTGCAGATTTCGTTGTCTCAGCTCTCGCGGATTATCAGGCCGCGGATCGAAGAGACGTTTGAATTTGTGCGCGACCGGATCAACCGGTCCGGATTTGCCGGTGCTGTCGGCAAGCGTGTCGTGCTGACAGGTGGTGCGAGCCAAATGGCCGGCGTCAGCGAAGTCGCCGCGCGGATCCTGGATGGCAATATCAGGCTTGGACGCCCCATGGGTGTTTCCGGTTTGCCGAAGACCGCAAAGGGGCCGGCGTTTTCGGCTGCTGCCGGTCTTCTGATCTACCCGCAGATTGCGGGCAATGAGTATGTCGCGCGGTCTTTCGGGGCCGCAAAGTTGCTGAGTTCTTCTGGTGGCGGCGCCGTTTCGCGCATGGGCCGCTGGTTCAAAGAGAGTTTCTAACCCTTTATCCGCCCAGGGCGGCAACCCCGGCTGTGGCCGATAATAAAACAAGGACTAACCCATGACCATCAACCTGCATAAGCCCGATATTACCGAGCTAAAGCCCCGCATCACCGTCTTTGGCGTGGGTGGCGGCGGCGGCAACGCGGTCAACAATATGATCACTTCAGGCCTTGATGGCGTCGATTTCGTTGTTGCCAACACTGATGCCCAGGCTTTGACCATGTCGAAGGCAGAGCGTCTGGTGCAAATGGGTGTTGCTGTCACCGAAGGTCTGGGCGCCGGGTCGCAGCCTGAAATCGGAGCGGCTGCAGCGCAGGAATGCATTGATGAGATCAACGATCACCTGTCTGGTTGTCACATGGCTTTCGTCACAGCCGGCATGGGTGGTGGAACCGGTACCGGTGCCGCTCCTGTTGTCGCTCGGGCCGCCCGTGAAATGGGTATCCTGACGGTTGGTGTTGTCACCAAACCGTTCTCATTCGAAGGCAAACGCCGCATGCTGACCGCAGAAGCAGGCATAGAGGAGCTACAGAAAAGCGTCGATA
Organism: uncultured Rhizobiaceae group bacterium; assembly: GCA_938044775.1. Classification (GTDB taxonomy): domain Bacteria; phylum Pseudomonadota; class Alphaproteobacteria; order Rhizobiales; family Rhizobiaceae; genus Pseudahrensia. Next base: position 3,091 of record CALIOE010000078.1, read on the forward strand.
CCCTGATTGTCATTCCCAATCAGAACCTGTTCCGCGTTGCCAATGACAAGACAACTTTTGCTGATGCCTTCTCCATGGCTGATCAGGTGTTGTATTCAGGCGTTGCCTGCATCACGGACCTGATGGTTAAGGAAGGTCTCATCAACCTCGACTTTGCCGATGTGCGCTCTGTCATGCGTGAAATGGGCCGGGCCATGATGGGTACCGGTGAGGCGTCCGGGGAAAGCCGGGCGATGGCGGCCGCAGAAGCCGCTATCTCCAATCCGTTGCTCGATGAAACATCTATGTCCGGCGCGCAGGGCTTGCTGATCTCGATCACCGGCGGTCGCGACATGACATTGTTCGAGGTGGATGAAGCCGCTACCCGTATCCGCGAAGAGGTCGATGCAGAGGCCAATATCATTTTGGGCGCAACATTTGATGAAAGCCTTGAAGGCATCATTCGTGTTTCCGTGGTTGCAACCGGTATCGAGGGCATGGAGAGTTCGGTTGTCGCGCCGCAGAATGCAGCTCGTATGAATGAGGCCGCCGAGCGACTTCGCCAGACCGCATTAGCGCGCAGCAACCCCACGCCGATTGCACCGCCTGCCGCTGCTGCCGCTGTGTCTACCGCCTCGTCGACCGCCAGTGAAACCGCAGCGGCACCGACGCCGGTAGAGCCGCTTGTTCAGCGTCCACCAGTTGCTCCCGTAATGGCTGAAGTCGAAGAGGAGCTTGCGTTGCCAACTCCCGCACCGACAGGTGCTGTGCCGTTTGAGCCGGAACGCGCGGACTTCGACAGCGAAATTCCTGAGGACGCATTTGCCGCGGCTCTGGAAAGCGAGATTGGAACTCCCGCGTCGACCCAAGCCGCCGCCAGCGATGGCATGCCGAGAGTTGAAGACTTTCCACCCATCGCCCAGCAGAAGATTGAGCAAGGGTCCAAGTCGACCGAGGAAAATGGTCCCATGGGCCTGCTGAAACGGCTGGCCAGTGGCCTCGGCGGTGCCGGGCAGGAGGTTCCGACCACAAAAACCGAGCCGGCTCAACCAGCTGCTGCACCTGCAGCTCGCGAGGAAGAAAACATCTATGCTCCGCCCCGCAACGGTCTGTTAGACGGCAACGGCCGCTCAAACTCTCCGGTGCGCGCCACCAGCGAAGAAGACCAGTTGGATATCCCTGCTTTCCTTCGCCGTCAGGCAAATTAAGCTAACGCGATCACTTTTAGTTGCCGGGCGAAAGAATTAACGTCCGGTAACTTTCTGTCCACTGTTTTATGCTTAACTTTAGCGAAATCTACAGATCTCGGTAAGGCCATGTTCTGCAATGGCTTTTCGGTTTGGTCGGTTGTGCGCCTTTTGGGTGTTAAGAATCTGCTAACTTGTTAACAAACGGTAAGAAAGCGTGATTTGGAAGGTGGAATGGCGATCTATATCTCTACACTGATCGCTGGGGAAGCTGAGTCGAATGAACACACGTTCAATGAAGCACGCGCATCGTTCCGCGTGTGTGGTGGGGGAACAAGTGTCGGTGAAGGCTTCCAAACAAAAAAGCGCAACAAAAATAACCGCGAGCAGCGTATCGTGGGATTGGGGTAAGTATGGGAACGACTGAGACGGGCTACCAGAATACTATTGGTGGCCGTATAGAATTATCCGGGGTTGGCGTTCACAGCGGCAAGCCGGTTTCCGTTTATCTACATCCTGCAGACGCTGATACCGGCGTCCTCTTCCAGCGTGGCGATGTGCCCGAGCACATGCAGCACGACATTCCAGCGGTCGTATCCTCAATAGGCGCGACGGATTTGTGTACCGTTCTGGGCGATCCTGCCAGTGTACATGTTATGACCGTCGAACATTTGATGGCGGCACTTGCTGCTTTGCAGATCGACAATGTGGTGGTTGAGGTCGACAGTGCTGAAATTCCTGTCATGGACGGCAGTTCCGAAGTTTTCGTGCAGGCTATTGATCAGGTCGGCATTACGGTGCAGAGCCGTCCCCGCCGCTACCTTCGCGTTTTGAAGGAAGTTCGATTCGACATGGGCCCTTGCTGGGGTATGTTTTTGCCAAATCCGGGCACCCGCTACGAAGTAGAGATTGATTTCGAAGAAGAGGCTATTGGACGCCAGAAGTTTGTGGCCGATCTTACACCCGACGTATTTCGCACCGAGCTGTCGCGGGCGCGCACCTTTGGATTTATGAAGGACGTCGAACGTTATTGGGCAGCCGGGTTTGCACTCGGTTCGAGCCTCGAGAATTCTGTCGTTATCTGTGATGACAATAAAATCATCAATCCCGAAGGGCTTCGCTACGAAAACGAGTTCGTCCGCCACAAGACACTTGATGCTGTTGGTGATCTCGCCCTGGCGGGAGCGCCCATTCTGGGATGCTATCGTTCCTATCGAGGCGGACATAAATTGAACTCCCTGGCGCTCCAGGCTTTGCTGTCGGACCCCAGTGCTTACGAATGGACAGATGTTCCCGCTGCCGGACACCACGCAGCACGTGTGGAGCTGAAAGCGGTGAGCGCACCGGCCTTTGCACCTGAAAAGAGCTGATTGCCGGGGGGCAGGGCCCTTTTTAGGTCTGCCTCAAAAATGTGCGTTTTTGCAGCAACAGAATTGCTGCACTAATCATTCCGCGTTATGTTGATGCATCAGCGCAGCGGTTTCGTTCAAATTGGAAATACTATGTCTGCAGTCGCCCGGATCGTTGGTAAGTACTCGAACAGCCTGCGTCTCGCAGCAATCGCTGGTGCGGTTGTTCTTGCTGGGTGTTCGAAGGAAATTGACAGCAGCACCTTCGTGGACCCAACTATTCCCGCTGATCAGCTTTATAATGAAGCCTTGGCGAATATTGATGCCGGCGATTTTCGCCAGGCGAAACTGAAGTTTAAAAAGCTTGATCGCCAACATCCCTATTCGAACTATGCCAAGAAATCTGGCGTTATGAGCACCTATCTGGCCTATCGGGCTGGGGACTACAGCGAGTCGGTTTCGCAGGGGAAGCGCTTCGTTCAACTGTATCCGTCAAACAGTGAGGCGCCTTACGCGCAATACCTGGTTGGCATGTCCTATTTCAGGCAAATCCAGGACATCACCCGCGATCAGGATTCGGCCCGCAAAGCCTATCAGACCATGAATGAGCTTGTAGAGCGGTATCCCGAAAGCGAATATGTCGAGGATGCAAAACGCAAGATGCGCATTTCCAAGGACCAGCTTGCCGGTCAGGAAATGCTGGTTGGGCGCTATTATCTGGAACGCAACGAATATCTGGCCTCTATCAACCGCTTCCGTGGAGTGGTTGAACGGTTTGATGACACACGCCACGTCGAGGAAGCATTGGCCCGGTTGACAGAAAGCTACTATGCGCTTGGCCTGACGCAGGAGGCGCAAACTGCCGCAGCAGTGCTGGGGCACAATTTCCCGGACAGTCAATGGTACAAGGATTCGTATGCTTTGCTGGAAAAGGGTGGGTTGCGCCCGCAGAATTCCGGCGGCTCGTGGTTGAGCCGGCTGACGGGTGTTCTGGCGGGAACCGCCCGTACCTGACGAATGGTCATCGCGACAATCCCTGAGTACAAAGCGTGAATATGCTTCAAACGGGGCCTGAAAGGGTCTAAGCTTGGCGTACGCATAGTTCCCCGTATTCTGGTTCTAGCCAAGCATGCTTTCCGCCTTGTCCATCCGAGACATTGTTTTGATCCGAACGCTCGACATTGATTTCGAACGTGGTCTGTCAGTGCTTTCCGGCGAGACCGGTGCAGGCAAGTCCATATTGCTGGATTCGCTTTCGCTGGCGCTTGGCGCCAGGGGCGATGGAGATCTTGTACGGGTGGGCCAGTCGCGAGGGGAGGTGAGCGCAGTCTTTGATTTGGCGTCTGATCATCCGGTGTTTGACTTCCTGACCGATAACGACCTCGCAGGCGATGACCGTAGCGAAGGGATCATCCTTCGCCGTACTCAAAGCGCTGACGGACGCACCAAAGCCTATGTAAACGACAGGGCAGTGAGTGTCTCGTTGCTGCGGACTGTTGGGCACTTCCTTGTCGAAATTCATGGCCAGCACGAGGAGCGTGCGATGGTCGATCCGGCAGCACACAGGGCGCTGGTTGATGCCTTTGGGGGTCTCGAAGCTGACCAGGCGCTCGTGGCAAGTTCTCATGGCGAGTGGCGCGAGGCAGCACGGGAACTGGAGAGTCTCAAGGCCAGAGTAGAAAAGGCGGCTCGTGATGCCGCCTATTTGCGAGCGAGCGTAGATGAACTCACGCTGCTGGCACCCCGGGAGGGTGAAGAAGAGGAACTGGCCGGCCGGCGTCAGCAGATGATGGCGGCGGAAAAAATAGCGTCGGATATCAGCGAGGCGTATGAAGTCTTGAACGGGACGGCCTCACCAATCCCGACATTATCCAGCGCCGTGCGGAAACTGGAACGCAAAGCGGATGCAGCTCCAGGCCTTCTCACCGAAGCCATTGATGCCTTTGATGCGGCCATCAATTCCCTAAGTCAGGCCGAGCAGGAACTGGAACACGCCTTGCGGCTGTCAGAATTTGATCCAAAAGAGCTGGAACTGGCTGAAGAGAGGCTTTTTGCTCTCAGGGCGGCTTCACGCAAATACAACGTGCCCGTCGAAAACCTTGCCTCCCATGCGGCGCAGCTGTCCCGGGATCTCGCTGATCTGGATGCCGGTGAAGACAAACTTGCCAAACTGGAACAGAATGTCGCCGAGAAGCGTTCTGTGCTCGAAAAGAGAGCTTCTGTTCTGTCCCAGAAGAGAGCGGAAGCCGCCGCTGCGCTGTCGGAAAGGGTTCTGGCGGAATTGCCTGCACTGAAGCTTGATCAGGCGCGTTTTCTGGTAGAGCAGACCGCCAATATGGCTGACATCACAAGCGAGGGCTGCGATGTGCTTGAATTTCACGTTCAGACAAACCCCGGTACCCGGCCGGGAGCCATGATGAGAGTGGCGTCCGGCGGCGAGTTGTCGCGCTTCCTGTTGGCGCTAAAGGTTGCTCTTGCTGATCGTGGATCGGCGCCGACATTGGTATTTGATGAAATCGATACCGGTGTGGGTGGAGCTGTGGCCGATGCCATCGGTTCGCGACTGGCCGATCTTGCTGAAAGCCTGCAGGTTCTTTCGGTGACTCATGCGCCGCAAGTTGCTGCGCGGGCCGGACAGCATTATTTGATCTCGAAAAATGGCGGGAAAGCGGTTGAGACTCGGGTGCATTCAATTGACCGGGTAGAGCGGCAGGAAGAAATTGCCCGCATGCTTTCTGGTGCAGAAATCACCAGTGAAGCACGTGCCGCTGCTGCCCGACTTCTGGCGGCCGGCTAGCAGATGCCTTTGTCAACAAGCGAAATTCCCGATTGTCTGATAGCCGGAGCCGGACCGACCGGTCTGACGCTGGCACTGGAACTGGCCCGGCGTGGCAAGACCGTGCGGATTTTTGACAGGAGTCCTGGTCCCCGCCCCGTCGAGCAATCGAGAGCACTTGGCATCCTGCCACCCTCGCTTGTGCTTCTTGAGCCATCCGGGGTGACAACACGCCTGCTTGAAGCCGGGCTGACGATCAAAGAGGCCCGGGTTAGCCGGGATGCCTTACCGCGTTTCGCAATCGAAATTGCGAAGGGCGGAGGAAAGTTTCCGTTTTTGCTGTCGCTCCCGCAGGGACAAACCGAAAGAATCCTGATTGCCGCTCTCGAGGAATTCGGCGTTGAACCGGAATGGAACAGCGAAGTCAGCGGCCTCACTGATGTCGGAGAACGCCCCTTGTTGAGCGTCAATCAGGGGGGAGACGTGGAGGAAATCCCAGGCCGGTTTGTTGCCGGTTGCGATGGCGTCCATTCTGTCGTCCGCGAAAAGCTCGGCATCGCATTTGAGGGTGACCGGTTCCCGGCGACCTTTTCGCTGGCGGACGTGGTGCTGAAGCAGCCGGACCCAAAGGGCGTGGCCATGGTAAACGCTATTGCAGAGGGTGTTGTTGCCCGTCTGCCGCTCCCGGACGGATCTGTTCGGCTGATCGGGTCGTTCCCCGATGTCGAGCAGCATCCGGACGTCGCTCCGCTCATTGGTTCAACTGGCTGGAAGTCCGATTTCTCGATCACCTTTCGCCACGCCGTCAAGCTCCAGAAGGGCCGCGCCTTTCTTGCTGGCGATGCTGCCCATGTGCATTCTCCCGTCGGGGGGAGAGGGATGAATACCGGAATCGGTGATGCTGCCTGGCTGGCGTGGCTGATTTGCGAAGCAAGGCAGGAGGAGTACGAGGACTATCGCCTGCCAGTTGCCCGGATGATTATATCCCAGACCCGGGCGATGACGAAGATAATCAGCCGCCGAACTGCCCTTCGGCGTTTTGCGCTTGATCACATCTTGCCATTGGCGATGAAGTTTTCTTTTGTGCAACGGCGTGCAGCTGCTCAAATGCTGGCTCATGACATGCCTCATCCCGACTGGATCGACTGACAATGGACGACCTCGAAGAACTGAACGAGCAGCAGGCGGCTGCCGAGCTTGAACGTCTTGCCCGCGTGATAGCCGAACATGACAGCCGCTACCATGGCGACGATGCGCCGGTGATTTCAGACGCCGAATACGACGCCTTACGCGGCCGGAACCGAGAACTTGAGGAGCTCTTTCCTGCGTTGGTTCGTCCGGATTCGCCCTCTCGCAAGGTTGGCTCTTCGGTGCAGAGCAAGTTTGAGAAAATCACCCACGAAGTACCGATGTTGTCGCTCGACAACGCATTTAGCGACGATGATGTGACCGATTTTGTTAATCGGGTCAGACGGTTTCTGAAATGGCCGGACGACAAACCTTTGCAGCTGACCGCCGAACCAAAAATTGACGGGCTATCGCTGGCGCTGCGCTATGAACAAGGGGAGCTGGTTTCTGCCGCAACCCGTGGCGACGGAACAGTTGGTGAAAATGTCACTGCCAATGCTCGGACGATCAGCGAAATTCCGCACAAGCTGAATGGTGTTGGCTTGCCTGATGTTGTCGAAATTCGTGGAGAGGTCTATCTGGGAAAGAAAGATTTTCAGGCCCTCAATGATCGAATGGAGGCAGAGGGCAAGCCAACCTATGTCAATCCGAGGAATACGGCTGCTGGCTCTCTGCGTCAGCTCGACAGCAACATAACAGCCAGCCGGCCGCTCAGGTTCTTTGCCTATGCATGGGGTGCCATGTCGGACATGCCTGGCGCGAGCCAGTTTAACATGGTCAACCTGTTTGAAGACTGGGGCTTCGCTATCAATCCTTTGATGGGACGGTATGACACAGTCGAAGGGCTGATTGGTCAATACCGTATAATCGAACAACAGCGGGCCAGCCTGGATTACGATATTGATGGTGTCGTTTACAAGGTTGACGATCTGGATTTGCAGCGGCGACTGGGCTTTGTGTCCCGCAGTCCGCGCTGGGCCATCGCCCACAAGTTTCCGGCTGAGCTCGCCACTACCCTGCTGAAGGAGATCGAGATACAGGTCGGTCGAACCGGGGCTCTGTCACCCGTTGCCCGTCTGGAGCCCGTCACCGTCGGCGGCGTCGTCGTTTCCAACGCGACCCTGCACAACGAGGACTACATCGCCGGCATTGGCTCAAACGGCGAACCGATCCGTGAGGGGAGGGATTTGCGTGTTGGTGATACCGTGACGATCTACCGGGCAGGAGATGTGATCCCAAAGGTCATGGATGTTGACCTGTCCAAACGTCCCGCAGATAGCCAGGCCTTCGTGTTTCCCGAGATTTGCCCGGCCTGTGGCAGCGCTGCCGTTCGTGAGGTTAACGCCAAAACAGGTCGCCCGGACAGTGTTCGTCGCTGCACGGGCGGATTGGTTTGTCCGGCTCAGGCCGTTGAAGGGCTCAAACACTTTGTCTCGCGCAATGCGTTTGACATTGACGGGTTGGGCGACAAACAGGCAGAGGCTTTCTACGAATGGGGGCTCATCGCCAATGCCGCCGATATATTTACCTTGAAGGAACGCGATGAACGCTCGCTCACGCGGCTGAAAAACCGCGATGGCTTTGGGGATACCAGCGCGGCCAATCTGTTTGATTCAATCGATGCGCGGCGGACCGTCGACTTGCATCGCTTTATCTTTGCGCTCGGCATTCGCCACGTGGGAGAGGGCAATGCAAAACTGCTCGCCCGCCACTACCACACAATAGAGGCCTTCATGGCTGCGATGGATGGCGCTGCGTCGTTTGACAGCGATGCCTGGGAGGAACTGACCAATATTGACGGAATTGGCGAAACGGCAGCACGTGCCGTCGTTCAGTTTTTTGCAGAGCCCCATAACCGGACTGTGACGGACGAGTTGTTGGTGCATGTGACAACAATTCCGGCCGAGCAGGCGTCTTCAGATTCGCCGGTCGCCGGAAAGACTATTGTGTTCACCGGATCACTGGAACAAATGACGCGCGATGAGGCCAAGGCCATGGCGGAACGTCTTGGCGCCAAAGTTTCCGGGTCGGTCAGCGCCAGGACTGACCTGGTGGTTGCCGGACCCGGGGCCGGTTCCAAGCTGAAGAAGGCTGAAAGTCTGGACGTCGATGTGATCGATGAAGACGGTTGGTTTAAACTGGTTGGACGCTGATGAACCAGCCCCAGTCAGCCCCCGAGAGAGAGCATGTAACAGAGTTTCGAGAGGGGGTGCAGCACAGTTTGCCATTCCTTCTGTCTGTCGTGCCTTTTGGAATGATTGTTGGAACGCTGGCGGTCAACAGCGGCGCCTCCGTTCTGGAAGCTGTTCTGCAAAGCATCATTTTCTTTGCCGGAGCCAGCCAGGTCGTCATGTGGGAGTTGCACTCTGTTGGAAACCCGATCTGGGTGGTTGCCCTGGCGATCTTCGCCGTCAATTTCCGGCTGGTGCTTTATTCCGCTGCCATCGGACGCAGGCTGGAGCCTCTGACGAAGCCAAAAATGATCGGCGCGCTTTTTCTTTTGCAGGACATTTC